>MNUP01000130.1 GCA_001871075.1 Candidatus Desantisbacteria bacterium CG1_02_49_89
TTTTTACATCGCGGACCCTGACCTGAACAGCGGGAAGAACGCGGTTGATGCTTCAAAAGAAATTTCAATTGCCTGGCAGGAGAACGCGAAGGCAATCGCGGTTATTTTCGGGGTAAGCCAGAAGGACGCAGCGCTCACCTCAGATATCGGGGTAATAACTATTGTTTACGACAAGGCAGGGCAGGAACAGGTCAATATCACCCGCGGGCTTAACGCGCTCTCGAATAACGAGTTCCCTTTGCAGAAGTGGCGCGCTGAGATGTTCGCTTTTAAAATGAATAAGGACGCGGCTGTAACCGAGATCAGGATCAAATGCAGGTTCCCGGTTTTCGCCGTGACTGCGGCAGGGGAGAAGACGCAGAGATCTTCTGATTCTCTCGCCTCGATCGAGAAAGAGCAGAAAGAGGCGCTGGAAAAGACGATAGCCGAGGCAAAATATATTGCCCAGAGGGACGCGCTTACGGCAAAATGCAAAGACATAGTCGCGAAGGCGCAGGCAAAAAAGCCGATAAAGATCTGCCTGATACCGCCGCGCGGGGACATAATTCCGGTTTCAAACCTTGAGGCAGACCCGGGGAAACTGTGGCCTATAGGGAATGTCATCAAAAAGGCGGCGGAAGACCTGGGTATAACCGTTGACGTTCCGAAAGTCAGCGAGTTTGTTGACAATGCGGTTTTTAACCCTGCCAACTACCCGATAGCGTTTTACTTCGGGCACGAAGAATACATCCGCACATATAAAACGGAAAATGACTGCGAAGACGCGCTTTTGAATTACCTTAAGAACGGGGGATTTTTGATCGTGGCCGGACCCGGCGGCACCTATCCGTTTTTCTACCCGATGGACTACGAGGGCGGTAAATGGAACACGCAATTCAAGAAACCGGCGGACTTCGGAAGGCAGTTCGAACTGTTTATATGCGGGTCCGGAGCGAAAAAAGGCGAGAGCAGGGGTTTTGAATCCCCGCCCACGGACGAAGTCCTGACCTTCAAGATCAATAAAAATCAGAAAGTATTCACCCTCCTGCCGCAGACAATGCCTTACCCGAAAGAGCCTGACCCCAGGTGGAGGCCGGTTTCCGGGGAAGGGCTTGCTCCAGAGGACGAATATATCCCAATATTAAATTTGGAGAATGACAGCAGCGAACCGTACGGCCAGGGTATAGCGCTTATAAAACACGGTTGTCCCGATTTTAAGGGCGCCAGCGTCCTTTATTTCTGGGGCTCTTTGCTTGATACGCAGTACGGCGAGGGAATGCTTCTTGAAGCGATCGCATACGCGGTGCAGGCAGTCGCCAAATAATTTGGCGACGGTTAAAGTTAAAGGTTGAAAGTTAAAAGTTGAAAAATACAGAAAGATGCGTTCAGCCACGGATGTCCACGGATAATACTTAATTGTCAGCTTTACAAACTTTTTGAACTGCTTTTTTAACCACGGATTTACACGGATTATCACGGATTTTACTTTATAAACTCTATAAATTGTATTTTACTGTGGACTGTGGACTAAAATAGGGGGAAACATGCTTAAATCGATCAGGGCTAAAGCCCTGAGTTACATTATCGTGCTGGTGTTCGCGATGCTGGCGCCGGGGGTGGTCATGGCTCTTGACAGGCCGTATATAGCCGTCACGTTTTTTTACTGGTACACCTGGGATTACAAGAATGAGAAGGGCGGGTGGATAGACGGGGGCGTGGACAATACCCCGTTGTTCGGCTATTACAATTCGCCGTCTCTGGAGGACAACTACCACTCGCAGTGGCTCGCGAGCGAGTGGGGGGTCACGCACCACTTCATGGATTTCTGGGGCCAGGGCTGGAAGGCGAAAGACGGCAAGGCACCCAGGGAAACAGTTGTCATGCAGGCCGCGGAGCAGCTGCAGAAAGAAGGTTATGACATATATATGTCCTTCTACCAGGACGGGAAAAAATTCAATATGAGCGATTTTTCACAGAATATCTCCGACCCGAAAAATAACGACGTCAGGTTCTGGCTGGATAATTACGCCAAATCACCCGTATGGCCCAAGTGGCAGAATAAACCTTTCTGGCTTGTTTACGGAAGGAACGGCAGCCCGAAGCAGACAACTGATAACAGCGGGTTCAAGGAATACCTTAAAGCCAGATACGGAGACAGTATAGATAAATTAAACAAGATATGGGGCACGGAATATTCCACATTTGACGAGATCACCCTGAAATACACAAAGGGATGGAACCGGGCTGAGTCCATCAACTACCAGTATTCGGTCTGGCAGAAGTCAATGGACGAAATGAACAGGCTCGCGAAGGAAAAATACGGGTGGGCAGGCTTGATCCCGTCCTTTGACGTGTGGTGCGACCCGTTTATGGGTTACGGTTACTCAAATTACCACAAGGCATTCGGCGGGCCGCATTCATACGGCGGGATATTCGACCGCCCCGAGACCCAGGACGCGCAGAGGCTGATACAGAGCGCGGTCGCAAGGTACTACAACACGATATTCTGGGATACGTATAAGAACTATTACTGCGACTGGAATACCGAGTCCCGCATACCCGGTTTCAAATTTTTCCCCGAACCTTTTCACTTTGACAGGTTCTGGGTCGGCAACCTCATGCGCCATTCGGAGGCGATGGTCCACCTTTCCTGGAACGAGTGGTGGGAGGGATCGAACCTTGAGCCCAGCTTTGAGTACGGGAAAAAATTCTGCGAGAAGAACCTTTTCTATGCCACTGTGATGAAGGAGTGCTTCGAGAGCCTTCGCGACTGCGCGAAAGGCGCGAAGACCGCGGTGCTGCTCAACGACTGGTCGTGGCTTGCGGGCAGTAACAGCGTGGCTGACCTGTACGGCGTGATACAGTCCCTGAGGCTTTTCGATGTTGCATTCGACCTGATACCGGACGATTTTGTGGACGCGGCAAAGCTTGAGAATTTCAGCCTTGTCATCGCTCCGTCGAACGGGACCGGGTTCGGTTCTAATAAAGACGGGAAATCCATTGCGAAGATCCTGCAGGAATGGGTGGAGAAAATCCCCGGCAGGAGGCTTGTGGTATCATCATGCCCGGAATTCGCGCAGTACCTGGGCATAACCGAAGGCACGGATAAGGTAAAGGGAGCGGATAAGAAACCGCTGGATTTCCTCGCGAAGGAAAAAGATAAAAATACTGCCTGGACAATACTGGGGGAAGCGGACCAAAGCAGCAACCTTAGAATAGCGGCTACGGGAGAGGGGGATGTAAAGGCCGTTAAAAAAGGCGGAAGGTTTGCCAAAACAGCAACCGAGAACCCGACTTCAAAGGATTCGAAATATATGTATTTTGACGTTGACAACGGTTTTATTTCCAACGCCAGCTGGCCGAAAGTAAAAATGACGGTTGAGTATTTTGACGAGGGCAGCGCGCAGATAAGCATGTTCTACGATTCATGCGACCAGGAATACCAGGCTTATCCGGGATACCCTCCCGGGACCTGGAAGCCCGCGGAAGAGAACATAGCGCTGGAGGATTCGGGGCAGTGGAAATCGATCACTTATAATATCGAAGACGCGCGGTTCTCTAACAACTGCAACGGCATGGATTTCAGGTTCAACATTCCCGGAAGCTTTGAATTCACCGTTGGGAAAGTGACCATCGAGAAGATAGGCGAGCCTGAGGCGCTTGTTCTGCACAGCCCTGAGATCTTCGGCGAGGAAAGCGGCAAGCCGATCTCGCTTGCTATGCCCAAGCACGACACACATAATTTCGGAAAAGGAAAGCCGGTCACGTATTATAATTCCGACCTGTGCGCGAGGGACGCTGTGTTCGCGAAGGGTAAGGGCGAAGTATTGTTTGTAAACGACCTCGCGGGCATTTTGGAATATAAGCCCTACTGGGAAAAGGTCCTTTCCAACTGGGCGAAGGTTGACCTGCCCAAGACCGTTTATGGGGACAATGTCAGGGGGACCAGGCTTTTCAGTGGCGGGACCAGTATTTTGCTCGCATATAACTACAATCAATTGCAAATTGCAAATTGCAAATTTCCCTAAAGGATCCCTTCGGGACAAATTTCAAAGAACCGGTAGCGGAAGTAATTGCGCTGAGAAGCGATGGAAACGAATACAAACCAATAACCTACGAAGTCAAAGACGGAAAAATCCTTTTCAGCGACGAGATCCAGTACTTCGGGGTTTACGAGGTTGTTTTCTCGCCTGTAGCCATAAACCACAAGCCGCTTGTGCTTCATCCCGGGGAAAAGACAAGCGCGGAACTGACCCTGAAGAACCTTACAGATAAACCAGTATCAGGCACATTAAAACTTAAGAGCGTTATCCCCACCCTTGGTTCGGATGTCCTCAACTACTCCCTTGCTGCAAAGGAAGAGAAGAAGGCAAGCTTAACTATCTGGGCAAAGGACACGGTTGACTGGGGCAATAAGACGATAGAATGGGAATTGACATGGTTAACAAATGAGCCTAAAGGCTCTACTCCGGGAGAAAACGAGCCTAAAGGCTCTACTCCCAAGGCCTTCTACTGGCGACCCCTGTTTGTTGAGAGAAACCCGGATCTCTTGATCCTGACAAAGGTCATTGACTCCGGTAATCCCGTGCTTGCCATAAAGAACCAGGAATTCAAGCCCATGACCTCAAAGGAGAAGGGTTTTATCACAAACGCCACAGCTAAAGACGTGAAGGTAACGATTGATGGAAAAACCACCTTTTTCGGTGACATTTCCACAAACCAGGAAGTTTCCAAACCATTAATCCTTTCATCCATTAATCCATTAAACCCGGGCCTGGAAAGAAAGGCAATCCGGATATCATACACCCAGGATAACCGCCAGGTTACTGTTGAGGACTCCGTTTCTGTCATGCTCTATCCCCAGCCTAAGATAACCCAGAAGGAGATACAGGTCTTTGTGTGCAACGCAAAAAACAAGGAGCTGGCAGACCGTCTGTTCGTCACAGACCTTCCGAAAGGCCTGTCTGCCCCGTTCAAGCTTACAACCCCGGCAGGTGAGAGTATCCCATGCCAGATACTTGACAATAAGCTGGTATTCGTGCTTCCATATATCCTGCAGGAGACCTGTGTCAGCCTTACCATATTAAAAGGAGAGAAGGGCAATGACCAAACAGACCTTACGCTTACAAGCTCTGACCTGGGCACAGGCAAAGGAACCCTTACTGTTGCCAACAAGCACTTCACCATAACCTTAAGCGAGGAAAAGGGAGGGACAGCTGTCAGCTTCTCATCCATTAACAAAGGCAAAGATTACGGGAGCAACTCTTTCGGCATCAACTACGGCCAGTTTTCCCAGCATGATGAACTAAAACCCGCCCAGAACGCCGTAGAATACATTAACGAGATAAAGACAAGGCAGTCTGGCAAGCCGGGTAAGATCAAGGTTCTTGCGGACGGGTCCTTGTACAAGAAGGCGCAGGTGTCCTGGTCTGACGAGAACATTGACGCGGCGCAGGTCTACGAATTCTGGGCTTCCCAGAAACAGTTCAGGGTTACGGTTGACATTACGCCGAAGAATAAAGCCCTGACATGCGAGGAAATAGTCGCGTTTGACGCGAATTTCACCCGCAACACTCTTTATAAAATGTATCCGGGCGGCAGCGGCATGAGCCAGACAACCGGGAATTTTACGAAAGAGGTCCCGCACGCGGGATGGCGCCATGCCGACTACATCCATCCGTATTCTACTATTATGGGGCGCGGCGAGAACGTTTCAGTGATGGTTGAGGAAAAAGCCGGGATAAACAAGTACCGCCAGGGGTTCTGGCCCGGTAAAAGGCCTGTCGCGGGTAAAATCCGGTCCGCGGAAATCGAGTATATATCCCTGTATAAGGGCGGGTCGAGAAGCCCTGTTCATTTAACTGTCTGGGTCATGCTGCACGGGCTTTCGCACAAACAGGCAAAAGAATTTTTGGAGGAGCTTGTTTCTCCGCTTTGCATTGCCAGCAAGTAAAAAATGCCGTCGAACGTCGTAAGTCGTACGTCATACGTTTTCAAATCCCCTCCGAAGAGTCCGTATACTCCGTCCTTTCGGAGTCATCGGACCTATCTCCCCCTTTATTAAAGGGGGATTGAGGGGGATTACGACAATCGGTATTTCAAAAAAAGGAGGGGCTATGAAAAAATTAGTGTTGTTTGGTCTGGCCGCGTGTGTCGCGATGGGTTTACAGACAAGCTTTGCCGCGAAAGAAGAGGCAAAGGGAACAGCGCTTTGCCTTTCAGCGACTTTTGCCGCGGCGGATGATTACGAATACTGCTACCTGAACTTCATCGAGAAGGAAGATGAGTTCAGCATTCCCAAGGGCGCTTTCCTTGAGTATGATATGTTCATACCCAAGACAAGCGCGGGTTTCTCGGGAGGGGTTGATCTCGGGGGTGGTTCGCTGGGAACCCTGCGCGACAACGGCGGCGAGGCAGGCTGCAAGGACCAGGATGGGAATTCACCTCATCCCGCCGGAAACGCTGAAAACGCGAAAGGCGCATGGTGGCACAGGAAAATAGACCTTGGGCCCATAGCGGGAGAGAGTTTTATGGACGCGATCCTTGCTGTGGACGCGGGGAAAGACCACAAGGCAGGCGTTTACAAGGCTTATTATAAGAATATCCAGATCACGGACGGCAAAGGCAAGGTCCTTATCGACCTTTTTACAAACAAAGATAAGGTGCCGATCGGTGACGTGACAGAGCACGCCGTAAAGGACATGTCAGACTACGGTCTGACAGTCGTGCCGCTCAGCGCCGTCAAATAAAACAGTTGAAAGTTAAAAGTTGAACGTTGAAAGTTGAAAGTTGTACCAACAACAGTTCCTTTACTATTGAGCTATTTAAGTATTTGCGACGAACGATGAACGAAGAACGACGCACGAGACAAGGGGGGTAACATGAAGAAGCTTGTATTGCTGGCGCTGGTGCTTGGGATGGCGGCAGTCCTGCACACGGGATTCGCCGCGAAAGAAGAGGTAAAGGGGACGGCGATCTGCCTGACAGCGGATTACGCCGCGGCTGATGACTATGAGTTCTGC
Organism: Candidatus Desantisbacteria bacterium CG1_02_49_89; assembly: GCA_001871075.1. GTDB lineage: Bacteria > Desantisbacteria > UBA1551 > UBA1551 > UBA1551 > UBA1551. The sequence continues at coordinate 7,002 of MNUP01000130.1, forward strand.
TACCTGAACTTCATAGGCGGGGATGACGAGTTCACTATCCCGGAAAAGTCATTCCTTGAATATGATGTCTTCATACCAAAGACAAGCGCCGGGTTCAGCGGGTCGATTGATATGGCCGGAGGTTCTTTCGGGACCCTGCGCGACAACGGCGGCGAGGCAGGATGCAAGGACCAGGACGGCAACTCACCGCATCCGGCTGGTAATTTCCAGGAAGCGGCAAAAGGCACCTGGTGGCACAGGAAAATAGACCTGGGTCCGATCGCTAACGAAACATTTCTTTACGGCATTATCGCAGTTGACGGCCAGACGCACACCGACGGCGTTTACAAGGCGTATTACAAGAACATCCAGATAACAAACGGTAAGGGCAAGGTGCTTGTGGATCTTTTCACCAATAAGGCCAAGGTCCCGATAGACGAAGTGACAGAGCACGCTGTGAAGGATATGTCAGACTACGGCCTGACGGTGGTGCCGCTTAGCGCCGTCAAATAAAAACAGTCACGAGTCATGCGTCATGGGTCATGAGTTTTAAACTTGACACTTGATACTTGTCGCCCCTTCGGCGACCCGCCGTTGAGGCGGGACTCTTGATACTAATAATAATTACCGTAATCAGTATTAAAAAATCACTGTAATCTTCAGTTAAAAAAAGGGGGTAACATGAAAAGATTGATACTGCTTGGTTTGGCCGCGGTATTTTCAACAGTGGCCGCGGCTGGCGTGTTCGCGCAGGAAGCCGCGAAGAAGGCGCCTTCTTACGTGAAGGATCCTGACGCGGCATGGGTTATCCTTTCAAAGAAGCCGGTGAAGACGGGGCTGGAACTGCTTGAGAAAGGGGCTGAGGGTGACAACGCGCCTGCGACAAAAGGCGGCAAAGAGGCGTGGGCCGCGCTGGGCAAGAACAACGCGGTTCCCGACAACCCGGACGCTTCGCCTTTTATGTATTTCAAGATCACAAAAAAGGCATTCAAGAAAGGCGCCGCGCCGCGCGTAAAGCTTACCGTGGAGTACTTTGACGAGGGAGAAGCGGAAGTAGGGCTTGAATACGATTCATCGGATGACGCGGTCGCCAAATGCCCGATTCCCGGAGCGTTCAAGGACCACGAGGAGAAGATAATACTGGAAGATTCAGGGAAGTGGAAAACCTTTTCTTTTGAAATAGAGGACGGCAAGTTCGATAACGGCTGCAACGGGTGTGATTTCCGTTTCAACTTCGCGGGCGGGGTGACCTTCACAATCGGTTCGGTCGCGGTTGAAAAAATGAAATAAGAGTTAAAAGACAACGCGATGCTTACGCCCCTAATAACAGCGGCGCTGCTATACGTTCTGGGAGCAGCGTCCGCGTCCGCGTTCAGGATCCCTGTTCTGGCCGCAGCCCTGTTCCTGTTCGCTTCATTCGCAGCCACGCTTGTTTCGTTCAGGTTCAGGAGATCCCTGCTCACTGTTTTCCTGGCGCTGGACGTAGTATTCGCAGGCGCGTGCCTGCAATCGCTTGCGGCAAACCCGGTCTCGGCTGACCACGTAAGGAAATTAGCTTCCCCCTGGGGAATGGAACTTACCGGGACGATACTGCAGGAGCCTGATTATAATAAGGGGAGGTATTACTTTCTTCTCGGGGCGGAGGAAACAAGGGACAGCCTTTCGGTTAATACGGCCGGTCACCGCGCTGAAGGGCTTGTCAGGGTCACCTGCCCTTCTTCAGCCAGGTCAGGAGTTCCCCTGCTTTACGGCAGAAGGATCTCTGTCTCGGGCCTGCTCAAAGAACCGCCGGCGCCTGTAAAGCCCGGGGCATTTGACTATCGAAGGTACCTTTCAAACAAGAAAATATTCGCCGTAATAACCGCGAGGAAGATCGAAGACCTTGGAAGGGGAAAAGAAAACTTTTTCCTCAGCATAGCCGCGAGATGCAGGCGCGCGATAAGAAAGAGCATAACAGGCACGCTCAAAGGGGATGAGGCGGCGCTTCTCAGGGGCGTGATGCTGGGCGACAGGGTAGGCCTTTCGCAGGAGCTGAAGGAGATGTTTATTGCCACGGGGCTTGCCCACACCCTTGTGGTTTCCGGGCTGCATGTGGGCCTTGTAGCGTCGATATTTTTCCTGTTCTTTCACAAGCTGCTGCGCCTGCCCAGAAAGATAGTTTCTTTTATAACGATGCCGTTCACCGTCCTTTACTGCCTGATGACCGGAGCGAACGCCCCGGTTGTCAGGGCGACCGTGATCACGCTGGTGGTCCTTATGGGCTACGTGCTTGAGCGGGAGCCGGATATGCTCAACAACCTTGCCCTCGCCGCCCTGATAATCCTGGTGATCAACCCGCTTTCGCTTTTTGACGCCAGCTTCCAGCTGTCTTTCCTGGCAACCCTGGGCATAGTGTACCTGGTGCCTTTTTTTGATGCGAATTTTAAAAAGGTCCTGCCGGGCTGGTTCGCTACCCCTTTCGCCGTTTCAGTCAGCGCCCAGATAGGCGTGGCTCCGCTGATAGCGTATTACTTCAATAAAATTTCGATAGTGGCGCTTGTCGCGAATATTTTTGTGGTTCCCATAATGGGCGCGGTCCTTGCCCTGGGCATGCTGACCGCGATCTTCGGTTTCTTTTCCCAGGCGCTGGCGAAACTGGCAGCCGCGCTGAATTACGCGCTGCTGTGGTATTTCGCGGCGGCAGTAAAGTTTTTCGGCTCTTTCATGTTCGCCTCGCTCAACGTTCCGAAACCGGCCCCCGTATTCATCGCGGGCTATTACGCGGCTATGTTCGCGCCGGGTTTTAAGCACGGGAAGTGGGTTTTTATGGGGCTGTGGGCAGCCCTGGCAATCTATGTCTGGATACAAGTATTTATCTGAATTATAAATAGCGAGAAATATTATCTTTAGAAATCGGTGTAATCTCGCAGTTGAAATCTGTGTAATCATTTTCCGGAGGGAAAAATGGAGTTTATAGCGGATCTCCACGTTCATTCAAAATACAGCCGGGCTACAAGCCGCCAGATGGACATAGCCGGCATTTCGAAATGGGCCAAACTGAAGGGCATAAAACTCATGGCCACCGGTGATTTCACGCATCCTGACTGGCTCGCGGAAATGCAGCGGGAGCTTGAGCCCGCCGGCTACGGGCTGTATAAAAAGGGGGATATTTATTTTGTCCTTACGGCCGAAGTCTGCAATAACTTCTACAAGGAAGGAAAAAATCACAGGATACACACCCTCGTGCTCGCCCCGTCTTTTGACGCGGTAAAAAAGATCAACCGCGACCTGGAAAAATACGGGAACCTTGAGTCGGACGGAAGGCCCATACTTGACATCAGCGCGAAAGACCTTGTAAAATCCGCGCTGAACGCGTCCGCGGACTGCCTCATAATCCCGGGCCATATCTGGACCCCGTGGTTTTCCCTTTTTGGCGCCAACACGGGCTTCGATAAGATAGAGGAATGTTTTGAGGACCAGACCAGGAACATCTTCGGCCTTGAAACCGGCCTGAGCAGCGACCCCATAATGAACTGGCGCCTCAGCGCCCTGGACCGCTACACGCTTTTATCCAATTCCGATTCGCACTCGCCTAAAAAGATAGGCAGGGAGGCGAACGTATTCGACTGCGGCCTTGATTACAGGGAAATAACGGACGTGATTCGCAAAAAAGACAAGTCCCGCTTCCTCTACACCATCGAGTTCTTCCCGGAAGAGGGCAAATACCACTACGACGGGCACAGGCTCTGCAACGTTGTTTTCGCCCCTGAGGAAACAAGGAAGCACAACTATATCTGCCCCGGATGCGGGAAACGCCTGACAGTGGGGGTGATGCACCGCGTGGAAAAGCTGGCTGATAGGGAAGCGGGATTCGTTCCTCCCAACGCGATCCCGTATAAAAATCTTATCCCGCTGGACGAAATAATCGCGGACGCTCTCGGGGTGGGCAAGGAATCGGTCCTGGTTGAAAGGGAGTATATGGCCCTTGTTTCAAAGGCTGGGACTGAATTCGACATCCTGCTGAAAATGACGGATATGGAGATCAGGAAGAACATCCCGCAGAGGATCGCCGAAAACATAATCAACATGAGGCAGGGCAGGGTAAAGGCTTCCCCGGGTTACGACGGGGTTTACGGAAAAATAGAGGTGCTGAAAGGGGAGACCAAGGAAGCCGAGCAGCTGAGTCTTTTTTAAGAGTCAGAGAGTCACAGTAGTGGCAGAGCTTGCTCTGCGAGTTCTTTCGTAGGGCAAGCCTTCTCGAAGACCCCCGCCAAACTGACTGGCGGGCAAGCTGCCAGTTTTGTTAGGAGGGAGGCTTGCGGGTAGCCGCAACCTTCAGGTTGCGTTTTATAGAGGCGGGGTTTATCCTGAACCTGCCGTGTCCGCCAAGTTTGTTAGGCGGAATGGTTCAGCGGCATGCCCGCCCTTTACAACTCCCCCTTTGTAAAGGGGGATTGAGGGGGATTTTGCGGCGCGGCGTTTCGTCGCGCATTGTAGTGGTCGAGCTTGCTCGACAATTAATTAAGTATTGTGTCCCCGGAATTCCATAACCACGCGATTACACGAGGAGTCTTAAAAATGAGAGCGATCGTCCCGCAGGAAGTCCTCGAACAAAAGATTTTTCTAATTCGCAGCCAGAAGGTCATATTAAGTACCCATCTTGCTGATCTTTATGGGGTTGAGGCAAGGGAATTGATCCAGGCAGTTAAGCGCAACATCGAAAGATTTCCCGGTGATTTTATGTTTCAATTGACAAATGATGAATTTAAAAACTTGAAATCACAAATTGTGATTTCAAGTTGGGGCGGTATGCGGCGCGCCAGACCTTACGCCTTTACTGAAGAAGGGATAGCTATGCTGTCCAGTGTTCTGCGGAGCAAGAGAGCCGTGCAGGTCAATATTGCCATTATGCGCACCTTCGTAAAGCTTAGAAACATTCTTTTAGCTCATAAAGAACTTGCTCATAAATTAAAAGAGCTTGAAAGAAAATTCGAAAAGCACGATGAAGAAATAATAGCAATCTTTAATGCGATCCGCCAGATGATGGCGCCGCCGGAAAAAGTAAAACCGCGGATCGGCTTTAAGCCATACTGAAAATAATTAAGTATTGTGTCCCCGGAATTTTTACACAAAAGTTGAAGAAAAAATAAGGGACATTATGGGACATACTTAAGGGACATTAAGGGGCATTTGGAATTTTTTATCTTGCATCCCGTATCAAAATCTATCAGAATCTATCGCCGGAAGACGCCTGCCGAGAGTTTATGAGCAAATATTAGCTCCGCTAACAAAAGAAGAATTTTTGAGGTGCTAAATTATCACCTCAAACTTGAAGTGCCATTTTGACACATCAAGCAGAGGGGGAAGAAGGTATTTACCCTATGTTTTTACAGAAATAAAATAATCAGAGAGAAAAAATGAAATTTAAGGAAAATGAAACTATAGAGCTTAAAAAATCAACTTCAGAATTGAAAGAAGCAATCATTTCCATCAGCTCTATTCTGAACAAACATGGCAAAGGCACAGTCTATTTTGGCATTGAGGATGATGGTAAAGTTGTTGGACAGCAGATAGGCAAATCAACAGTTAAAGATATTTCTAAATGGATAACCGATCACATTGACCCTAAAATCTACCCTGATATTAAAGTTCAGAAAATAGTCGGCAAAGATTGCATTGTTATTAATTTCAACGGACATGAAAATTTGTATTCAGCCTTTGGACGTTTTTATTTAAGAGCCGGGGATGAGAATAAAAAGCTTTCTACGAAAGAAGTTGAACGGCTTATTGCAAAAAAGCAGAACTATATTTATTCATGGGGTTTTCAAGTTTCAGAAATACCAGTTTCTGTTGTCGATGTCCCAGCAATACGGGCATTTATTAAAAAAGGCCGGGAAGCAGGACGAATTAGCTGTGCATTTGATACGGCAAGGAATGTCTTGAACAAGTTAAACCTTGTAAAAGGCAATAAATTGCTCAATGCCGGAAAGGTTTTATTTTGTAAGAATAACAGTCTTGAAGTAAGGGCAGCAATTTTTGCCACTAACGAAAAAACAACTTTTTTGGATATCCAACTGTTTAAAGGAACACTTTTTGATTTAATCAATCAATGCGAAGCATATATTAAAGAACATATAAACTGGAGTGCGGAGATAGTTGGATTTAAGCGGGTAGAAACTCCGGAAGTTCCGGTTAATGCTGTGCGGGAAGCCATTGTAAATTCCTTATGCCACCGCGATTTTGATAATCTTGGCGGGAATGAAATTGCTATTTATAAAAATAGAATAGAAATCTACAATCCCGGGCAATTTCCATATGATTATTCCCCTGATGATTTTATCCGGGGCAAAGAAAAAAGTCTTCCCAGAAATCCTCTGATTGCAGATACTTTTTATCTAACAAAGGATATCGAGAAGTGGGGTTCCGGATTAAAAAGAATCAGTGATGAATGTAGGGTTTCCGGCGTGAAGGTAGAGTTCAATAAGATTAAAAGTGGATTCGTGGTGATATTTTATCGCCCGCAAATCGAAAAGGGCATAGAAAAAGTCGGAGATGAGGGTGTAAATGAGGGTGTAAATGAGGGTGTAAAATTTCCATTGGAATACATTAGAAAAAATCCTGGCAAGAGAGCACCTTATATTGCAGGAATGCTTAAAGTCCCATTAAAAACACTTGAGCGCTGGTTGAAAAAACTGAAAGCAAAAGGAAAAATAAAATACGAAGGAAGCTCAAAGACCGGTGGATATTACGTTGTTGGTCAGTAGATAGGAAAATGGGCGCTGTCCCTACTTTCAATAAAACGTATCGGTCCCGACAAGGGCGGCCATTGGGAAGTGGTCGAAAAATCTTTTTGAGGTGCCAAATTGTCACCTCAAACTTGAAGTGCCATTTTGACACATCAAGTTGGGGTGGAACCCGTAAACTACCCTATACTTTTACCGAGAAAGGCGCGGCCATGCTTTCCGTCAACTTATGGCGCCACCGGAAAAAGTAAAACCGCGGATCGGCTTTAAACCATGCTGAAAAATAAATAAGTATTGTGCCCCCGGAATTTCAAAAAACAACCCTTTTGTTGTTTAGGTCGCAATTTGCGACCTTAAACAAGTCTTAAAAATGAAAGCGATCGTCCCGCAAGAAGTTATTGAGCAAAAGATTTTTTTAATCCACCGGCAAAAGATAATGTTAGATAAGGACCTGGCAGAGCTATATGGGGTAACCACGGGCAACCTAAATAAAGCGGTAAAAAGGAATGTTGAAAGATTCCCGGAAGATTTTATGTTCCAGTTAACTAAGAATGAGGAGAATTCTTTAAGATTCCAATTTGGAAGCTTAAAAAGAGGTCGGCATGCCAAGTATCTGCCTTATGCCTTTACAGAACAAGGTGTAGCCATGCTTTCGTCTGTGCTGAAAAGTAAGAGAGCCGTACAAGTCAACATTGCTATTATGCGGGCCTTTGTAAAACTTAGAAACATCCTTTCCACCCATAAAGAACTTGCCTGCAAATTAAAGGAGCTTGAAAGAAAAACAGGAAAACATCTAAAAAAACACGATGTCGAAATCCAAGCAATTTTTGATGCAATCCGTCAACTTATGGCGCTGCCGGAAAAAGTGAAACCGCGGATTGGCTTTAAGCCATGCTGAAAAATAAATAAGTATTGTGTCCCCGGAATTTAATACAACAACATTTGGAGAAGAACCTTAATTTTTAATGGGGAATAAAGATGACTTATAAGAAATTTGTAAAAGAATATTTATTTAAAGGATTTCTGAAAAGACAAAAATAAAAAATGGCAGCAATTAAAAATTTTGATAAAAAAATTGGTGAGCTAAAACTACAATACGGGAAAATTAACTGTCCGATAGTGTTTAATTTCCGTACTTTTTGTTCTTCTTGGGAATGGACTAAAAGGTCGGATGTGCTCACTCATCATATTCATAAGTATCCCGCAAAACTCATTCCCTATATTCCAATATTCTTTTTGTCTTCCCAGATGTGTGCTAAGGATGATGAAGTAATGGATCCTTTTACTGGTAGTGGAACCGTTCTTTTAGAATCCATAACTCATCCTTACTTTAAAAGAAATTGCTTTGGAATTGAAATTAATCCTTTAGCTCGGTTAATCGCAAAAGTCAAAACCACTCCTTTAGATCTCAAAAAATTACAAGATAAGGAAGAAGAATTATTCTTAAATTTGAAAAGAAAAGATATAAATCCAATTATCCCAGAATATGACAATCTTGATTTGTGGTTTTCTGAGAATGCACAAAAAAAATTAGGTAAGCTAAGAGCATGTATTGAAGAACTTAAGGATGATGATTACAAAGATTTCTTTTTTGTATGTTTCTCCTCACTTATAAGAAAAGTATCATTAGCCGATCCTAATATTCCACCTCCGGTTGTTTTGAAACCGGACAAGTATAAGAAAGGTTCCTCTAGGTATGATGAGATGAAGGATTTTCTAAAAAGAAACAGAATTCCTAATGTAAAAGCGTTATTCAAGCAATGCGTGAAGGATAATGAGAGGCGAGTTAAAAGCCTTTCTAATATAGAAGATGTTTCTAATGGCGTGGCAAAAGCAAGAATTGTTTGGGATGATTCGCGAGATCCTAAGATTGGAAGACTTGTAGCCAAAGGAAATATTGAAAAAAAAGGCGCAAAGGTATTTAAAGAAAACAGTATAGGATTAATAATAACATCACCACCATACATCACTGCTCAGAAATATGTTAGAACGACAAAATTGGAATTGCTTTGGCTAGGTTTGGTTGATTCAAAGTCCCTTATCGAGTTAGATAAGGAGACAATTGGAACTGAGAAAGTTAAGGTTGACGACAATCTTGTGAGAACAAACATAAAAATAATAGATAATTTATGTAATAAAATTGTAGATATTTCAAGAGAAAGAGCAATTATGGTTAATAGATATTTCAACGATATGATTCTTGTAATAAGGAATTCCTACAAGATGCTTAAGAAAGATGGGAGAATGATCCTCATTGTGGGAAATAACAAAGTGTGTGGTTATAATGTGAAGACCTATGGTATGCTGGCTGAAATAGGCGAGAGCATAGGATTCAGAAAAGAGATGGTAATAAAAGACAGGATTAGAAGCAGGGGGATGATTACAAAACGGCACAAAAAAGGTGGCTTAATCGAAGATGAGTATATTGTTGTACTTCAGAAATAGGAGAAAAAATGTTACAGATAATCCCTAAAATTAGTTTATTGAACGCTGAGAAAGAGTTCGAAAAGGTAATTAGTGGCATAGAATTAAGAGGTTACATAAACAAGCCACCTGTAAGCGTTACGGGAGGCATTCAATGGGACTTGGCAGAAGAGAAAATCAAATCTCTATCGATCGATGATATTACAAATATTTTTTGTCCTTCGAGAAGAGACATATATATGAAGCGAGTTTTGAAGATTAAAGGTAGTAAAAATTGGGGAAGAGTAACAGGCCAACTTGTTGAATCCTGCATGTTCGGCTTTGCCGATAAATATAAAGACAATATCTCAATCAATAGGGTTAGAACATATGAAAGCTTATCGAAGAAAGCCAATCTTTTCATGGCAGATTTCTCTAAGAAAAACAAAAAAGAGGTCGCTGAGCTAACTAAATTCAAAAATAGTCCAGGGGAAGATGAGGATTTGTTGCTACGTCAGTTAAATTATGCTTTGCGGTACGAACTAATCATGCTTCGAGCTACCCGAAAGCTGTCAGGAAATAAATCTGGCAGTGAGGTAATCCCACATATGAAAATAGAACCAAACACAAAAATATTAGGCATAAGCTCACCCTCCACACCTGATTTTGTTATTCCTGGCCTTTCTGCTATAGGCGATATCAAAACAGGTTTCGAATTTAAGGATTATTACCGCTTAGCGGCTGCTGGCTATGCATTAGCTTACGAAAATCAGAAGGGTGTAGGTAATGATATTAATTTGGGACTCATATATTATTTCCCAACGAGAAAAAAAGATATATCTTTTGCGCATTTGTACATATTTGTAATTGATGACACTTTGAGACAGGAATTTCTAGATATGCGAGACAAGGCTTTGCTCGTTATGAAAGAGGCTTTTTCCGTTTCCAAGACCGTTCCTGCTTTAGCCGAGTTGGACAAGCATTGTATTTATTGTAAATATAGGAGCGAGTGCGATAAGTCGAGAAGAAAATGAAGAAAAAAATCATACCTTTAATTAAAGAATATAGAATCCAAAAACTGTTTAAAGTATTGGTTTGCTTTGAGAAGTATCCATTTAACAGAGATGGTCTTAGGGAGTGCATACTCCAATTGTATAAAAGTAAAGAAGAAAAAAGTATATTTAGAGGAATGGTTATTCCTTCTTTAAGACACCTGGGTCTTATTCTCGGGTACGATGAAGATTTAAGATTAAGCGCAAATGGTAATCTTATAGTAATTGCAAGAAAAAAGTCAGAAGAAGAGGGATTGAGAGTTTTTAGGGCAGTGTTAACTGAAATCGACGACCTAGATATAAAAATTCTAAAGATGACCATAAAGAGGAATATAGATTTTGACAACCTTAAGTATAGCCTAATAAAGAAAATAGAGGCTCCTTCTGAAAAGCAAGCGAGAGAACGAATTAACCACTGGGTTTCTATGCTACTAGAGGCGGGGTTGTTGGTGAAGGAAAATGAAAAAAGAAGTATTGCGAAAGGATTGTTATCTCAAGTAGAAAAAGATTTGGATGTTAGTACCAAAAAAGAAAAGTTTGAGAAGGTATTTTTTGAGGTTTATGAGTCAATATTTAAAAAACAGGAAAACATACCTATAATTGATATACCAGATATCCGAACAGGGGTGACAGCAGCATTTTATACAAGGCATAATTTAATTGTTACGGAGAAGCAGTTTGACGGACTTTTGCGGGGAATTAAATTTGCAGCTGACGATTACATAATATCACTCGGTAGAGCAATGGGTGCTGAGGAGAAATTGTTCAAACACGAAAATAATTATTATAGAACGATTTCAATAAGATTTTTAAATAAGGAGGTAAAAATATGAAGTCCTTTATGGAGTCAGAATATAAATTGAAAGTGGACCCTTTTGATAATAAAGTTGACCTTTCTGCCCCAATGGCTGGTCGTAAAAAGGAAAAAGAAGCGTGGAGTCAGATCATTAGGCAGAGAACCGGGCAAAGAGGAAACTCTTTTAATTTTGTTATAGGTGATTATGGGTTCGGAAAATCTTTCTCGCTATATAAAATTTACGAAGAAGTGAAAAAAAAATATGAGAATGTAATACCGATTTTTATCACCTTACTTCCAGAAGATACTATCAGAAAATTTGGTTTAGAGTTTATACAGAGGATATTCAGCAAATTTGAGATGAAAGATTTTAAAAGAATTTTATCAAAAGTTAGAAAAGAAGATTTCGACCATCTTAAGAGTTTGTTACCTGAACCAGCCATCATTTTTGAAAAAGTAAGGAAAGGAAATGATCTCGCTTTTGTTTTTTTAAGAGGTGACAAGGTCATTGATGCCAAAGAGATGCATGCTTTAGGGGTAGGAAGGAAATTAGATTCAACAGACAGAGCCAAGGACTATTTGCTTAGTTTTTTGTATCTTTTAAAGAAGGCTGGGTTGGATAGTTTGCTTCTTGCGATTGATGAGGTTGAATATATCTTTAGCCAAATGAGAGGTTCAAAAATTTCTTTGGCCTTCAATACCTTAAGAGGAATTCACGATTTGCAGTCATTAGAACTTGGAGAAACCGCAAACATGATATTTTTCTTCGGCATCTCAATAGATGGATGGAGACGTTTGACTGTTGATCTCCAAAAAAGAGAAAAAAGCCAAGGTGGCCCGATACAGCCTTTTATAGATAGGAAAGATAATGTTATTACTCTGGAGCCATTGAGTAAAGAGGAAACGAAAGAGCTTATTAAGTTGAGATTAAAGCAGAACAGGACTACCGGAATAGTAGGCGAAAAGCCGCTAATTCCTTTTAATGATGAATTTGTTGGCTATGTGTTTGATTTAACCAAAGGTAGACCTCGTGACATAGTCCGAAGGTGTGATATTGTTTTATTGGAAGGGTTAGAGCAAAAGATTACATTGATAACGGTAACTTTTGCAAAGAAAGTTTATGAGTCGCATGGACTTTTTATCTAAACGAAATAATCCTTCCAAAATTCTCAACAGAAAAATTAGTAAGCGCATATAAAATTATATTCCGCTTATGCTCGATATAAAAATACTTGAAATATGGTTATTACATATTGTATGAATGAATATGAAGGAAACCCATGAAAAAGAAAAAAGATCACGAAGAAGACGAAAGGTCAAAAACGACCCAAAATATTGAAGAACTGGCGCAACTTGCAAAAGAAAGCCAGGAACAAAAGCTGCCTGAGCAGAAGGTTGTTTTTAAAGCAGATTCTATAAAAGCTCGTGCGGGAAGACGAGGAGTCCATAATTTACCAGACCAAACTAATCCCCCGATGGGTTTTGACCCGGAAAAAGCCTTTGACAATATATTTCCCTTTATTAAGCTTCCTTATCTTCAACCCAATACGCCGGAGGATATTATAAGTTTTGGTTCACCGGATGTGGGTGGGTTTTTAGATACAAAGAATAAGAGAATTCCGCTCAATGCTATCTTTTTTGGCGATAATTTGCATATTTTAAGAGCATTACCCTCAAATTGCATAGACCTTATTTATATTGATCCGCCATTTTTCTCCGGTAGAAACTATAATTACTGAGAATCGCATAATACCTTGACAGTTGTCTTTGCGAGCGATAGCGAAGCAATCTCGTTTTTAACGACGGGATTGCCACAGGCTTCGCCTTCGCAATGACATCAAAAAACGTCAACCAATTAAGCGAATATCAATAGATATGGGGAGATGATAACGAAGTTAGAACTTTCCACGACATTTGGGAAGACGGTCTGCCAAGTTATTTGGTTTGGCTGAATGCCCGATTATGGGAAATGCGCAGAGTTTTAAAAGATATAGGTTCAATATATATCCATTGTGATTGGCACGCCAGCCATTATATTAAATGCGAAATGGATAAGATATTTGGGTATGATAATTTTCAAAATGAATTTATATGGTATTATGGTGGAGGTGGAGCATCAAAAGAAAGATGGGGTAGAAAACATGACGTAATTTTATTTTACACAAAAGGTAAAGAGTGGACATTTAATATTGATGCAGTGAGAATACCCCATAAATGGACTGATGGACAAAAAAGAGCTGATGGAAGCAAAAGGGATTATGATAAAGGGAAGATACCCGATGATGTGTTTATTCATCACTCCGTAATGCCCTGGGGTGGTGAGAAAATTGGCTATCCTACTCAAAAGCCAGAAGAATTATTGGAGCAAATAATTAAGGCATCATCTAACAAAGGCGATTTCGTTGCTGATTTCTTCATGGGTGGTGGAACAACTTGTGCTGTTGCCCAAGAGCTTAATCGTAAATTTATAGGTTGTGATATTTCAAGAGTAGCCTCTTCAGTTACCCTCAATCGTTTAATAAGAGACGCAGAGCAGATTTCGGGAAGAACTGCTTCGATAAATATTGATAAAAAAGATAAACCGCTCAGCTTAGAACTTACTATAAAAGAAATCCCTGACATCAGGGTTTATTATATGGGTGTATATCCAATTGAAAAGTTTGAGTTTATCGGGCAGAAAGAATTTGAAGACTTTATTCTAACTTCTTATGAATCAAGAAGATTCACCGGAGAGGGTGAAATTACAGGAGTAATGAATGCCGCTACTTCCGTACTAATCGGTTCAGTCAAACCAAATGAGTCTATACCTGAAGCAAGATTGAAAAAATTCGTAGAGGACATTCTGAAATTACGTTATCAGGAAAACATCAGGATGAAGTTGAAAGTAATTGCCTGGGTATTTCCTCCATCATTACAAAGATATGCAAAAGTCTTAGAAAATTATTTCTTTAAGAAAAATTTGGCGGTTGAGATAGAACTGATTCCCATAAACAGCCAGTTATTCAGAAAAAGGATATTGGAACATTATCAGGATACGTCTAAAAGCGAATTTTTACTCAAATTTATTTCGCAACCTTCAATTATGGATATTGTCTATAAGAAAGTCAGCGGGCTTAAATACAAATTTGAGGCAGTCGGGGCAAGGAGCAACAATATAGACGGATACCTCATAAATTGTCAGTGGGATTTCAATTTTGCAGGTGGTAAATTCGGTGAAAGTGAATTCGCCCTTATGCGGGAACAAAAAGACGGCAAGTATGTGGCAATTCTGAAGGCAGAAAAAGAATTTGAAAAGTTGGGCAGATATATCGTTGCCTGCCGTGTGCAGGACAATCTTGGCGGTGAAACGATAAAGACAAAAGGAGTGGAGATTAAATAATTATGAAATACGCATTTAAAGAGCACGAAAAGAACTTCGCGGAATGGTGCAGACAGGGATATAATTTACCTTTACCTGATGCCCAGAAACCTAAAGCCAGGGATTTTCTTAAGAATATAGACGATCCCAACTTTGTCCCTCCGTTATACCGCCATCAGGCGGAAGCCGTAAAGAGAATAATTTATTCTTATGAAGTTTAGGCAAAAAGGATTTGCTTGTGGAGGTAGTAACAGGCGGGGGCAAGTCTGCGATTATCGCCGGGATTATTGCTTATTTTATGATTGTTCACGATAAAAATAGATTTCTTGTTTTAGTGCCTAATACAATTGTCAGGGCAAGATTAAAAGATGAGTTTGACCCGGAAAGCAAAACCTTTGTTTATAACACCTTCCCTTTCTTCTATAACGGCACAACCGATTTAATTGAAAGGCTTACTTTGCATATGATGGAGCAGGGAAAGGCGCCTGAGGGTATAAGACAGGCAAGTATAATCCTGGGCAATATCCACCAGATTTATGAAGGCAAGGTAAGCCTTGAAATAATACAGAAAAATCTCGGCGACATTGTCATATTTAACGACGAAGCCCACAATTCTAAGGCAGAGAATTACAACGAAGTCCTGAATAAACTTAAACCTCAGAGAATATTCCGGCTGGATACTACTGCAACGCCGGATAGATTAGACGGGCTTCACCCTGACAGTGAAAAGATTTTAGAGTACGGCGTAAAGAGGGCGATGCAGGACAGGATAATCAAAAGGATCATAGTCTGCAAGCCTGATATCGAAAAGGTCAAGCTGACTTATAAAGACACGGAAACCGGCGAGGAGATTAAAGCCGAAGAAGTGCCCTGGGAAGAAATCGAGCATAGAAAAATCAAGCCCACAAGGTTTATCACAAGTGAAAAACCTATGCGCCAGCAGATTGCTATTGCCAAACAGTGCCTTGATTACCAGAAGAAAGTGATTACTCTGGACGATATAGGCAAGCCCAAGTGGAAGCCTCTGCTTTTTGTTGTTGCCATTTCAATAGCCGATGCTATGAATATCGCAAAGGTATTGGAGAATGAGTTCAAAATGAAGACCCTTTTGGTTACCAATGAAAGCGAAGAAGAACAAAAAGAAGAAGCAATGACTATCAACAGACATCTTAAAGACTGTGAGTGGGACGCAATCGTATCAGTGCTTATGCTCCGCGAGGGCTGGGATGTCAAGAATATATCGGTCATCCTGCTTTTTAGGAAATTCTGTTACAAACTAAACGAATACACAGGCGACAAATACTCTGTTTACGGACAGCAGGTTATCGGCAGGGGGCTGAGAAGAATTGACCCGCAGAATAAAGATGAGTGGGAGCAATGCCTTGTAGTTGACCACCCTATATTAAAACATGACTGGCTCTGGGAGATGTTGGATGCCGACCAATATGGCAGCCCTCTTAACCCGGATGAAATAATTGACGCCCAAAAAATTCCAGAACCCAAGGAATTTGGGATTGAAACAGTTGACCATAAACCTGAAGATGTTAAAGATATTATCGGCAATATCCAGGATATTATAGACGGTATTCCCAATCCCCAAAAAGAAGAATTAAGGGTTATTCAAAAATGGCAGGAGTATCTGGATAATTATCAATATCAGATGGAACAAATAGACATTGACCAGACAATCAGGGAAATCAAAAAAAGAAAGCTTGCCACGGGTTTCAACGAGCAGGAGGCCTTTGATGAATTTAAAATAGACGTCCAGCAGATAAATAAATTTACAGATCGTAGCGTTGAAGAATTAAAAGAAATGATTTCCTCTGAGCTGGGTTTTATCTGCAGGGACAGTCTTAAAGAATATGACCGCAATCCGGACAAAAGACAGGATATTATATATAAGATTCTGATTGACCATACAAAGAAAAGGTTTTTGCTGGGCAATGACCTGTTTACTATTGAAGATAAGGGCGCCTTAAAAAAATTGTGGTTTGTGATGATAGAAATTAGAGAAGTATTTTTAAACCCTTTATTAATAGAAGGGATACTTAAAAATCCATCTGAATTATGAGAGTCAACAGAGGAAAGCTAATCGGGTTAAGGCGCAGTCCGTACGGGGAAGAGGTCTATGATTCAGACCTGGAAAAATATTATATGGTGGAATTGGAAGGAATGCCCGGGATTAAAAGCTGGACTAAAAAACATAATATAAAGATTCCATACCAATTTTTATTTATAAAGAGACACTACATACCGGATTTCCTCGTGGAATTTAATGACGGCAGCAAAGAAATTCACGAAACAAAAGGGTTGCCCTTTTTGTTTTTATTATCAACTAAACTTAAAAAAGTATCAGCCGAAGAATATTGTAAAAAGTTAGGGTGGAAGTATATATTTATAACCAAGGATAAAGAGGTTTTTTATAAGAATAATTTTCTTTCTAACGCTCTGGGCAGCATAAAAGATATAAAGGAATAATTATTGAGAATCGCATAATACCTTGACAGTTGTCTTTGCGAGCCAAAGCCGCGAGCGAAGCGTGGCGGGCAAGCGAAGTCCCAAAGGTCCCAAGGGGATCCCTTTGGGAGATCCCTTGGGACAACCTTGTTTTTAACGACGGGATTGCCACCCCGCCACGAATATTGGCGGGTCGCAATGACATTAAAAAACGTCAACCAATTAAGCGAATATCAGTAATTGGAGTCAAAAATGTATATAATCGTGTATACGCCCTGCGCGAGCAGGGAAGAAGCGGAAAAGATAGGCAGGGCGGTCGTAGAGGAAAAACTCGCGGCCTGCGTCAATATTTTCCCCATCACGTCCATTTACCGCTGGAAGGGGAAGGTTGAAACGGGAGAGGAATGCGTTCTCCTCTGCAAGACCGCCAGGGAAAAATTCGCGAAAGTCAAAAAGATGATCAAGAAACTGCATTCCTACGAGCTTCCGGTTATAATTTACTGGAAGTTCAGGGCGGAAAGGGACGTGCTGGACTGGATCGACGGCTCCGTCGGTGCAGGGGATGGGGAGCCCGGCGAATTATGAATTATGAATGATGAATTATGAGTGAAGGAATCAGGGCTAAAGCCCTGAGTTACAATAAAATCCTTGCTTTTGATTCATAACTCATAACTCATAACTCATAATTAAAATGTTACTCAGAATTTACCGCATGTTATTGAAATGCTTTGGGCGCCAGGACTGGTGGCCCGCCAAGACAAGGTTTGAGGTCATGGTCGGGGCGATACTCACGCAGAACACGAACTGGAAAAACGTGGAGAAGGCGATCGCGAATCTTCGAAAAGCAGGGGCGCTTACCCCCGAAAAAATGTCAAAACTTACGCGCGGAACACTGCGCGGATATATAAGGCCGTCCGGGTTTTACAGGCAGAAGGCTGAGAGGCTTGCCGGTTTTCTGGATTTTCTCAAGGGTTATGGATATGATCTTTCAAAGCTTTTCAGCGGGGACCCCGGCTGCCTCAGGATAAAACTGCTCCAACTTAAAGGGATAGGCCCTGAAACCGCGGATTCGATAATGCTATACGCGGGCAACAAACCGTTTTTTGTCGTGGATGCCTACACGAAAAGGATCTTCGCGAGGCTCGGCCTGATCGCAGATTCCGATGAATACGAAGAGGTCCGGAAATTTTTTCAGGATAACCTGCCCAGGAAAACCGGGCTTTATAATGAATATCACGCGCTCATAGTCGAGCTTGCCAAGAAACACTGCAGGAAAGAGCCTGTTTGCGGCGGCTGCCCGCTTGCGAAGCAATGTAAATTTGAGAAGAAGTATAATTAAATTGCTTTTTTAAATTTTTTGAATATAATAGTATAATCAATTATTGAGGAAATGAAAAATGAGTTATTGCGGAAAATTAATTGCTAAAAATCTTAGAAGGAAATACGGAGACGCGGAAGAAGAAATCGCCGAATCAGACAGAGAATATTTTTCCCTGCTTTCGCCGGAGGACAGGATCCGTTTTTCTGCCTATCTTTCAGGCATGTTTAACGGGCTCGCCGCGTCTTTCGGTAAAGAAATATTAAACAAACTTATGCTGACCGTTGAGTCCGAAAGAAACAGAAAAATGGAAAGTTATAAGCAAGTGACAAAATGGCTGAAGACAAAACAAAAAAAGAATTTGTAGGCGAACCGTATTTTGCGGTGCTTTCCGCATTGTCGCATCTTATGGCTGACGCCGGGATAAATTACGCGATTATCGGAGGAATTGCGGCGGGCATGTGGGGTATGCCGAGGTCCACTTACGACGTGGATATTGTAGCCACTCTTGATAAAGGCGCAGTTAAGCAGCTGCTGGATACAGCCGGCAAACACGGCTTTACCTTTAAAACCGATGAGATAAAAACTCTTTTAAAGAGCGATATGCTAAGGATATATTACCAGCCAGGCGGGCAGGAAATTATCATCGCTATAGACTGCATGCTCGCGGAGACAGAATATCAGCGTGAAGTCATCAGGCGCGCAAAAAAGATAAAGATAAGCGATTACTATATTTCATTCGCGAGCCCGGAAGACGTTATAATACTGAAGCTGATTTCTTTTCGCGGAAAAGACCGCGCAGATATTGATGACATTATCCGTTACCGGGGCAGGAGCCTGGATACGGGATACATAATGAAATGGGCGAAGGTGTTTGAAGTAGAGGCGAATTTAAGGAATTGCCGCAAAATAATACAAACGCATAAAATAACCTGATAGTGTCATTGCGAACGAACGAAGTGAGTGTGGCAATCTCGTCGTTAAAACCGAGATTGCCCCGAAGGGATCCCCTTGGGACTTCGTCGTTTCACTCCTCGCAACGACAAATTATTTAATGCGTTTGTATTAGAACCAGGGCCGAAATAGTTATTGAGGAGGGAGGTCTAATTTGGTTTATTCAAAAGAAATAATCGCAGAGCTTGAGGGAAAGGCGAAGCAGGTAAGAAGGGATATCATCAGGATGCTGGTAGCCGCGGGCTCGGGCCATCCCGGAGGTTCGCTTTCATCGGCGGATATAGTGACCTGCCTTTATTTTTCCAAAATGCGCCACTCCCCGAAAGATCCCAAATGGCCTGACAGGGACAGGTTCGTCCTGTCAAAAGGGCACTGCGCGCCGGTGCTTTACGCCTGCCTTGCGGAGACGGGTTATTTCCCCGTCGACGAACTGATGACGCTGAGAAAGATCAACAGCCGGCTCCAGGGCCACCCGGATATGGTGAAGACGCCCGGGGTGGAGATGTCAACCGGCTCGCTGGGCCAGGGGCTTGCGGTCGGCAACGGCATGGCGCTCGCGGCAAGGCTTGATAAAAAGAACTACAGGGTTTACGTGGTGTTAGGGGACGGAGAGATAGAAGAGGGCGAGGTATGGGAAGCAGCGATGGCATCCGCACATTACAAGCTTGATAACGTGTGCGCGATACTGGACCACAACGGGCTGCAGATCGACGGGCCCAACTGCTGCGTGATGGACCCTGAGCCCGTCGCGGAAAAATGGAAGGCGTTCGGCTGGAACGTGATAGATATAAACGGGCACAGCATAAGCGAAATACTTGAAGCGCTGGACAGGGCGGAGGCCCTGAAGGGCAAACCGACAATGATAGTCGCGAAAACGGTCAAGGGCAAGGGCGTGTCTTTTATGGAGAACGTCGTGGACTTCCACGGAAAAGCCCCGACCGCGGAAGAAGGGGAGCGCGCACTTAAAGAATTAAATTAAAAATGCAAAATGCAAAAGTAAAGATGAACCACAGAGGCACAGAGACACAGAGAAATACTCTCTTGTTTTTAAACTAAATACTGTCCACTTAAGATAATCACTGTAATCTCTTTTGAAATCACCGTAATCAAGGAGTAACAATGGAAATAGCGACAAGAGATGCTTACGGAAAAGCGCTTGCGGACCTGGGCTTGACAAACCCGAACATTGTGGTGCTTGACGCGGACCTTTCAAAGTCGACCAAGACCGTAGAATTCTGTAAGGCGTTCCCGGACAGGTTCTTTAACATGGGGGTTGCCGAGGCGAATATGATAGGGACCGCCGCGGGCCTTGCCACCTGCGGGAAGATCGCTTTCGCTTCCACGTTCGCTGTTTTCGCCACGGGGAGGGTATACGACCAGATAAGAATGTGTCTGTGCTACCCGAAAACCAACGTCAAGATATGCGCGACGCACGCCGGTATTTCGGTCGGCGAGGACGGGGCTTCGCACCAGAGCAACGAGGATATAGCCCTGATGAGGGTGCTGCCTAACATGACCGTAATAGTTCCCGCTGACGGGGTTGAAACAGAGAAGGCGGTAGCGGTGATCGCTGAGTACGCGGGGCCGGTATACCTGCGCCTGGGCCGTTTAAAACTGCCGGTTATTTTTAGCCAGGACTATAAATTTGAGATCGGCAGGGGCGTTCAGCTTAAGGGCGGCGCCGATGTTTCGATAATCGCGTGCGGCCTGATGGTCCACGAGGCGCTCAAGGCTTCGGAAGAGCTTTTGAAAGAGGGGATCAGGGCAGGGGTCGTGAACATGTCTTCGGTGAAACCTCTGGATGAGGCGCTGGTCGCAAGGTGCGCGAAGGAAACAGGCGCTCTGGTAACCGCGGAGGAGCATATGGTTACAGGAGGCCTGGGCGATGCAGTTTCGGAGGTTGCCTGCAGGACGCATCCTGTCCCGGTGATACGCGTGGGCGTGACGAAATTCGGCGAATCCGGAAGCCCCAAAGAACTGCTTGAGAAATACGGGCTTACGGCAGGCGCGGTAGCAGGGGCTTGCAGGGAAGCGATAAGGATGAAAAAATGAACCGCTTGAGCATCGCGGCAATTATTGTTTCAATCGCAGTGATCGCGGCCACGGGATACGGCGTGTTCAGGTTCTACGGCTTTACTTCATCGGTAAGGGAAAAAATAGAAATGGCCGTGTACCTTGAAAACGGAGCGGATACACCCGCCCTGCGGGCGGATATAAGCAGGATAACAGAGGTCAGGAGCGTTGTTTTCATTTCTAAGGAAGAGGCGCTCCGGATGCTCAAGAGAGAGATGGGCGACACCGGCATTTTCACCGCCATACCTTCAAACCCGCTGCCTGATTCACTGATAGTGAAGCTGAAGTCGAAATACGCGGCGGCTGAAAATTTCGAGAAGGTCCGCAACAGCCTGGGGCTTCTGCCCGGAGTTTCTGAAGTTGCCTATGAGAAAAAATTCCTTGAAAGATCCCTGCCGCTGGTGACTCTGGGCGAGAAAATAGCGCTTGTATGCGGCCTGGTGCTCATAGGATACGCAAGCTTCACGATCATACTTGCGGTCAGGGCGTCAGGGGCTTAATCATGGGCGGAATCTCAGAAGACTTTGACAAATTTGAGAAGAGATACGCTGAACTGCACGACATGTTCGGAGCCGCGGGGGTCCAGGGCAAGGACCTTGCGAACTGTGCCAGGGAATTCGCGTTCCTTGAAAAATTGATACCGAAAATAAATGGATGCAGGAAGATCGCCAGGGAGATAGAGGACGCGAAAGCGCTCCTTGCATCGGATGACAAAGAAATGCGCGGCCTCGCGGCGCAGGAGCTTGAAAAGCTGGAAGGATCAAAGGACGCACTCGAAGAGGAGATCAGGGGAATAATATCTCCGGGCGAGGACGACAAGAACGTTATCATGGAGATAAGAGCCGGCACGGGCGGCGAGGAATCCGCGCTTTTCGCGAGCGACCTGTACAGGATGTATGCAAGGTATATCGAGCGCAAGAAATGGAAGAGCGAGACATTAAGCTCGCACCCGATCGGCATAGGCGGTTTCAAGGAAATAATATTCAGGGTCGAGGGAAAAAGCTCTTACAAGAACCTGAAATTTGAAAGCGGGGTGCACAGGGTCCAGAGGGTCCCTGTCACGGAAGCCAGCGGCAGGATCCATACTTCCACCGCGACGGTTGCGGTGCTGCCTGAGGTTGAGGACGTGGAGATCGAGATAAAACCCGAGGAGATCCGCCTGGACACGTACCGTTCTTCCGGGCCCGGAGGGCAGGCGATGCAGAAGACCGATTCCGCGGTAAGGATAACGCACATACCCACGGGGATCGTCGTGTCCTGCCAGGATGAAAGGTCCCAGATAAAAAACAAGCTTCAGGCGATGTCCATACTGCGGGCAAAGCTTTACTCCATGAAAGAGCAGGAACAGCATGACAGCATTTCAAAAGAGCGCAGGAGCCAGGTAGGGACAGGCGAGCGCAGCGAAAAGATCAGGACTTACAACTACCCGCAGAACCGCGTTACCGACCACAGGATAAATAAGAGCGTGCATAACCTCACCGAGATCATGGAAGGGGGCCTGGACGAATTCATAGAGGCGCTTGCCAAAAATCTGAAATGAAAAAAACAGCGGAATTGCTTAACTGGGCGCAGGAACAGCTGAGGGATGCCGGCATACCGGAGGCGGAGGCGGAATCCGAACTGCTGCTTGAAGAACATACGGGGCTTACGCGCACAGGGCTTTACATGAACCTTGGCAGCTGCGCAAGCATGGACGAGGAACTGTTAGAGGACAGGATAGCGAAGCGCAGGAACCGCTTTCCGCTCGCGTATATAATAGGAAAGGCGCGTTTTATGGGTTTTGACTTCCTGGTTGATGAACGCGTGCTTATCCCGCGCCAGGAAACCGAGCTGCTGGTCGAAAATACCGTGAATACGTCGTACGTCGTACGTCGTACGTCGAACAACGAAATATCAATATTAGATATAGGGACGGGAAGCGGGAATATAGCGGTTTCACTGGCAAAGCTGATCCCTGAAGCGAAAATATTCGCGACAGATATTTCTGAAGACGCGCTTGCGGTTGCGGAAAAGAACGCGGTCCTTAACACGGTCAGGGATGAAATTACTTTCATCCGCTCGGACCTGTTTTTGGGGATCGGGAACCTGCGGAAGAACAGCGTTGATATAATTGTTTCAAACCCGCCGTATATCCCTGCCGCGCAGATCGCCGGATTACAGCCCGAGATCCGTTTCGAGCCGCGCATTGCCCTGGATGGCGGCGAAGACGGCGCGGATTTCCACAGGAGAATAATAAGCGAAGCCCCCGCATACCTCAGGAACGGCGGTTTTCTTTTCATGGAAATGGGCGCGGGCCAGTCCGCGGGTATTACGGGTATGGTTTCCAAGAACGGGAATTACGTAAAATTTGGCATAATAAAGGATTACGCGGGCATCGACCGCATTGTCTGGGCGGTTAAAAGATAAACCACGGAGACACAGAGACACGGAGAAAAACCATTAACCACGCGATTACACTCGATTTTCACAAGATTAATATCTAGCATAACTTAAATATCTCTGTGCCTCCGTGCCTCTGTGGTTATTTTGGAAGGATTTAAAATGGCGAAGCTCATAATAGAAGGCGGGAAACCCCTTGAGGGTGAAGTAAAAATATCCGGGTCCAAGAACGCGTCCCTGCCAATAATGGCCGCAACGCTTCTGGCAGACGGGGAATGCTTCCTGGACAACGTCCCGAAGGTCTGGGACGTCAGGAGTATGGGTTTCGTGCTGCGCACGCTGGGGATGAGGGTCGAGGAGCAGGACGGACGTTTTAAGATAATCCCTCCGAAAATGCTGCATTATGAAGCGCCGTATGAACTGGTCAGGACAATGCGCGCTTCAGTGCTGGTGCTGGGGCCGCTTCTTGCCAGGCTGAGGCACGCGAGGGTTTCAATGCCCGGCGGGTGCGCTATAGGCGTAAGGCCGGTTGACCTGCACCTGAAAGGCCTTGCCAGAATGGGCGCCGAAATATCGATAAAGGAAGGTTACATAGAGGCGCACGCGAAGGGCGGGCTCAAGGGAGCGCGGATATGTTTCGAAAAGAAAAGCGTGGGAGCCACTGAAAACATAATAATGGCGGCGGCCCTGGCAAAAGGAAAAACTTACGTGGAGAACGCCGCGATGGAACCGGAGATAACCGACCTTGCCGGGTTCCTGAACAGGATGGGAGCGAAGATAAAGAATACCGGCCCCGGCTGCCTGGAGATCACCGGCGTTGAAAGGCTCAAAGGCACTTTTTACCGGGTGATACCCGACAGGATAGAAACAGGCACGTTCCTGATAGCCGGCGCCGCGGCTGGCGGTGAAGTCACGCTGAAGGACGTCCGGCCTGACCATGTCAAGATCATCACGGACAAGCTGAAGAAGATGGGAACATCCGTAGACATTAAAAAAAATTCGATGACCGTCTCGGGGAAAAAAAGGCTGAAGGGAGCCGAGATCGACACGGACCCGTTCCCGGGTTTCCCGACGGACCTGCAGCCGCAGATGATGAGCCTGCTGTGCGTGTGCAGGGGCAAAAGCGTTGTCAGGGAGACGATTTTTGAGAACAGGTTCATGCACATAGGCGAGCTTCAGAGAATGGGCGCCAGGGTGGAGATCCGCGGGAACAGCGCGGTCATCACCGGGGTTGAATATTTAAACGGTACTTCCGTGATGGCTTCTGACATAAGGTGCGGCGCGGCTCTGGTTGTCGCAGGCCTTGAGGCGCGGGGTGAAACATGCATCTCCAGGATCTACCATATAGACCGCGGCTATGAGAAAATAGAGGACAAGTTCAAAAGCCTCGGCGCGCGGATAAAAAGGACAAGTTGAAATGAAGATATTCAGGTGGAATACCGCCAGGGCCAAAAGTTATATCGCTGAAATTTCCTGCCGCAGCTCCCGCGGCGCGGCGGGCAAAGAAAAAGAAGCCGGGAGGATCGTAGACGACGTGCGCCGCAACGGTGACAGGGCACTGCGGAAATACACGAGAAGGTTCGATGCCCCGGTCAGGAACATCCGGGTCACACAGGCGGAGATCGCGGAGGCATACAGGAAAGTGGACCCGGCTTTTGTTTTTACCGTCGACGAACTTGCCGGGCGCGTCGCTGAATTTGAAAAAAAATCCGTCCAGAAGTCGTGGATGAAAGAATCCGCGGGGGTGATCGCGGGGCAGTACGTGAACCCCGTTGAAAGCGTGGGTATATACGTGCCGGGAGGCAAAGCCGCGTATCCCTCCTCGCTGATAATGTGCGCGGTCCCGGCAAGGCTTGCCGGGGTCAAAAGGATCGTTGTGGTAACTCCGCCCGGCAGGGATGGCAGGATAAATCCCTGCGTGCTTACCGCCGCGGCGAGAATGTCCATAAAAGAGATATATAAGGCCGGAGGCGCTCAGGCGGTCGCCGCGCTCGCGTACGGCACCAGGACCATAAAAAAAGTCGATAAAATAGTGGGCCCCGGGAATGTTTATGTCAGCGCGGCGAAAAAGCTCGTCCGGGGTGACGTTGAGATCGACATCCTGGCAGGCCCTTCGGAGATCCTGGTGCTTGCCGACGGGAAAG
>MNUP01000005.1 GCA_001871075.1 Candidatus Desantisbacteria bacterium CG1_02_49_89
AATTGCTCAATTCAAATATGATGGCGATGGTCGCCGCATACGCTCGACGCACGACGCAGGACTTACGACGGTTAATTACATCTGGGACGGAATGAGTGAAATCCTGGAGACAGATGGAAGCGGTAATGTTGTAACCGAATACCTGAACGGAGCAGGGGAAATCCTTGGGAAGATAAGGTATCTGCCTTCAGGTATAACCCAGAAGTACTATTATCTGCATGATGGATTAGGAAGTACCACTTACCTGCTTGACAATTACGGCAATATTGTCAATGCATACTACTATGAGCCATTCGGCAAATGCTGGAATGTAACTCATGACCCAGGGTACAACACAAGATTCACTGGGAAGAAATATGAGGAAGATTTCGGGTTGTATTATTTCTATGCCAGATGGTATGATGCGGAAGCAGGGAGGTTTGTGGGGAGGGATCCGAAACGTGATTGGCCTAATTATATTTATTGTTTAGATAATCCGATTATATGCGTAGATCCCTATGGAATGGATGTTTACATATATAGAGAAGGAATACATATTGGTTTCGCTGTTGACAATCCTAAGGAAAAAGATAAAATAATATATTATGATTTCTATTCTGGTGCATCAGAAAATGTTTTTAATGTATTTCTTGGAGGTCCTGGAAGAATATTTAGTGGGAATATTGAAAAAAATAGACTTACCTCTGAGAAACAAAATGTTTTTGTAATTAAAACGGAGCCTTGGCAAGACCAAAATATATATTATATGGCTGAAGAGTCAACGAAAAATCCACCACGTTATGGTCTGCTTAGTTATAATTGTACATCCTTTACACCCATTTACTGTACCAGTCTTAATTAGAGTTTAGATGATGGTTTCTATGTTTTGTTGTAGTGTCTGGGCGGCGATTTTTTTCATTTCCTGCGCCGAATATTCCTCAGGCGTAAAATCGTTCTAAACACATGATAAAAAAATTGTTTAAATATTTTTGGGTGATAGTTGTAAGCGCGGTTATCAACCTGGTTGTTTTTCCTGTTATCTGTAAGGCTGACTGGGTTGCATTCCGCGGCACTGCTGACCGTATAGGATACACATTGGAGGGGATTGAACTTCCTTTGAACCATGAATGGGACGAAGCCGTATTAATGCCCGGAGTAAGTTATTCTTCACCAGTTGCTGTAAACAGATCAGCGTGTATAGGTTCGCTTAACGGCGATTTCTACTTTAGCTCGACAGAAACTAAAACAATAAAATTCAGCATACCCACCGAAGGAAGCATATATTCTTCCCCGATATTTTCTGACGGAACTGTGTATATAGGTTCCGCTGACGGCTGTATCTACAGCATAGATAATAATTCCGGTGAAGTTAAATGGAAATTTAAAACAGGCGGGAATATCAACAGTTCTCCCGTGAAAGATGGAACCTTAGTATTTTGTGCTTCAAACGACGGCATTATATATGCCCTTAACGAATTAGATGGGAGTGTAGCGTGGACTTATGATATCGGCGACTATATCTGGTCAAGTCCTGCGGTACAAAACGGCATCTTGTGCGTGGGGTCATATAATGGAATAATATATGCTATAAACACCGCAGACGGCTCTTTAAAATGGAATTATCAGACAGAGGGGCCTATAAGGTCAACACCTGCAATTGGCGAAGAAATAGTTTGTGTTTCTTCTTCTGATGGAAAGATATATGTATTGGGGAAGCCTACAGGTGCATTAGTTTATCCTGCCGTTAATTTGAATGAACCTATTTTATCTTCTCCGTCAATTGTTTCCAATTATATATATATCGCAACAAGAAACGGAAAGATGTACGCTATAGCCGACGGTATGATAATGTGGCAAGCCCCTATTGAGATAGGAGACCAGGACCATCCTGTTTATTCGTCTCCGGCAGTATGCGGTAGTTTTGTATTTATCGGTGGAACAGATGGAAAAATATATGCTTTCGACCGGCTTACCGGCGGTTTCCAGGGATCATACGATGTAGGTTCGCCAATCGAGTCTTCCATTGCCTGCTCGAGTCACCGCCTTTATTTTGGATCTGAAGACGGAAAATTTTGGGTTCTTGTCACTACTGATAATGACCCTCCTGTGTCAAATTTGTCCATAGGGTCACCAAAATACGTCTCGCCTGAAAATAATTTGTATGTAACAGGATCGACCCCGTTCGTGCTTGACGCTTCAGACGTGCTCTTAGGCTTAAGCTCAACCCACTATAGCATAACACACAAGGGCAGTTTTGACTACACATTTACAAACAAATGGCAAGCTTCAGGATATGGGTTGGCTGTTGACAGCATGAACAATATCTATATTGCTGATATTGTAGGCCAATGTGTAAGGAAATATTCCAGCGACGGGTCATTGTTAGCAACGCTTAATATATCCCTTACTGGAATGGGAATAGCAGTTGATGTGAACGGCAATATTTATATAAGTGCCGGTTTTGAAGGGCTTAAAAAATATGACAGCGCAGGCAATTATATTTCGACATTTGGCGCCGCAAACCGCGGTCCCTGCTATTTTGTGGCCGTGGACAATGAGGGTTACATATATGCGATATATACAACCAGCGACAGGATGATAACCAAGTTTACAAATGAAGGCGTTTTTGTTAAGGATTGGGGCGGTCCCGGGCAATTCCTTGGCAATTTTGCAATGGGAATAGCGATTGATAGCAATCACAATGTCTATGTTGTTGACTACTCCGGGAATCCATCTACGGATTCAGCCAGCAACCGTATCCAAAAATTCACAAGCGAAGGCGTTTTCCTGCTGAAATGGGGAGGATATGGCACAGAACAAGGTAAATTCATAGATCCTACCTGTCTGGCAATTGACAAGGAAGACAATGTCTATGTAGTTGATAATGGCAATCATCGCATTCAAATGTTTGACTGTAACGGTGATTTCCTTGAATCCTGGGGTACCCTGGGCACCGAGGATGGACAGTTTATATTTCCCACAGGTATTGGGATTGATGATCAGGGTTGCGTCTACGTCTCCGATTATATAAACAATCGAATTCAGAAATTCACTCCTCAATCACAAACAAGAGAAGTATGGAAAACCTGCACTGTTCCCCGTAATATCACTTTGGCGAATGAGGGGATCAGAAGCGACGGGCAGTATCCTATTAAATACTACAGCATAGACCAGGTAGGTAACGCAGAGATAATGAAGACTCATGTTGTTATAATGGATAATGCTCCTCCCAAAACAGCGGTTTTATTCGGAGATCCGAAAGTATTAAAACAGATAGATGGCCAAACCTATGCTTTGATTGCCCCCGTAACAACTATTTCTTTTAGCCCGTCGGATGGTTTGGAAGGTGCTTCATGCGGAGTTATGAAGACCGAATATAAGCTTGATGATGGCGAATGGATTACATATTCAGGACCGCTTACGGTATCATCAGAAGGCACGTATATTTTGTATTATTTTAGCCAGGACTTTCTTGGAAATACCGAACAGATTAATTCTGTTATTCTGAAAGTAAATTACAATATACCTGAAATTTCGGTATCAGTAGAACCTTCTATGGTCACTAGCAATCAGGATGTGAAAATTACCGTGACTTCAGATAAACCACTAAATGAAATGCCCAAGGTAGGAATAAGGCCTAATGGCTGGCTATTATATTACACAAGGTCCCCAGACGTTTATATGACAAAGATTGATGATTTTACATGGGAAGGATATTATAGGGTCGAACCTCCTCATGCTGTAGAATTTAACGGATCTGCGGTTGTTGAAGTAAGCGCTGAAGATCTATTCGGTTTTGTAAGCAGGGCAAATGCTTCTTTTGTTGTCGATGTCCCGCCACAATACGATTCTATCTTTTTAAGTAATCTTTATGTCGTTCCAAATCCATTTAAGGCAAACCAGTTGCCTGTATCCGAAGGCATAATTACCCAGTATTTCACGATAAATAAGCCCACTAGCCGTATTAATGCTACTGCTTTTGCTCAATTCGGTGATGCTTCTGGTTCGCCCTTCCCGGGTTGGCCTTTACAATTTCCGACTCCGGTAGAGGCCGGTGAAAATTATGCACTATGGCAATTATCATCCGCCGATCAGGCTATATTAGATAGTATTTATAGAATTAAAATACACGCAGAAGATGAAGTGACTGGATATACGGATGACAAAGCTTGTTTTTTTGTTACTATTCTTAGTGCGGCCATTGATCTTTCCGGGGTACAATACATAGTTCCTCAAAATGCGCAGCCAACAATAATTCCTCATAGATATTATGGCACAAATCTTCCTGGCGAAGATATGAATTTAGTAATTAAAACCTCAGCATATCCATATAGCCCAGTTTCTTCCTGGTATGAAATTGGTCCAAGCGGCGCTGCATTTAGCCCGCCGGCATTGTTAACAATTCCTTATTGCGCAGAGTTTTTCCCTATAAGAGACCAGCTAAAAGTATGGTGCCATGATAAATCAACAGGCCAGATGACAATTATTCCAAATCAGGAACCGGATCCATATAAACCTGAAATAAAGGTGTGGGTAGACCACCTGTCAGATTTTACTGTTTTAGCGCCAAAATCTATTTTACCTGCACTGGTTGCAGGTATAACATATCCTGATAGTGGAGGTTTTATAGGTGAAAAGATTGAAATTCATGGAACCGCTTCAGCATCCATGATGAATTATTATAGCTTAGAATATAAAGCACCTGCGGATACATCCTGGCAATTAATTTATCAAAAGAGCTTCTGCAAGATAGAATCAGGAGTATTGGGTGTATGGGACACAACCGATCTTAATGGGATTTATATTCTTCGTTTTACAGTTGTGGATATTGGGTTAGATTCCTCTTCAACTGAAATTACGGTTAATATTGATAACATAATGCCCACCACAACCACCTTTACAATCGGCGATCCCAAGTATGATTATGGAAACGGAACGCCACTTGTTGTGACTTCCAGCACGCCATTCGTATTCAGCTCTCTTGATATTGGCGCTGTTCAGTCCGGTATAGCCTGGGTTGAGTGTTCGGTTGACAATGATACGTCTTGGATCGTAATTTCACAGACAGGCGAGGATACAATCACAGGTGCAAAGATGTCCACGTTCTTCATTCCGGATACCTATCCTGACAACCAGCATACCGTCTATTACAGAAGCGTTGACAATGTTGGCAACCATGAGGATTCAAAATCAGTAACAATAATCCTTGACAATACAAATCCAGTTGCCGCGCTGATTTATCCTTCAAAACATGATACAGGCATCTGCAAGGTAATAAACAGCAATACAGCCTCAATAATAGGAAATACAACTGATATTCACTTTTCTTCTTATAGGATAGAACTGAAGGCGATGAGAGACGGGGATACTCCTACGGACTGGATAACTATAAACGAAGCTGAATTGCAGAAAGAAACTCAATCACTCGGAGTTTGGAACACAACCCAGTTCACCAAGAACAGGTGGTATTATATAAGGATTGTTTCAAACGACAAGGTGAATAACACTTTCATAGATACTGTTTCAGTCTACCTTGGCGATCCTGAAGTTAAACTTGTATTCGGCGGTTATGGTTCTGACCCGGGTAAGTTAAAGTATCCCTACGGAGTTGCATTCTCTCCCACCCGGGAAGGGCCGGATAATTCAGGTTGCATCTTTGTTACAGATATGGATAATAATAGGGTGCAGAAATTCAGCCTTAACGGTGCATTCCTGAGTTCCTTTGGTACACAGGGCACAGGAAACGGCCAGTTTAACATTCCCACAGGCATAGCAATAGACCTTGAATCCTCTTGTTTATACGTGTCAGACAGGGATAATGATCGCGTACAGGTCTTTGACCTGCAGGGCGGCTTCCTGCGCGCGTTTAACGGAGAAGCGTATAACAAGAAGCTTAACAAACCCGAAGGACTGGCTGTAGGTTTATTCTATACCTATTCAGGCACCGGTTGCACCACGACAAAGGCAGTATTTGTGGCAGACAGGAACAACGACAGTATTAAAATATTTGATACTTCAGGCGCATACCTTGCTCAGCTCACGGGTTTGAGCAAGCCTGAGGGAGTATATGTTGACAGCAATGGTTCCATATACGTCACAAAGACTAACGCAGATTCAATAGTTGTCTTCACTAATTCCCTTACCCCGACCTTAAGCGTTAATGAGTTCAACCACCCGAAAGGGATACTCTCAGACGGCAGATATATCTATGTATCTGACACCAACCACAGCAGGATCATCAAGTATAATACATACGGAAAGCAGCTTATGGAGTTTTCAGGACAGGATACGTCTCCCTTTAACAAACCTGTGGGCCTGGCAATAGATAATGAGGGGAATATGTTTATTGCGGACAGAGAAAACTCAAGGATAGTGAAGATTAGTGCTCCCACAGTAGACGAAACTATGGCAATGCGGATGTTCTCCTTACCCAGAGCAGCGATGACCATAAAAGATGCTTATGCCTACCCGATACCGTTCAAGCCCAATTCAGGCCTTGGCCACACAGTTATTAACTTCAAGCTCTACTCAATCCTAAACGTTATCCTGCGAATCTACAATATTGCAGGGGAGCTTGTGTTTGAGCAGGCAGGCATAACCACAGATCCTTACGTCTGGAGCGTTGTCAACAACTGGAATGAGCCTGTTGCTTCAGGCGTCTATATCTACTTCCTGACAGATGATACGAGGGAAAAGAAGTTAGGGAAGATAGTGGTAATACGATAAATTTGGAGTCAGCCCCGATATAGAAAGTAATTTTAACCTCGGGGGTGAAGGATCTTTTACACCCCCGAGGTTGGATTGGACAAGAAACATTTTTAAAAACAGGTGATTGAAAGGACGGATAAAAGAATGAAAGCAATTGTTCCGCAGGAAGAAGTTATCGAAAGAAAGATTTTTTTAATACGTGGGCACAGGGTTATGCTTGATAAAGATTTAGCAGGGCTTTATCGGGTTACAACGGGTAATTTAAATAAGGCTGTAAGCAGGAATATAGAACGTTTCCCCGAAGGGTTCATGTTCCATCTAACCAAAAAAGAGTTTAGAAACTTGATATTCCAAAATGGAATATCAAGTTGGGGTGGGACTCGTAAGATGCCCTATGTTTTTACGGAACAGGGTGTAGCCATGCTTTCAAGCGTGCTAAAAAGCAAAAGGGCGATACAGGTTAACATTGCCATTATACAGGTATTCGTAAAATTGCGGCAAATCCTTTCCACCCACGTCAAGCTTGCTTATAAACTGAAGGAGCTTGAAAGAAAGATAGAAAAACACGATGAAGAAATAACGACAATTTTTGAGGCGATACGCCGGATGATAGCCGCGGAAGAAAAACCGAAGGAAAAGATAGGTTTTAAAGTAGACTGATTTTAAGCGGGATGAGACAATAACCATTCTTGCATTCCTTCATTTTTAATTTTACATTTTTAATTGAAAATTGCAACCGACTTTCAAACCACAATAAAAAACAGGAGGTTGAAATGGAAGAGAAGGGGTGGTTCGGGTTAACGTGGAGGGCCCTGCTGATAGGGTCGGCGTGCGTTATTTTCTTAAGCATCGCCGCGCCTTTCGCAGACCTGGTTCTGGTTGGCACGTGGATAGCGGGAGCGCACCTTCCGATAGGCGCGCTTTTCGTGTTCCTGGTAATGGTAGTGGGCATAAACCCGCTGTTAAAGGTAATGAAGGTAGGCCTGAGCAAGTCAGAACTCCTGCTTGTTTACTGCATGATGCTTGTCGGGGCCGGGATACCCGTGACAGGGTTCACCGAATACCTGATCCCGACAATAGCGTCCCACCAGTATTACGGCACACCTGCGAACAAATGGATCACCACGTTTTCCGCCAACATACCATCCTGGCTGACGCTCAGCGACAAGGAAGCCATAAGGCAGCTTTACGAGGGGCTTCCTAACGGCGCCTCCCTGAACTTTATCCAGCTTATGAAGGCTATACCGTGGGGCGTGTGAGTCAAGCCGCTCTTCTACTGGACGCTTTTCGCCCTGGGTATGTACCTTACCATGTTCTGCGTGGGCGTCATACTGAGAAAGCAGTGGGTTGAGAACGAAAAGCTTGTTTTCCCCCTTGTGCAGCTTCCGCTTGAAATGGTCAGCACAGAGGAAGGGAAACTGCCGGGGTTCATACCCGCTTTCTTCAAGAACAAGATAATGTGGCTGGGTTTTATCATCCCTGCCGCCATACACACCATCAACGGCCTCCACTACTACTTCCCGTTCATCCCGCAGATCAACCTTTTTTTCGACATGACAAAATATTTTTCTGCCAAGCCCTGGAACGCGATAAACCCGCTGTGGATCATCATACACTTCAGCGTAATAGGGTTTGTTTACCTGCTTCCGGTGGAACTGTCGTTCAGCCTTTTCTTTTTCTACTGGATCTTCCACTTGCAGGCTGTCATAGGCAACATGATGGGTTTCCCCCTGCCTTACACTCAGGGTTACACTGCGCCGATCCGCGCGTTCGCGGCTTACCAGATGACAGGAGCCCTCCTTGTCTTTACCATTTTCGGGTTCTGGTCTATGAGGGGGCTGCTGAAGGATATGTGGCGCAGGGCGTTCCAGGGCGCGAAGGACGTGGATGATTCCAACGAACCTGTTTCATACAGGACAGCGTTCCTGGGCGCGCTTATCGGGCTGCTGGGGTGCTCGATATGGGCGGCTTTTGCCGGGATGAACTTCCTGTTCTTTCTGGTTGCGATAATCCTGTTCTTCCTCACGTTTATAGGGATGACAAGGCTCGTTTCAGAGGGAGGAATGCTTTTCATCTCGATACCCACGCGTCCCTCCAGTTTTTTCTACGCTTTTGCGGGAAGCGCGGTTTTCGGGCCTGTGAACCTGACAATGCTTTCACTCGTCGAATACGTGCTGATGTTCGACATACGCTCAAGCCTTATGCCAAGCATCATGGACACCTTCAAGATCTCCGACGGCGCGAAGCTGAAGAGAAGGCACCTGACAATAGGGATCGTCGTGGCAGTGCTGCTTTCACTCGTTGTTTCATACTGGGCGGTGCTTACGTTCCTTTACAAGGCAGGCGGCGTTAACTGCCAGCAGTGGTTCACTGTGGGGCTTCCGAAGTATTACCTCAGCCGCGTGGATGAGCTCATATACAGGCCGCAGAAGGCAAGCGGCAACTACATCATGTCAATGGGTGTGGGGGCCGCGGTAATGGGTTTCCTTTTCTTCATGAGGCGGTCGTTCCTGTGGTGGCCGTTCCACCCGATAGGGTACGCAATGGGCTGCACCTGGCCCATGCTTCAGCTGTGGTTCTCTATCATGATCGGCTGGGCGGTGAAGTCCATTATAATGAAGCTGGGAGGATTGAAGATCTACAAGAAGCTTCTGCCCGCGTTCCTGGGCCTGGTGCTGGGCGAGTTCACGACCGCCGCTGTATGGGTTATCGTGGATATGTGCACCGGCATCAAGGGCCACCGCATCTTCTTATTCTAAAATATTAACCACAGAGGCACGGAGACACAGAGAAATACATTTTTCCTGAAAATCTTAAGCTGCATCTTCACATCTACCCTCTCCCCTTGCGGGAGAGGGTGGGGGTGAGGGGGACATATAAGGAAATTTTATTTATTTGTTTTAATAATTTTGTTTCTTGCAACGTTTTGCATGCAGAAAAAAACTTGCGCGGACACATACTCGATCTGGGACATTGAAAAGATACGCTCCGCCCCTCTGGACGTTGAG
Organism: Candidatus Desantisbacteria bacterium CG1_02_49_89; assembly: GCA_001871075.1. Lineage (GTDB taxonomy): Bacteria > Desantisbacteria > UBA1551 > UBA1551 > UBA1551 > UBA1551. The sequence goes on from MNUP01000005.1 coordinate 9,696, forward strand.
GTTGTCGAAGAGCAGAAGGCCGGCAGGGTAGTGGTGCGCACGCTTTATTTCACAAGCGATGCCAATGAAACCCGGACCTACCGGGTATTCGGCTACTACGCTTTTCCGAAAGACGCTGGCAAGAAACTGCCTGCGATCCTTTTTGTTCACGGCGGCGGCGGCACAGCTGACAGGAACACGGTTATCCAGAAGGCAAGCCAGGGTTATGCCTGTTTTTCGCTTGACTGGACAGGCAAGGCGCCCGGAAGGGATAAATACACTGACTGGGCAAAGCAGAGCCTGAACCTCCACGACATAAAAAAGAGCCCCGAGAAGAATTTCATATACGACGCCGCTGTCGCCGTTATGAGGAGCGTAACGTTCCTCTGTTCCCAGGACGAAGTTGACGCGTCGCGCATAGGGCTTGAGGGCTGGTCCTGGGGCAGCTACCTGATACTGCTTGTGAACGGTATTGATCCGAGGATCAGGACCTGCGTTGCCGGATACGGGTGCGGGGGTTTTAAGTTCGAGGATTCAAACTGCTCGCGGGGGGTGAACAGCCAGTCCCTTGCCAGGCGGCAGATGTGGTATGATTTTTATGACCCGCTTGCGTACGCGGGCAGAAGTTTTGGTTCTGTCCTGATGATAAACCCTACAAACGACGCGTTCTTCTGGCTCAACACGGCTGTAATGAATTTTAACGCTGTCAACACCAGGAAAACCCAGATATTCGCCGCGAACCTTGACCATGAAATGGACCCGCGCACCGCAAGCTGCGTGGGGAAATGGTTTGACAGGGAGCTGCGCGGCATAGACCTTGAATTTCCGCAGACACCCGCGGTCAAACTGGAAGCAAAAAATAAAAAATTAATACTGCGGGTCGCCGAAGGTTCGGATCTTCGACAGCCGCAGACCGAAGGTGTTGAGGCATACTGCACGTACGGCGATCCGGGCAGATGGTCCGGCAGGTACTGGTACTTCGTCGCGATGAAAAAAGAAAAGGACAGCTGGGCAGGAGAACTGCCTGTCCTTGATATATATGATACTATATCATATATATGCACCTTGTCCGCGCTCAACGGGACCCGTTCCTCTTTCGGCACAGGGGATGTTGTTCCCTCAGGCAAGGGCATAAAGAAACCCACGGCTCAGTATAAGCCGTTCTCAGAGGATTTTGAGGAAGGGGCAAAGGACTGGCTTGTCGGTAACTACCTGTTCGCGGACGAGCGCCTGGCAGTCATGGAGGACGATAAGCAAGGGAAGTTCCTGGAGATCCAGGTGCTCAACGCGCAGGGAAAACCCAAGCAGTACGCTGTGCGCACGCACAAGTTTGACGGATACCTGCTGGGCAAATTCGGTTATACGGGTTTGAGCTTCAAGGTCAACCACTCCACGATCACCGGCAAGTTCCAGGTTTTGCTTTATGAAAATGAAAGCCGGAAAAACCAGAGGATCAAGGCCGTTACGATAACAAAGAAGGAAGGCGTTGAATGGGAAGAGGTGAAGGTCCCGTTCTCCGATTTCAAGGGCCTTAAACTCGGGCAGGTTGACGCGCTTTGGATCACCGGCGCCTCTGGCTCGTCGCTCTCACCGTCTTTCGACGACTTCGCCGTTTACAAATAACAGATTTCCACGAAAGCACGAAAGTACCACGAAATCACGAAAAAAGATTAGGTTTCGAAGACAAAAACGTAGGGCAAACCTTTTCGAAGACCCCCGCCCAGCAAGATTGGCGGGCAAGCTGCCGATCTTTATGGAGGGAGGTTTGCAGAATTAAAGTAGAAACTGTGTTCACCTGTGTTCACCTGTGGTTAAATGGAGGGTTCATGAAGAAAGCGATATTGTTTTTAATGTTAACGCTTGCTATGGTCTATGGACTATGGTCTATGGACTGCCTCTCTGCCGAGAGGGCTGAAAAGGTGCTGTTCTCCGATGATTTCACAAAGGACAGCGGCAAGTGGGAAGTGTACGCGGGAGACTGGGAGATCCAGAAAGGCGAGTACGTTGCCACAGAAGTGGGCGAGGGGATGGCTGTTGCCGGAGACGAGAACTGGAAAAATTACGCTTATGAGGTAAAATTCAGGACGGACGAGCCGGGTACGGATTCCTGGCTTACTTCCTGGGTTGTTTTCAGGGTCGCGGACCCGGATAACTGGTATTTTGTCCTTCTGCACCACGGCAATAATTTCATTGAAATGGGCAAAAGGTTCAACGGCCAGCACGTTTCCTGGCTGCAGGGCATAAACGACAAGGAAGTGGCAGACCCGCTTAAATGGCAAAAGATGAGGATCGAGTGCAAAGGAGCGAACATAAAGGTATTTATTGACGGTAAGAATTATCTTGATTTTACCGATCCGGAACCCATTGAGAACGGGAAGGTCGGCATAAAGAACACAAACTGCACCTGCAGGATAGACGACGTCAAGGTTACCGAACTGCCCAAATAAAACCAAAGTAGATAAGTTGATAAGTGGATATGTGGATAAGTAATTCCTCTGTTTCCCCCTTTGAAAAAGGGGGACTGATGGGGATTTGGTAGCCGCAGGCTTCAGCCTGCGTGAATGTTTGTCATTGCAACTTGACAAAAAGTAAGATTTATGATATAATAGTAAGGAAGTTAAATTAATAGTAAGGAGCAAGATATGGCTGAAGCAACTATCACTTCAAAAGGTCAGGTAACTATACCGAAATCCGTAAGGGACGCGCTTAATTTAAAATCAAAAGACAAAATTGTCTTTGTGCCGCTTGGCGACCACGCGGTAATGCGCCCGCTGAAAGGGAATGTCCTTGACTTAAGGGGCTCTGTGAAACATAAGGGCGGACCCATAGATTTCAGGAAACTGCGCGCTGATATGGAAAGCGAGATCGCAAAAGACGCGGTGAATGAAATGGGGAATAAGTATGCGCCTCGTAGACGCTAACGTTATTTTGCGGCTTATTCTTGAAGACGACAGAAAGAAAGCCGATGATTGCGAGCGCCTGCTGCAAAGAGCCGTTGACGGCAAAGAGAAACTTTTTATTTCCGATTTTGTCATTGCCGAGATAGTATGGGTGCTTGAAAGGACTTACAGGCTTGCCAGGAAAGACATAAGGCCCAAGATTGAAGGTATCTGTAATACGCCGAACCTTGTTTTCCAGAACAAACATATTCTGCAGGAAGCGATAAGCATATATGAAGAAGCGAACATAGACTTCATTGACGCCTTCCATTCTGCCTGGATAAAACACAATGGTATGGAAGGAGTTTTCTCATACGACGAACATTTTGATAAAGTCCCGGGTATTGGCAGGAAAGAACCGTAAGTATGAACCCCGTCCCACCTACGAGGTGGTACAGGCATAATTACGTAGGGGCGGGCTTCGTAGATCCCCGCCAAACCGACTGGCGGGCAAGCTGCCTATCTTGGTGGTGGATGCCCGCCCTTGTAGCCTGCCCTTCGAAGCCCGAAGGGCGTAGCAGGACGGTCGGATTTACCCGACTTGATTATGTCATTGCGAGAAACGCAGTGACGAAGCAATCTGTTTTGTAGTGGCAGAGCTTGCTCTGCCATTGTATCGGTCGAGAGCCTGTTTTTATGTAACTCAGACCTTTCCGCTCTGATTTTACATCAGAGCGAGACTTCGCAAAAGAAGAGCGGGTCTGATGGTTTAATTGGATGTCACAATTTGTGACATCCAAATAGTATCTTGTTTTACGATGCATTGCGAAATTAAATTGATGAGGAAAGTAAAAGATGGGAAAAACATTAGACACAGATAAAGGATATAACAAATTTATCAATGAAATAATAGCCGAGATAAAACGCTCCCGTCATAAAGCATATCAAATAATCAACAAACAGACGGTTGATGTGTATTTATTTATCGGCAGGAATATCTATGAGAAAGTTGAAATTGCTAAATGGGGTGAGGGGACCGTTGAGAGATTATCAAATGATTTACAAAAGGCATTTCCTGATATGAAAGGATTTTCAAAAGAAAATTTATGGAGGATGAAGAAGCTTTTTGAGACTTACAAAGATTGTCCAAAACTGTCACCACTGGTGACAGAATTAAGCTGGTCTCATAATTTGACAATCTTATTTCAAACAAAGAGCATAGAAGAAAGAGAATTTTACCTTAAGACTTGTGTCAATGAAAAATGGAGCAGAAGAGAATTAGAGAGACAGATTGATTCATCCCTTTATGAACGTTTTATATTGTCAAAGAAGACAGTCGGTTTGATATTAAAGACAGGAGAGATTCAACCTGAATCGCAATTTAAAGATGATTATATGCTTGATTTTCTTGGGTTGAAAAATAAATTTTCAGAAAAAGACTTCAGGGCAGCAATCATCCAGAATCTAAAACAATTTTTTCTTGAGTTTGGTAAATATTTTTCTTTTGTAGGCGAAGAATATACTTTAACTGTCGGAAATGAAGATTACAAAATTGATTTATTGTTCTATCACAGATTTTTGCAATGTTTAGTTGCTGTTGAATTGAAGATAGGCAAATTTAAGCCAGAATATGTTGGCAAAATGCAGTTTTATCTGACTGCCCTTGACGAAAAAATTAGGCTTAATAATGAAAACCCATCGGTTGGGTTAATCCTCTGCAAATCAAAAGATGAAGAAGTAGTGAGGATAGCTATGGGTAAGGCGATGGCACCAGTGAAGGTTGCCACTTATAAAACAAAAATTATAGATAAGAAGTTATTACAGCAGAAATTACATTCTTTGCCTTTCCCAAAAGAGAATAAGGATTGATAACATACTTAAGACCACGGTTTGTAATACCATTTTTTAACGCCATCCGTCAGATTATAACGCCGCCGTCAAAACCGAAGCGCCGTATCGGTTTTACAGCTTAAAATAAGGAATAAAAATTAATGAACCATAGAACCAAATTGTTACTTTTCGGTATTGTCATTACCTTTCAACTTTTAACGTTCAACGTTCAACTTTTGTATGCTCTGGATACCCGGACCACAGCCGCCGTGGTGGATTTGCAAGCAAAGGAAGGAGTATCTCCCGGCGTAGCTTCTATGCTTTCCGATTATCTGCGCACCCAGCTTGTGAACACGAATAAATTCGTTATGGTTACCCGCGAGAATATGGAATCTATTCTGAAAGAGCAGCAGTTCCAGATGACCGGGTGCACGAGCAATGAATGCGTTATAGAAGCAGGGAAACTATTGGGTGTTCGCAAAATATTTTCAGGCTCAATAGGTAAGATCGGCGGCACGTTCATAATCAGCCTAGGTCTTGTCGATGTCCAATCCGGCCAGATAGAAAGGGCAGAAACAGAACGTTGCGAACAATGTGAAGAAAATGCCCTACTGGCTTCAGCAGAAAATATCGCTTACAAAATTACCTCTGTTCCCAAGCCTAAAAAAGAAGAAAAAGGCAAGGGAAAAGGAATAATAAAAGTATCGTCCACGCCTGCAGGAGCTGATGTTTATGTCAACGGTGAATTAAAGGGGAAATCTCCGGTTACTGCCGAAGGAAGCGAAGGCAGTAATGAAATCGCTCTTTTCAGGCAGGGTTATATAACCGTGGTTAAAACCGTTGAATTGAAAGCAGGAGAGGAGAAGGAATTAGCAGTGCCTCTTGAACAGCAGCAAGCGTCTTTGTCTATACAAATTGAACCGTCTGGTGTAAAATTAACCATAGATGGTGAGAATAAAGGCATTATTGAGCAGAAAAATTTGCAATATTCTTTGGTTATCGGGAAACACAACATATCTGCAGAAAAGGAAAATTATCTGCCATATCAAAAAGATATTACAGTTGAATATCCAAAGACTGAACTACAAATAACACTTTCTCCCAAACCAGGCAGCCTTCTTGTCATCACCACTCCGGAAGGAGCTAAAATTTCAGTAGATGGAAACTACAAAGGTAATTCACCCTTGATAATAAAGGAGCTCTCCGCAGAAACTCACAAAGTAAAGGCAT
>MNUP01000099.1 GCA_001871075.1 Candidatus Desantisbacteria bacterium CG1_02_49_89
GATTTTCTGCTCATCTTTTAACACAATAATCTTTTTGTTGGGGATAAGACACACGGTTACTTCTTGCTCCGGAAATCGACCTACCTTCCAGATTCTGCCTTCGAGAGTACCCACCCCCCTCACCCTACCCCTCTCCCTCGAGGGGAGAGGATAAAGGAGAGGGTGATTATTACCTGATTTTTAAACCAGCCAGCCTAAATCAATTTCCCCCAGATAGGTATACTTCTGATTGTTCCCCAGGTATACTTTTGATTATTTCCGCACAGTTTTTTGACAAAACTTAATAAAAACTTCATTTTTCACTATTATTTCAAATCTTTGCCTGCCCTGATTAAACTCAGCATTTCCAAGGTAGCTGTATCGTGAGGCGCGATCTTTGAAATCTTATCGTATATCTCTATTGCTTCTCTTTTTTCCCCTAGTTTATAGTATGCCGTTCCCATATTGTAAAACGCGTCAAGGAAAAAAGGATCGTTTCCTTCCAGGGCGGCGATTTCCCTTTTTGCTTCGCTGGCTCTTTTAAACGCTTCCAAAGACCTCTGCCAGTCTGCCGATACAGTATAACAGAGCCCGAGCATCTGGTAAGCCATATAATCAGTAGAATCGATCTCGGTGGCGATCCTGAATGAATTTATTGCCTTCTCCGGTAATCCGGTATTAAAATACGCAAGACCTAAATTATAATCAAGTTGGCCGCGGAATGGAGAAAATCTCGCAACATTTTCGTATGCTATTCTGGCTTCTTTCCAGCGTCCATGGGATGCATATATATTCCCGATAAGGAACAGGGCATCAACATTCGTCGGCTCATACATGAGTGCTACCTCGCATTCCCTTAAAGATGCCTCGGGCGGTCCGTATTTTTTTAACACCTTTGTGACACGCCCCAGGTGCAAATCCGCAAATAAAGGTTTTAGAGCCGATATCCACAGAAAAATACCAACCAGTATTATTAAAAGTACCGATAAGAATTTTAAATTTAAATGCTTACCGGCATGCATTAAAGACGCCGGAGCACGTTCTTCTTGGTGCTCTAAAAATCCCTGATATTGGTGTCCATGCCTGTCTCCGTCAAATCCCATGGTAATTCTGTTCATAATTCCAACCAGCAGCCAAAAAGTAACTCCTGTAGAAGAAATGCGCAGATTGACGCTTGCGGTATTATCTACCAGACAGCAGAATACAGCGCAAATTCCGCCTGAAACAAGATAGAAATCGTCTCGATTCAGGCATTTTAATTTTTTTACAGAATAAACGAAAAACGATGCTATTAAACCCAGAAAAGCCAGTATTCCGACAAGTCCCTGTTCTGCAAGTATCTCAAAGTATTCAGAATGGGCATGCTCCACGATATTCGCCCTTCCAAAACCCTTTAGTTTGTAGAAAGACGGCCTGTGAAGCGGGGCGTTGTAAACAAGCGTCCCCACCCCCCACCCAAACAACGGACGCGAGAGAAACATCCTGTAAGCGGTCTGCCATATAGTAATCCTCACACCGATGTTTTCTGTGGCGTTCGTCTTAAATCCGTAAGGCCTGAATATAAATTCGGGCGCCTCCTTCAGTATGATCCGGGCGGAAGGAATGATATTTTTTGACTTTGTCTTCAATAATTGAAGGCCCGGCGTAAAAATAAAAATAATAAAAATGCCCGCTGCTACTCCGGTAAGAACGATTGGAATGAACGGTTTTGAAAATGTCCCGGACGGCCCCTGTTTCAGAAGATTCAAAACAACATACAACAGGAACCCTGCAAACAGGGCAATTATCGAAGTCCTGGTAAATGTCCGCATCAGGCAAAGTACCAAAACTAAAAAAACTATAAAATACAAAAGTCTGTAGAGCCATGATTTAGATATAAGCAGCGCACTGATGCAGAGAGGAATAATCATAATAAGGAATCCGCCTAAGAAATTGGGGTTCCCGATGAAAGAAACCGCGCGCCCTGTTGACTCCCATGAGATAAAATCATATCCCAGGGACTGCGCCAGCCCGTATATCGCGACCACTGCGCCCGAAACCAGCAAAACAGACAATATGCGCTGAATTCTTGCGCGCGAATCAACCTCATTGGCGATCACAAAAAAGAGCATCCCGTAGGAAAAAATCCTGAACATCTCCTTTATTGACGCAAACTTAAATGAAGATGTAAAAAAAGATATTATGCAGCTCCACAGGATTATTAGGACGAAGAGCGCGATCGGCGAATGCCGCAGATTTAACCGCGACTCTTCAACAGCTTTTAACAACCAGGCAAGGAATATGGTAAAGATAATTATCTCGGAAAAGGAAGTCTTCATCAGGCCCGCGGTGAAACTCCTGGTGTCCAGAACAAGCGGAACTGCCCCTGCCAACAGAATCAATCCCGTATCAATTAATATAGAATAAAAATAAGTTCTGCCTGCTACTGAGGTTAATTTCTCTCTTTTAAGGAATATTGTAGCTATAAAAGGGACTATCAGCACAAGAAAAAACAGGAACCATTCAAAAAAGGTCATTTTGGTCTCCGTTGCTTATCAGCCCGGCAAGTCTGGAAAATAAAAATCATTTCGTTTTTATCCATTTATTCATTTAAAAAAAAAGAGGGGGAGATCTCCCCCTCTTTTTTCATATCCTCAAATTTCCGTAATGTTACCTAGCCATATACTTAGTAATAAAGTATATGCGGATAGCCGCCTGATCTACTACCGCTTCCAATGTCGCACCAGGGAGTGCTTCCGATTTCAAACGAATTTGCACAAAATCCGTTTGCATCAAAGGGCGCAACAGCCGTGCCAGTGCACCAAACTTCAGAAGCTCCGTATATGCCGCCTGCCTGACATGCAGGTGTCTTCTTAATGTAAGTCGGCACTATATTGCCCATTGAGACCCCATCTCCGTTGGTCTTGAGCGCATCCATAGCATACTGCTCCAGCCCGCTGTCGATCTGGCGGATATTCGCCTTGCAGGCATTCGCTCTTGATTTTGACCTTGCTGCCATGAAGTTGGGGATCGCGATAGCCGAAAGAATGGCTATGATAGCAACAACGATCATGATCTCAACGAGCGTAAAACCTTTCTCTCTTAATTTAATCATTTTTGTTTCACCTCCTCTTTTTTGTTATTTTGTTCTGGGACATACCTTTTTATACAACTTAACAAAAACCGTGCCAACTCTATGTCTATTGACTACAATAAAAAAGTAACAAAAATTGTCGTTTTGCGCAGAAAGCGGCTTTATTTGCTCTTTTTATAATCTTCTATTATCTCATTTGAATTCAACCCAAGGTATTCTGAATATATCCGCATGAATCCTTTAAGATAAACCTCTGCAGGGAAAATTTCGTATTTTTCTTCCTCCAGAGCCTTCAGGAATTTCAGGCTTATCCTGGTGTCTTCACTTGCCTTTTCAAAGGATATGTTTTTGTTTTCCCTTGCTTCTTTTAACTTGCTGACCATCGAAATCATGGTTTCCGCCCTTTAGCCATGGCAGGCCATTTTAAAGCTATTTTAGCTTATCCAGGTAACTTTCATCCACCAGCATATCCCTTGGCTTAGTGCCGTCCTGCGGGCCTATAATGCCCTTTTCCTGCATGGCATCAATTATCCTTGCAGCACGGTTGTAACCTATTTTTAATCTGCGCTGGAGAAGCGAGGTGGACGCCTGCTTGTGCCTGATAACGACTTTTATGGCTTCATTGAAAAGCAGGTCATCGTCATCATCCTCTGCCATTTCCTCTTTTGCCTCTTCGAACACCTCCCGGACCGTCAATTCCGGAGTGCCGTATTTATCTTTCAGGTATCCCACGATCTTATTTACTTCCTGGCGGGACACATAAACTCCCTGGATACGCTGCGGCTTCACGGAACCCGTCTGCGAAAAAAGCATATCTCCTTTCCCGAGTAGTTTTTCCGCTCCCGAAATATCCAGTATTGTCCTGGAATCAACCAGGGATGAAACCGCAAAAGAAATCCTTGAGGGGAAATTCGCTTTTATCAAACCGGTTATTATATCCACCGACGGGCGCTGCGTCGCGAGGACAAGATGTATGCCGACCGCCCTGCCCATCTGCGCCAGCCTGCAAAGCCTGTCCTCAACTTCAAGCGGGGCAACGATCATCAGATCGGCAAGCTCATCTATTATCACAACCAGGTACGGCAGCCTTGGCTTTGTCTGGTTATAATCCTTTAATGAATGGACGCCCTTATGCAGAAAAGAATCATACCTGGTCTCCATCTCGTTTACAACCCACTTCATGGCTGAACCTGCTTCCCTGGAGTCTTTGATAACGGGAAGTATCAGGTGCGGGATGCCTTCAAACGCGGAAAGCTCCACCATCTTGGGGTCTATCATTACGAACCTGAGGTCCGCGGGACCGTTTCGGTACAGGAAACTGGTTATCAACGAGTATATGAAAACACTCTTGCCCGACCCGGTTGCGCCTGCTACCAGCAAATGGGGCATATCTTCAAGGTCAGCCACAAGCGGGGTGCCCTCCACGTTCTTTCCCAGGCAGAAGATCAAAGGAGACTTAGCCTGGCCGTATGTTTCGTGCTCAAGAACGCTCCTGATCAGGACTATTTCCGGGTTTTTATTGGGTATCTCGATCCCCACAACAGCCTTGCCCGGCACCGGAGCCTCCAGGCGGACGCTGGGCACAGCAAGGCTCAGGGCGAGATCGTTGGACAGGTTTGTAATGCTTGACACTTTTACTCCGGGCGCTGGCTGCAGCTCGAACCTTGTTATGACCGGGCCTTTGCTGATCTGGGTGACCTTGGCTATTACCCCGAAATTATTCAGGGTTTCTTCAAGAATACGTGCAGACTCATGCAGCGCCTCTTCTGCCACGCCAATGCTTGCTTTGGGTTCCACGAGAAGGTTCACCGGCGGCGGTTCGTATAGCTCGTCCATGAACTCAAACCGGGCCTGGACCGGTTTTTTTCGTTTTTCAACAGGTCCCACTATCACGGGAACTTCTTCGGGTTTCAGCGCGGACTTTCCGGCTTTCTCTGTTGCCGTCTGCGATGCTGGTTTTAAAAGCTTCGTTTGGTCCGCCGCAATGTTCCCGGCGGTAATTACAGGGAATTTGGCTTTTTTCCTGCCGGACATAATAGTCTTTAAAGATACCTCGGTGACAAGAAGTATCGACACCAGCAAAAGAATGCCCAGGACAATAAAGCTACCCACTTTACCCAGATAAGCGGAAACAAGGTCATTTAGGAATCCTCCGGTAATACCGCCCCATCCCATAAAAAGAATATACCACATGGCCCGGATATTGTCGAGGAAAGTGCAGGAAACAACAAGGAGTATCATGAAACCTATGATGTGAGCCCTTTTGATCTTCTTTTCCTTAAATTTATGCCATCCCAGCGTGCCGAGAATACCTACAAGTATATAAGTGCCCAAACCGAACAGCAGGATCAACGTTCCGCTGGCATACGTGCCGACTATACCGACATAATTCCTGTCAGCTGTCCGGGATTGGCCCTTGTAATATTCAGCAAGCGGGAAATTAGCTGGGTTGAAAGTAATGGCGCTGACCAGCAGGAAAACGGCAATTCCCATGATCGCAACCGCCCAGATCTCGTTTGACCCGATTTTTACCTGCTCTCCGTCTTCCTTCATGATGATCATCCTTAATCCTTGATATTATAAACTCAGATACAGATAGCCACTGATTTCCACGGATTAATTTTTTACTTAAAACTTGATTCTTGGCACTAAATCCAGGCACGGATGCACACTGTTTCCGTCACTGTTTTGCCATGAGCCATAAGCTATGAACTATGAGCTATGAGCCATGAGCAATTTATCACTTATATCCGGTGTGCCCGAAACCGCCGCTGCCCCTTGCTGTGGCATTTACGCTTTTTACGGACTTTACGATTGCGCGCTCTGTCCTGTTCAATACCATCTGGGCGATCCTCGAAGATGGTTTCACGCTGAATTTTTTGCGGGAAAGGTTGACGAGGATAACTTTTATTTCACCGCGGTAATCAGAATCGATCGTTCCCGGGCTGTTAAGGATCCCGATGCCGTATTCCCAGGCAAGACCGCTGCGCGGCCTGACCTGCAGTTCATAACCTTTGGGAATTTCAGCTTTTATGCCCGTTGGTATAAGCGCTCTTCCCATCGGCATGATCACTATGTTTTTATCCATTGCCGCATACAGGTCCATGCCGCTCGAGAACTCCGTCATATAGACAGGAAGCGCGGCTTTGTCAGTGATCTTTTCTATCCGTATCGTTGTTTTTCCCATTATCCGGCCTTTTCCAGTATATCCTTTATTTCGGATTCGTTTATCCCGGAACCCAGCACTGACACTGAAATTTTTTCCTTGCTGATGTATTTTTGCGCCAGAGATCTGATATCCGATGCCTTTATTCCTTCGATCCTGAAAATAACTTCGTCTGTCGGAACTATTCTTCCCATATATATTTCTGACGTTGCCAGCCTTGACATTCTTGCCTCGGTATTTTCCAGGCCCAGCAAAAGGTTCCCGCGCAAACAGCCTTTCGCCGATTCCAGCTCTTCGGCTGTTATGCCGTCATCGCGGATACTTTTCATCTCCTGCAATGCAAGCATTAAGAGCTTCTTAAGGCTGGCGTCCTCTGTGCCTGCGTATAAAGCAAGGTATCCTGTGTCGTAAAAAGAAACCTGGTAAGATGAAATAGCGTAGGCAAGACCCTGGTTTTCTCTGATCTTCTGAAAAAGCCTGGACCCCATCCCGCCTCCGAGTACCAGGTTCAAAACAGCGAACGCGTATCTTTCTTCATCGGCCTGCGGGATACCGGGCACGCCCAGGCAGATATGGACCTGGCTTAGCTTTTTTCTGAACAGGTTTATGCCGGGCGAATACCTGGGGGCGGGGAAAGCACCCAGAATGGCCTCTTTAATGCCGCGCGGGGCTGAGCCTGCGGCTTTCCTTTCAAAACATGCGCTGATCTTGCCGCTTATATCCTCCGAAGAAATGCCGCCTGCGGCTGATACTATGAATTCAGAGGGATTATAGTTCCTGCCGATATATTCCGTAAGGTCTTCCCTGCCAAACCTGCGTATGTTTTCTCTTGTTCCGCTTACGGGCTGTCCTACGGGATGACCGGGAAAAATAGTCTGCGCGAACAGGTCGTTAATGTGTTCCGAGGGCGTATCTTCATAAAGATTTATCTCTTCTATTGCAACGCCCTTTTCAAGCCCTATATCTTCTTCCCTGAAAAGAGAATTGAATATTAGGTCCGAGACCACGTCAAGGGCAAGGTCCGCATGCTCTTTCAGGACGGTCGCGTGAATGCAGGTAAGTTCTTTCCCCGTAAAAGCATTCAGGTGCCCTCCGACCCGCTCAAGCGACTGCGCTATATCGTAAACGGACCTGTTCTTCGTGCCCTTGAATAACATATGTTCTATGAAATGAGAGATCCCGTTGAGGCGGGCATCCTCGGTGCGGGAACCGCATGGGATCCACACGCCCATTGACACACTGCGGTATCCGGGCATTTCTTCCGCCAGGACCTTCGGGCCGTTTTTAAGGTCTTTTTTGTATATCCGCTCTTCCATCCCGCCTTGTATTATGTTATGCGTCCTTTTTTTCTCGCAGCGCCTGTTTCCTGCTCAGATTTATCCTGCCCTGCGAATCGATCTCGGTTACCTTAACGTCGAACTCGTCTCCTTCCTTTACCACTTTCCTGATGTCCTCAACGCGTTTTTCGCCGAACTGGGAAACGTGCACAAGGCCTTCTTTTCCAGGCAATATCTCAACGAAAGCTCCGAAATCCATAACGCGCATAACCCTGCCTTTGTATATTTTACCCACCTCGACTTCAGCGGTAATGGATTTCACCAGATCAAGCGCCCGCATCGCGTTCTTTTCGTCAGTGCAGGATATCATGACCTTGCCGTCATCGTCAACGTCTATCTCAGCCCCGGTCTGGTCTATTATCGACCTGATCATTTTCCCTCCGGGGCCTATCAGCTCGCCGATCTTCTTGGGGTTAATGATATAGATGTAGATCTTAGGCGCGTAGGTCGAAACGGTTGCGCGCGCTTTCGAAATAACCTCGTTCATTTTTCCGAGTATGAACAGCCTCCCCTCCCTGGCCGCCGCAAGTATCTCTTTCAGAACGCTGGTTTCAACTCCGGTTATTTTAAGATCGAGCTGCAGCGCGGAAACTCCCTTTTCAGTGCCCGCAACTTTGAAATCCATATCCCCGTAATGGTCCTCCATGCCGGCAATGTCGGAAAGGATGGCTGTATTGCCGCCTTCCCTGACCAGGCCCATGGCTATGCCTGCAACCGCGCGTTTTATGGGAACACCCGCGTCCATGAGCGAAAGGCTTGAGCCGCATACCGTCGCCATTGACGAAGAACCGTTGGATTCAAGTATGTCCGAAACGAGCCGCACGGTATAAGGGAACTCCTCCTCGGAGGGCAGTACCGCGGATACGGCTTTTTCTGCCAGCGCCCCGTGGCCTATCTCTCTCCTGCCTGCGCCCCTTTCCGGCTTGACCTCGCCCGTGCTGAAGGCCGGGAAATTGTAATGCAGCATGAACTTTTTTTCTGTTTCGAGCTCTATGTCATCTATGATCTGCCTGTCTTCCATGGAACCCAGTGTCGTTACCACAAGGCTCTGGGTCTCTCCCCTTGTGAAAAGCGCTGAACCGTGCGTCCTGGGAAGCACGCCGGTCTCGCACGTGATGGGGCGTATATCCCTGAATCCCCTTCCGTCAATTCTCTTGCCGGAAAGAATCATCTTGCGCAGGATATTTTTCAGCATTTCCTCAAAAATCATCTTTGCCTGAGGCTCTTCTTCCTCTGCAAGGCAAAGCTCCGCCTTCATCGCTTTCTGGATATTCCTCAGGCTTTCTTCTCTTTCATTCCTGGATGGAACGCTGATCGCCTTTTCAAGCCTTCCTGAAAGAAAGGACCTGACCTTTTCATCAAGCTCCGGCGTGGCTTCGACCGTGATAAAACCTTTTTTGGCCTTCCCTGCTTTTTTTGCAAGGTTCTCCTGGACCCTGACCAGGCCGCCCATCTGCTCCATAGCCAGCTCAATACCTCTGACAAGGTCCTCTTCGGGAATCTCCTTTGCGCCCGCCTCGATCATAACAACCCTGTCTTTTGTGGCGGTTACGATCATGTCCAGCTCGCTGCCAGCCGCAAGGTCCTGATAGGTCGGGTTTACTACCAGATTACCGCCGACTTTACCGATCCTAACAGCTCCTATTAAGTTGTCAAACGGGATGCCGGATACTGCCAGGGCGCAGGACGCGCCCATGATCCCCAGTACATCCGGCTTGTTTATCTGATCCATCGAAAGAACGCTGGCTATTATCTGGATGTCATTACGCACGTTTTCCTTGAACAGGGGCCTTATTGAACGGTCGATCATCCTTGAATTGACAGTTTCCTTTTCCGTAGGCCTTCCTTCCCTTTTAAAAAAGCCCCCGGGGATTTTGCCTACCGAATACGCCTTTTCCCTGTAATCCACAAGCAGGGGAAGAAAATCAATACCCTTCCTTGCCTCGGGTGACATTACAGCGGTCACCAGCACCACGGTATCGCCGTACCGCAGCGTCACCGAACCGTGCGCCTGTTTCGCCATTTTCCCCGTGGACACAATAAGCTTCCTGCCGCCTACTTCTATTTCCTCTGTAACCTGTGCATCTTCCAAACTTCCTCCTTGATCAAATGGCAAATTACCTTTGAATTTTCACAGTGTAATTTATCCGCTCCGATACCTTATCGGGCGTGTCATTTGAAATTTTAGTTTATTTTCTAAGCCCAAGCTTCTTTATCAGATCGTCGTATCTTTTTTTGTCTTTTCTTTCAAGATAAGTAAGGAATTTCCTTCTCTGCCCGACCAGTTTCAGCAGACCCCTGCGGGAGTGGCGGTCTTTTTTATGGATCTTAAAATGCTCTTCCAGCTGGCTTATCCTTTTCGAAATCAGCGCCACCTGGACCTCGGGTGAACCGGTATCGCTTGCATGCATTCTGTGCGTTTTTATGACTTCCTTCTTTTCTTCCTTCGCAATTACCATATCATTCCTCCCTTTGAATATTCCTTTCTAGGGTGGCACTTTTGTGACACCCCTAATATTCCCTTTATCTTTATCAGGTCAAGCTCTATCTGTCTCTTAAGAGTTTCTGCGTCCCGGAATTTCCTCTCCTTTCTGACTTTTTCTATAAATGAAACCTTGATCTTTTTTCCGTATAGCATCCCGCTGAATCCCATAATATGAATTTCAACGGTGTGTTTCGCGCTCTTTCTTGGGCTCCGCGAACTTCGTTCGAATGTCGGGCGTAAACCGATATTTACCGCCCCTCCGTAACTGCTGCTGCCGGAACGTATTTCGCATGCATAAACTCCGCTGCCCGGCACAAGCTTAACCGGGTCAACTTCTAAATTCGCGGTTGGAAAACCAAGCTTACCGCCGACACCGCGTCCTTTTATAACCGTGCCTTCTATAAAAAATCTCCTGCCAAGCAGAATATTGGCCTTCTGAACATTTCCCTTTTTTACCAGGCTCCTTATCCTCGTGCTGTTTACCGTCGTAGATGCAGCTGCTTTTCTGAGGTTTAGAACTACTGATCTAAAACCGTACTTCCGTCCGAGTTTTTCAAGCAATACGGAATTCCCGCGACCGTCTTTCCCGAATGTATGGTTTTGGCCTGCCACTATCTGCAGGGGATCAAAACTCAGAACCAGTTCTTTAATAAAATCCCCGGCAGAGATGCGGGAGAACCGTTTTGAGAACTTGATAATGCACAGGAGATCGACCCCCAGGGACTTGATCAATCTGATCTTTTCTTCAACAGTGGAAAGCAGTACCCCCGGGCTGCATAATCGCCCGCCAGGGCATTCCAGGATCTTTTTCACTCCCAGGTCGAAAGTTATGACCGTGCTTTTCCGCCCGAGTTTAAGCGCCCGCGCCACGGCTTCTTTGATTATAGCCCGATGCCCCAGGTGAACGCCGTCAAAAACCCCGGTTGTCAAAACGCATTTTCTGTAAGGATCGCCTATTCTGCGCAACCCGTAGATTATTTTCATTATATATCCCGGCCCGGCCTACTCCACTATTTCTCCCGCCCGTTTCTTTCTTGTTTCTTCCCTCATTACCTTCCACATTCCGTTGCCGACATCCTCCTCCCATACCTTCTGGAAAAGGTTTTTCACTTCCCTTGAATAATTGTCCAGCTCCTGTTTAATTTTAGGGTCATTGATCAGCTTCATCGCATCCTCGTGCGTCGGTTTCGGGTGCGTCTCATTGTAAACATCCCTTATGACATAGGGGTGGTCGATCAGGGTGCAGGGCAGGTACAGGTTATCATCGTAAGGCTGCCTGTTCTTGAGCGCCTTGAAGAACGGCGACTGCAAAGCGTCGCTCAGCTTTGATGTCTTGATGTTGTCGGCGGAAAAGTGCGTGAATACGCAGGGCTCGATATCACCCCTGTGGTTGATGTGTATGAACTGCCTTGCCGCGATGCAGCCCCGCACCCAGGGCGCGTCGTTCCAGAAATCAACTATGAATATCGGCTTTGTATCCCTGATATGGTCACGCCTCATTTTCAGATAAAGCCTCTGCTGCGGCGTGGGCATGTATTCTGTGGTGGGGTTCTTTCCGACAGGCAGGCAGAGGAAATACCAGCCGATAAGCGCGCCTTTTTCTATCATCAGGTCGATGAACTCGTCGCTTGCTATCTGCTCCACGTTATACCTTGTTGAGTAACATGAGTAGCCGAACAAAAGGCCGGCCTCCCTGACCCTGTCCATGGCTGCCATGACCTTTTCAAAAACACCCGGCGCCCGCCTTTCGTCCGTTTCCTTCTTAAAACCTTCCAGGCTGAACATTATCGCCGCGTTCCCCAGCTTCACCAGTTCTTTTATCTTGGCGTCATCCAGCATTGTTCCGTTCGTGTAGATCATGAAATAGCAGTCGGGGTTCTGCCCGAGGAACTCCATTAAATGCGTATACATGAAGGGCTCTCCGCCCAGGATCGTGAAGAAAGAACAGCCCATTTCCTTGCCTTCGTTGACTATTTTCTGCATGGTCCCGAGGTCAAGCTCGTCATCCTTCTGGTAATCAGCGGCGTAGCATCCCTGGCATCTCAGGTTACATTTCATTGACGGGCTTATAAGGATCGTCATCGGGGGCTGAAAACCCTTCTCCACTTTGAATCGTTCCCTTATTTCGTCGTTTATAAGCATGTGGTTCAGCATTAAATTAGTGGCGAACTTATCCCTTACCTTGGGATTAAACTTCCCCAGTATTTTCTTTGCGTATTCCACGCCCGGATGGTTGTTCTCGAAAGCGTCGCGAACGAACCTGATCCTTGCTTTGTCCACCTCTACCGGGGCTATCCATTCTGCCATTTTTGTAAGGTTTATCAGGTTTTCCCTTGAAGCCTTTGGCAGGTCCTTCAAGATCTTCTTGATAACCATTCCTTTCACCCAATTGCTGAAACCCTTTCCGATACCCATACTTATCCTCCTTTGGATAATTGATCTTTTACTATTTTTTTTGCGTTTTCTATTGCGTCACCTATCCTGGTCTTGTCCTTTCCCTGGGCCTGCGCCCTTACCTGGTCCCCGCCGCCTCCGCCGCCGATAACCGCGGCGATCCCTTTCATCACCTCGCCCATGTGAACCTTTTCTTTCAGTTCCTTGCTTGCCCTTCCGACAATTATGACTTTTTCTCCCAGGACCGCGCCGAAAATGCCGACGGAAGGCCTGAGGTTTTTTTCAATTGATTCATAGAGGTCCGTTAACGCGTCTTGGTCCGCGTGTTCAACCTGCCCTGCAACAATGTATACACCGTCAACGCTCTCCTTGTTTTCAATAAACTGGGGTACCTTTGACTGGACCATCTGGCCCCGGAGATGTTTTATCTGCGTTTCCAGGGCTTTCCTGCTATCGCGCAGCTCCTTCACTCCTTCCACTGCTTTATCCGCAGGAAGGTTAAGAATGCCGGAAATATCATGCAGAATGTCGAGCTGTGCCCTCACGCCAAGGTACGCGGGCAGGCTGCACGCAGCCGTGATCCTTCTGATGCCCTTGGCAACCCCTTCGTGCCCCGTAATTTTTATAAGCCCTATCTCTCCGGTTTTTCTGACATGGGTCCCGCCGCACAGCTCGCGGCTGATGAAAGGTTCGCCTATGGAAACCATCCTTACGCTGCCTTCCTCGTATTTTTCCTGGAATATGGCAAGCGCGCCTTTTTCCTTTGCTTCCCGCAGCGTCATGCAGGCCACGCCGACATCCAGGTCTTCGGCTACCCTCCTGTTCACTGTTTCCTCGATCTTATCCAGTTCGGTTTTGTCTATCACGGGGACGTGCGTGAAATCAAAACGCAGGTATTCAGCAGTAACCAGTGAACCCCTCTGCTCAACGTGCATACCCAGGACCTGGCGCAGCGCCGCCTGCAGCAGGTGGGTCCCGGTATGGTGCCTTGCTATAAGGCTTCGCCTGAATGCATCGACTTGGGCCGTAACGCAGTCCTCCCTGCTTATTTTCCCCTCCAGCACTTTTATCCTGTGTAATCCGGGTTTCTGCGTGTCGATCACGTCCGCTTTTGACGAACCGCCGCTCAAACTGCC
>MNUP01000092.1 GCA_001871075.1 Candidatus Desantisbacteria bacterium CG1_02_49_89
TGCTGCTGCCTATTTTTGGCTCTGTTCTATTAAACAAACGTTTTATATTAGACCGGTGCCTGATAATAATGAAGAACGCGATAACTACTGAAAGTATCTTTGCTATCGCCGGATAGGTAATCGGCCATTCCAGAAAGAAGACAAAAAACGGGAATGCCGCAGACGCTATTATGGACCCAAGCGAGATATATTTCCATATCTTGACAACTACCGCCCATATCGCGAAACACAGGAGGGCCGGCACAGGCATCAGCGCGAGCGCGACCCCCAGGCTTGTATTGACCCCCTTTCCTCCTTTGAATCCCAGGAATATAGTCCAGTTATGCCCCGCGATCACCGCGCAGCCAGCTGCCACGCGCACCCACATTTCATTTTGATCCGGAAAGATAATATAGGCGATAAGGACCGGGGCGATCCCCTTTACTATATCGAGCACCTGCACGATCCTGCCGGTTTTTTTGCCCAGTACGCGCGCAACGTTGGTTGAACCGATGTTACCGCTGCCTTCCTTGCGTATGTCTATGCCGCGCATCTTCCCCGCGATATAGCCGAAAGGCACGGCGCCAATAAAATATCCCGCGATTATCACGAGTATGTTCGTAAGCATGTTTTACCTCAACAGCAGATAATAAGATTCTATAACCACACGATTACACACGATTTCCACCAGATTTCAGACTAATTTTGCAATTTACAATTTATCCCCGCAGATTTCTTATGAAATCTAGACGCTGGGATCCCTTAGGGACAATTTGACTTTTGCAATGAATCTCTATTAAATCTTAACTATTTCGGCTTTTATGTCGGTGCCGTTTATCTCGAGTATGCCGAACGTGTTGGCGGTGGAAAAGATCGTGTCCGTGGGGCTGCCGGGGTTGAAATACAGCCTGCCGTCGATCACTTCATTTCTTGGTATGTGCGTGTGGCCGTATACAATGCAGTTCAGTTTTTCCTTCGTAAAATTGGCAGGCACCCTGTGAATAAGGTCCCACGGAATACCGCAGCCGTGCACAAGCCCTATCCTGACTTCCCCGGCCTGTATTATTTTCTTTGAAGGCAGCTTTATTTTCAGATCATCCTCATCCATGTTGCCGGCCACCGCTTCGATCTTTTTCATGCCCGCGAGCATTTCGTAGACCTGCCTGTGGACGAAATCCCCGGCGTGCAGGATAAGGTCAACCTGTTCCAGGCGTTCAACCAGCTTTTTCGGAAGCTCTTTAGCTCTTGTGGGAATATGAGTATCAGACAGCACCGCTATTATCATTCCTTGTCCTCTAAATGTGGGGTTTACTAAAATTATGAATTATGAGTGATGAGTTATGAATCAACAGTAAGGTATTATATTTAAATAAAATTCCTTCATTCATAAATCATAATTCATAACTCATAATTGGAGACTCGGCGTTTCAGCGATCTATTTTTCTTTCCCGAGTCTCAGGCGGGCTTCGGCGAACACCGGCTCAGCGAATTCGCTCGTCCAGGTGCGCTCCTCAAACGACCGCTTCTGCACGGTGTCCAGAAAACCCTTGAACTGCCCAAAATAAGAACCGTATATATGGAACGAATCCGTTATGTCCGTATAACGCCCTATTTTTGTTTTCTTCCCGGTCTTTTTCCCGATCTCCCCGGCTATCATCCTCTGCAGGTCTGTAAGAGCGAATATATTCATGAACGCCGCCTTGTACGCGTCCCTGGAGCGCCAGTGCGTGTTCATATTGAGCACCGGGCTTCCTTTCTCGTCATCGAGGATCCTGAACCACACCCTCTGCAAACAGGGAGGGTCGTTTGTTGGCGGGTCTGTCGCCGGATTCCAGGTAATACCCTGCGCCCTGCGGGAATACGGGGTCTTTGAAAGTTTTTCAATTATATAATTTATCTGGTTTATGGCTTTGCCTTCCGCTTCAAAAGCAAAAAGGCGCTGGTGGTAGGTGTAGGTCCACTTGCCTTCCTGCGGGCAGATCCAGGAATCGTGGACGCCGTCGATCACTTCCTGCCTGTAAACCTCCAGGTCTTCAAGGCCTGCGGGAAAAGCCCGGTGAATGCGGGGCTCTTTGAACGGGTCTTTGCAGACCATTATCATAGTGCAGTCCCTGGACGCCGGGTCACCCGGCTTGTCGTATTCTGTTTTTATCTGGGCTCCGTCCTGCCAGGTCTTCAGCACTGCTTTCTCCCACGCTTCAGGCAAAGTTTCGCCTTCTATCATGAATACGGGAATGTTTCCGTTACTCATCCTGCCTCCATATAGTGACCAGTGGCCAGTGGTCAGCAATCAACAATCAGTGATCAGTAGTGAGTGAACAGCAGACAGCAATCAATAAATATCGGTCAATATTCGGTTACAGTTTTGAAATAAGACCTCTCGTCATTTTTCTCAATTCGGTAATCTTCATATCAAATTTATTTAATTCTTCCTCTGTTAAATATCCCAAATCCTTCGATATACATAATTGCGTGTCAAGTTCTGCAAGGGAACCCAATGCTATATGGAGAAATTGAATAAATTCTTTTGAGTGCTGCCTAGCCTGCCCCTCAGCGATATTTGTAGGGATAGAGTTGGCGGACCTAAGAATTTGACTTATTAAAATATATTTTTCAATTTCTGGAAACTTCCTGATTGCTATATAAACCTCTTTTACAAGGTCTTTTGCTTTATTCCAGATCAATAAATCTTTATAATATTTAACTGTCATTTTTTACTCACCACTGACCACTCACCTTAGATTGCTGATCACTGATCACTCACCACTGACCACTGTTTTTAAGTAAGTAAAACCCCCTCAAGCTGCAAGAGCCGTTCTTTCCATCTTATGCCGAGAGAAAATCCGCCGATCTTCCCGCCCTCCTCTATCACCCTGTGGCAGGGAACAAGAAGCGGCAATAAATTTACTTTAAGCGCCTGGCCCGCTGCCCTGGCTCCCCTGGGATTCCCTATCTTCCTTGCTATCCAGCGGTATGAACGGGTTTCGCCGTATGGAATGCCCCTGGCGGCGGTGAAAACGGCGCTCTGGAAAGGGGTGTATCCTGAAAGATCAATGGTATATTCAAGGTCTGCGGGCTTGCCGTTGAAATAACCTGCAAGGTCCTTTTTCAGGTCCGCGAAATGGCCGGGATCGTCCTCAAGTTCAGCTGACGAAGCCTTGGCGTAGTCAGCCGCATGTTTCTGGATGATCGCCATCACCTCTTCCTTTTCTTCCCGCGGAAGCACGAGAAGGGAGATACCTTTTTTTGTGGAGCAGACGCCGGCAAATCCCGGCTCTATCTTAAATACCGCGTATTTTATTACCTGCTGCTTCTTTTTTGACATATTATTTCCTCACAAATTTAGCCACGGTTGCGCACGGATTTTTTCCCTTAACCTTTTTAACCTTTAACCCCTTTAACCTTTTTAACCGATAGCAGGGCAAGCCCTGCGGCTACATCCACCCTTCTAATGGATTGCTTCGTCATTGCATTCCCCGCAATGACAGCATTGTGCGACGAAACGTCGCACCGCTACTTAATGGGATCTTTCTTTGTGAATTCGATGTAACCGAATTCAGCGGGTACGTGATGGTCCCTTGTCGGGGACCAGGCATGGTCTTCAAGCCTGATCTTCCCCCTCCGGTTCCTTTGGAACCTCCAGATGTTGGCCCTCCACACATCCCCTTCTTTCGGCGGGATATTCGCGGCGCCGAATCCTTCCAGACTTTTGAACGGCATTATTATCATTGCCACCCATCCCGCATCCGTATCGTCCCTGAAATTGATGGTGCCGTCGATCCTGGAAACGACCTTCAATCCTTCCATTTCCCATTCCGCGCTTTTCTGCCAAGGTTCAACCCAGGGAGCGGGCAGGACCAGGTCAATACAGCTGTTCAAAGGGCCCATCTCAACGCCCGGGTAATTTTTTCCGTCGCTGTCAGGGTCCAGGTAGATCTCAATATTATCCGCTTCCCACACCGGCTCGTCATGCTTGCCTTTATTTGACCAGATATCGTCATCCCCCATCTCGTAAGCGGTATAAAAATTGGTGTCGTCCCAGCACATCCAGGCGCGCGTTTTGTAAAACGGCTGGGTATATTTGTTAACGATAGTGAAATTGTCTATCGCCTCGATCTTTGTCCACGGGTATTTATCTATGCGGGCATCTATGTCAGGCGGAGTTTTGACATACCTGCAAACGTACCTTGCGGGCTTTGTCTCCTCACAATATGCGTTTACCGCGACAGACATGACTATCAGAACCATAACGGCTGATCTCATTTTTTGCCTCGACTGGTTTTGAGTCTAGGAGTCGCCACTGAACCACTCCCCACCGCGAATTATCGGTGGGTCGGATTCAGGGCCTGGGGTTCTCCGACGTTGCGTCGGAGCTGGAGTTGTGGAGTCAAAGCTGTTACTCCTAGACTCCCACCCGCCAGTAATCGTGGCGGGAACCCCAAGACTCCAAGGCTCGCTATTTTTCTACGCGAGCCGACTCCATGACTATTTTCTACTGGGTCTTATCCGAAAAAGTGACATAGGCGAATTCGCCCAGATTATGCGGCGCTTTTGTAGGGGACCAGGCGTTCCACTCGACACCCGTCCTTCCTTTTTTCCAATGCTCCGCGCGGTAGCACTGTATCCTCCAGACATCGCCGTTCTTCGGCGGAAGGTTCACGGGCAGCGCAGCCGTGGTCGCGTCAGAAAGGCTTGAGAACGGGATCGCTATCTCACCGGCCCATTTCTCATCCGTGTCGTCCTTGAAATTAAGGGTCCCGTAAACCCTTGTCGCGTATTTCATGTCGGCTACGTTGAAAACCGCGGCTTCTTTCCAGGGAACCTTCCAGGGAGCGGGTATTAAAAGATCGAGGCAGTAGTTGAGAGGGCTTATCTCAATTTCCACATAATTCAAACCATCCCCATCAGGATCAATATATATCTCAAAAGCATCGTCCTCCCAGACATCCAGGTCCTTTTTCGCTCTGTTCCCCATTATATCAGTATCGGCGCATACCCATGCCAGGTAAAGGTTCTCGGCATCCCAGCACATCCACGAGGTTGTCGCATGACCTGCAGGCTGATATAGCTTCTTGTTGTCCACGCAGATGGTCCAGTCCTTCATCGGCGCGGCTTTCTTCCAGGCCGGGTCGTCAGGAAGCGCGTCAAGCACTACCGGCTTTTCAGTCCTGTAACAGGTGTATTTCAGCGGGTTCGTGTCCGCCGCGGACAACACCCCTACCCTGCAGAAAATGGAAACCGCGAATAAAAACAAAACAATCCTTCTCATAGACCCCCCCCTCACCACAATCCTCTCCCACAAGGGGAGAGGAAGATTATTGACTAAATTTTTAAAATGGAAAGGAAGGCTTCCTGCGGGATCTCAACCCTGCCTATCTGCTTCATGCGCTTTTTACCTTCCTTCTGCTTCTCCCACAGCTTCCTCTTGCGGGTAATGTCCCCGCCGTAACATTTGGCTGTAACCATTTTTTTCATCGCGGGTATTGTTTCCCTGGCGATTATCTTCCCGCCTATGGCAACCTGAATAGCGACCTCGAACATGTGCCGCGGGATGAGTTCCTTCAGTTTCTTGGCAAGCTCCCTGCCGCGGTGCCCGGCGTCTTCCCTGTGCACTATGAAGGAAAGGGCGTCGACCTTTTCTGTGGCGACCAGCACGTCTATCTTAACAAGGTCCCCGGCCCTGTAATCTATCAGCTCGTAGTCCATGCTCGCGTACCCGCTGGACGCGGTCTTGAGCTGGTCGTAGAACTCGAGTATCATCTCGCCCAGCGGCATCTCGTATTCAAGGTAAATATTCATCTCGTCCATATATTTCATGTTCTTGAATATACCGCGCTTATGCTTCAGTATCAGGTCCATTACGTTGCTGACGTATTTCTGGGGGGAGATCACAAAGATCTTGACAAAAGGCTCTTCTATCCGCTCCACGGAATTGCGGTCAGGAAAGCGCGAAGGGCTGTCTATCTCTATCACGCCCTTGCGCGTCGCGACGCGGTATATTACGCTGGGCATGGTCAGGATGAGCTCAAGCCCGTATTCCCGCTCAAGCCGCTCGTTCACAATATCCATATGAAGCAGGCCGAGGAACCCGCACCTGAAACCGGGCCCCAGCGCGGGTGAGTCTTCCACAGCATAAGTAAAAGAAGCATCGTTAAGGCTCAGCTTGTCCAGGGAACGCTTCAGCATTTCAAAATCGCCCTGTCCCACCGGATAGAGGCTGGCAAAAACCATCGGTTTTATTTTTTTATACCCCGGCAGAGGCGCCAAAGCGGGCCTGCCGTCATTGGTGACCGTGTCGCCTATCTGCACGTCCCTGATGTTCTTTATATTCGCGATTATGTAACCGACGCGGCCCGCTGAAAGAGAATCGGTTTGTATCATCTTGCGGGGCTCAAAGACCCCGACTTTCGTGACCTCGTATGTTTTATCCGTGAACATAAACCTTATTTTATCGCCCCTTTTGACCTCCCCGCACATTACTCTTACGTAAACGATCACGCCTTCGTAAGAGCTGAACGAGGAATCGAACACGAGGCAGGAAAGCGGCTCTGCCAGCGAACCTTTTGGAGGCGGGACTTCCCTGACGATCGCTTCAAGGACCTCCTTTGCACCCTGTCCTGTTTTAGCGCTGGCCAGGATAATGCTGGATGTTGGATGCTGGATGCCCGAAGATGCTGGATCACTGCCAAGGAGCTGAAGAAGCTGGGCGCGGGTGCGTTCCACCATCGCGTTCGGAAGGTCTATTTTATTGATGACGGGTATGATCTTAAGCTTGTTCTGCATAGCAAGGTGCGCGTTTGCGATCGTCTGGGCTTCTACCCCCTGGCTTGCGTCCACAAGGAGCACCGCGCCCTCGCACGCGGCGAGGCTTCTTGAAACCTCGTAACTGAAATCAACGTGGCCCGGCGTGTCTATCAGGTTCAGAATGTAGTCTTTTCCGTCGTCCGCCTTGTATTTAATGCGCACCGCCTTTGCCTTGATGGTTATGCCCCGCTCCCTTTCCAGGTCCATTGAATCCAGGACCTGGTCCTCCATGACCCTCTTGTCAACCGAGCCTGTTATCTCAAGCAGGCGGTCGGCAAGAGTGGATTTACCGTGGTCGATGTGCGCCACTATGCAAAAATTGCGTATCGGTTCCGTTTCCATTTATTAAAACATCCTCTAACCACGAATTTGCACGGATTTCCACGAATTTAACTGGCTGAACTGGCATAACTGACTAAACTGGCTAAACTCTCTTCACTATCTTGCTGATCTGCGTAACGTCTTTCAGAATATAATCCGGTTTTTGCCTGCCTTTAGCCCCGCGCGCCATCTCCTGGTCGGTAGTACCGCTCAGGACGAGTATTGAAGAAACGCGCATCCTGTTTGCAAGCACTATATCCGTGTCAAGCCTGTCCCCGATGACAAAAGTATTTCCGCGGTTCAACCCGGACATGCCCGGTATGCCTTTTATTATATAAGGATTTGGCTTGCCGACAACACAGGGCTTGATGTTTGTTGCGGCTGTGAGGGCGGCACCGATGGCGCCGCATCCGGGCCTCAGCTTTCTTCCCTGCATTGGATAAGTTTTGTCATTGTTCGTCGCTATGAAACCCGCGCCGCCGATTATAGCATCCGCTGCTCTTGCAAGCTTTTTATAGGTCAGGTGCCAGTCCGCTCCGATAACAACGTAATCTATTCTTCCGCCGTCTTTTACTGAAACTACTCTTACAGGCAGCTTCTCCATTTCACGGACAAGTGGTTTTTCCCCGATCACGAATATCCTTGGTTTTTTGGTTCTTAATCTTTTACTTGACACTGGTCGCCACTTCGGCGACCCGCCGATGAGGCGGGACACTGGACACTGGACACTGGACACTTTCTTTGCCAGGTACATCCTTGCCGCATTTGCCGAACAGATTATTTCTTCAAGGCGCGCTTTTATGCCAAGGCGCGAGAGTTTCTTCTGGTAACCGCGCTGGTTATTCGTTGAGTTGTTGGTAAGGTAATAAAGCCTGTGCCCTTTGCTTTGAAGCTTTTTCAGCAAAGCGGGTACGCGGGGATCCACAAGCTTATCCCCCAGCCATATCACGCCGTCAAGGTCGAAAATCAATGTAGCCATTTTCCCTTATATTCAGTGTCAAAGTAAAAACAAAGATAGATCTCGTGATAATCGTGTGAAATCGTGTGGTTAAAATTTCTCATTGGTTATATTTTGCATCCGCCCTCTGCCTGCGCTTCGCCTTCCTGCGGCGCAGCTTTTCAAACTCCGCGAGACGCTGCGAGGTTTGGGGTGAAACCCGCATTTCGATCCTGTCCACAAGCTCGCGCAGGGCAAGGAACCTGTTTATACTGCGCCTGCGGTCTTTCTGCGTTTTAACTTCAATATTCAACTTCGAATAATTCAGGCGGACGCAGTTTGCTGTTTTGTTTATTTTCTGCCCGCCTTTGCCGCTGCCGCGGATAAACTGTTCCTCAATATCCGTAAGGTTTATTTTCAACCGCTGGATCCGCTCTTTGAGCGCGGTAATCTTCGCCGGCGATATCTGCGGCAATTCATTCAGTTTCATATGCTTATAAGTATAAGGCCGACAACACCGTTGACGATACCCAGGACCGCCCTGAACCCTATTTTTTCCCTGAAAATAATGACCGCGAAGATCGTGACGGTGACCAGGTTCCCTCCGACCGCGACTGGGTATACTATCGTGCCCGGCACCTTGTTCAGCGCGAACATCAGGAATAAAGAACCAAGGAAACTGCTTATTCCCGCTCCCATTCCAGTAAAAATTTCCTTTTTCCCGAAGACGATCTTGTCCTTCAGGCAAAAGAAAAGGGACCACAGGAACCCGGCTGAGTAGAATACGAACAGGTAGAATAAATTATGGCTGCCCAGGCCTGCCTGCACCAGGATCTTGGAAAACAGGAGGCATAAGCCGTTAAAGAAAAACGCCATTATAACGAATTTCTTCCACATTTAACTGTCGGCTCCTATCATGATTATCGCGAAACAGATAAGGGATAAGCCTGTGATCTTCTTCGGGTCAACCAGTTCTTTCCACAGGAATATGGAAAAAATGACCGGTATGACCATCCCCAGGTTCATTATCGTCCAGCAGGTGGAAATTTTCCCGTCTTTTAAAGCAAGAAGCGTGAACAGGAACGCAGCGAAGAGGAAGCTTCCCCCGCAGAGCGCCAGCAGCATGACTTTGCCGTGATACTGGTTCAGGCTGAAAAGGAAGAAAACGAAAGCCGACAGGCTGGCAAAGAGCAGGGTGTTCATGTTCACCGCGGCCGGGTTGCATTTCTTATGCGAGCTCAGCTTGAAAAACAACCCGAAGAGAGTATAAAACATCAGCGATAAAAAAGAAAACAGCATATAATCCTTAGGTTAATTATGAGTTATGCCCCGAGGGGCATTATGAATCAAAGACAAGGATTTTTATTTGAAACCGTGTTTATCTGTATCTCTGTGATTGTTTTGCAATAATCCGTGGAAATCTGTGGTTTATTATTTTCCCGCCCTTTGGAAGGCGGTCTTGGCAGCGCCAACCGCTCCCGCGTCATCCGGGAGCTTTCCTGCCACGATCATTAATTTTTTAACCGGGCCTTTGAACGCGCGTGCGCGCACCGTTTTCCACATCGGTTTGAATAAAAGATTTCCCGCCCCGGTCAGGCCGCCTGTCAAAACCACGATCTCCGGGTTGAAAATATTCACGTAGTTCGCAATGGCGGAACCCAAATAGTATCCTGTGTCGTCCCAGATCTTTCTGGCAAGACCGTCGCCTTTCCGCGCTGCCTGCGCCACAACCGCGGGAGTGACCCTGCCCGGATCCCCGCCGATCAGTTTATACACAAGGCTCTTCTTGTTTTTCCTCAGGGCTTCTTTTGTCCTTCTTATTATCCCTATTGCCGGGGCATACGCTTCAAGGCAGCCAAGATTCCCGCACCCGCACTTCGGGCCGTCGAAAGAAAGCGAGATATGACCCAGTTCTCCCGCGTATCCGTCAGCGCCGTGGTAAACCCTGCCGTCTATTATTATACCGCCGCCTATGCCTGTGCCCAGCGTAAGGCATATCATGTACCTGGTCCCTTTTCCCGCCCCTATCCACCATTCGCCAAGCGCGGCTGAATTCGCGTCGTTCTCAAGGAACGTGCGTATGCCGAACTCCCTTTTGTAAATGCTCGCAAGCGGCACGTTGTTCCATCCCGGGATATTGGGCGCCTCGTAAACTATTCCCTTTTCAAGGTTGACTAATCCCGGAGTCCCGATGCCTATCCCCACTACTGCCGTCGTGCGTCGTGCGTCGTGCGTCGTGCGTTGCCTCAACTTTTGTTGAGCTGGCAGCGAAATCCCCCCTGCCTGCCCATTAAGGGCAAGGGGAGACATTTTGCATTTTGCATTTTGCATTTTGCAATTCAGCACGCTGGCTATGCCCTGCGCGATCCGCCCGATAACATGGTCTTTTCCCTTCCATCCCTCCGTTGCGCGTTTATCCCGGGCCATGATCTTTCCCTTCTCGTTCATTAGAATCGTTACTATGTTTGTGCCGCCCAGGTCAACGCCCACCGCGTACTTCATTTAACCCCCAAGAATAACCACAGAGGCACAGAGACACAGAGTCTTTTAATTTAAAAAATAAAATGGCCAGAGAATTAAAGTAAATATTTTCTCCGTGCCTCCGTGTCTCCGTGGTAATTATTTGCAGAGAGTAACTATATCCTCGAAATATTTGATGTATTCCTTCGCGACCTGCTCCGAATCAATAAGCGCGTTGGTTTCGTTGTTCTGGTTAAGCGCCTGGTACGACCAGTTGGTGCTTCCCACCACGGTGAAACGCGAATCTACCACCAGGAGCTTCGAATGGGTGGTCACCTTCTTGTCATCCATATAGACCTTTACCCCTCCGGCGGAAAGTATCTTCGCGACGTCCTCGTTGTCGGGAGAGCCTTGCGTTTTCCGCTCCTCTCCCATCCTGTCCATAATGACACTGACGTCCACGCCGCGCTTCCTGGCGGCGACAAGGCTTTTGACAAGCCTGTTAGAAAGGCTGTCGGGATATTTTTCGTAGTAGATGGTGTGGTACATTATCACGTAAACCGATCTCTGGGCATTGGATATCAGGGAATAGACTGTTTTGAAGTAGGCGGAATCGTTCAGGGGTTTTACTTCAGCGGGGAAGGAATGGCAGGACATACAGATTGAGGCTGAGATTAAGACTAAAGCAAAAATATACAAATATTTTGCGGGTTTCATTGAATACCTTTTTCAGGCAGAGCCCCAAAGGGGTCCCCCAAGGGGATCCCATAGGGACCTTTGGGACAGGCTCTGCCACTACTTTTAAATCAATAACGGGTCGGATAAATCCGACCGCTACAGTTTAATTAATTTTAAAATTTCGCTGACTGCCTCAGATTTTTCAACTTTCTGTTTTTCGCCTGAGGACCGGAGCTGGACCTCGACCTTTCCTTCTTTCAAAGCCCTGTCGCCAAGCACGACCTTGACCGGTATGCCGGTCAGGTCCGCGTCCTTGAACTTCACGCCCGCAGGCTCGTTCCTGTCGTCCAGCAGGACATCGGCTCCCTTTGCGGTAAGCCCTTCGTAGATTTCTTCAGCGAGTTTTTTCTGGGTCTCGTCATTCATGTTGAGCGGGAGTATTACTGCGGAAAAAGGCGCTATCGAGAAAGGCCAGATTATCCCGTTCTCGTCGTTATGCTGCTCGATGACCGCGGCTATTATGCGGCTCACCCCTATGCCGTAGCAGCCCATGACCATGATCTTTTCTTTCCCGTCTTCGTCAAGGAATTTCGCTTTCATAGCTGAGCTGTAACGCGTGCCCAGGTTGAAAGTGTGGCCCAGTTCTATGCCTGTCTTGACCTCGGTGCCGGCGCCGCATTTCGGGCACGGGTCACCGTCCCTTGCGGCCGTCAGGTCTTCGAATCTTTCAATCTTGAAATCTCTGTCAGGGTTCACATTAAACAGGTGCGTGTCCTTCTTGTTCGCCCCCGTGACAAAATCAGACATCCCGGCCACCGAATGATCCGCGATCATCCCGGCCTTCAGGCCTACAGGGCCGCTGAAACCCATGGGCCCGCCTGTAAGCTCCTCTATCTGGTCCGCGGAAGCAAGTTTTAAACCGGCGGTTTTCAGCACTGACATCAGCTTCGCTTCATTCACTTCCCTGTCACCCGGAACAAGCACTGCAACAGGTTTCCCGTCAGCGTAGTATATAAGGGTTTTTACAAGCTGCGAAGGTTTTACTTTCAGGAAAGCCGACACCTGCTCCACCGTCTTCATGTCCGGCGTGTTTACTTCTTTCATTTCGTCGTGCGTCGTGCGTCGTAAGTCGTACGACGTCTGACGTTCGACGTCCGACGGTTTATCAGGTTTATCCGCGTTGGCGCGGTAACCGCACTTGGGGCACAACACAACAATATCCTCGCCGCTTGGGGCAAGCACCATGAACTCGTGCGAAAGGCCCCCGCCGATAAGGCCGGGGTCCGCCTCGACGATCTCGCAGTCAAGACCGCAGCGCCTGAATATCCTCACGTACGCGTCATAAACTTTTTTATAGGTTCCCTGCAGGCATTTGTCGTCTCTGTGGAAGGAGTAGGCATCTTTCATGAGGAATTCCCTGCAGCGCATCATTCCGAAACGGGGCCGCGGTTCATCCCTGAACTTTGTCTGTATCTGGTACAAGAGCAGCGGGAGCTCCTTGTAGGAACGGACCTCGTTGCGCACCAGGTTAGTGATCGCCTCTTCGTGGGTGGGCGCGAGGCAGAAAGGCCTTTTCTTGCGGTCAAAAAGGTGGAACATGTCCTCGCCGTAAAGGTCCCACCTGCCGGATTCGTCCCAGAGTTCCTTGGGGTGGACCGCGGGAAGCAAAACTTCCTGCGCTCCGGCGCCGTTCATTTCTTCCCTGACTATTCCGATAATCCTTTGAAGGACCCGAAACCCAAACGGCAGATAGTAATAGATGCCGCTGGCAAGCCTTCTTATAAGCCCGGCCCTCAGCATAAGCTGGTGGCTCCTGATCTCGGCGTCGCTGGGTACTTCCTTCAATGTGGGGAGAAAAAATTCACTTCTTCTCATAAAATTCCTTTGCGATTACAGCGATTTTAGAATACGATTTCAGCGATATGAAAAATATGACTAAAACGACCTTGGTCTTTCATCGCTGGCATTCGTCTTTTTATCGACGTAGCCCGCAAAGAATCTTGCGAAGCAAACATCTATTTTTTATCGCTGTCATCGGTTTTAGCACTGACTTCTTCGCCCTTTTCAACCAGTTTCTGGAACACGCTGGTCATGAAGGATATGAGCCATGTCGCCGGCATCATTCCGATCTTCAGTATGTCCGATGCTTTTTTCCAGTCCCGCACTATCCGCCGCAGGTCAAGAAGTATCGGGACCGCGAGAACGGCGATCACCACAACCGAACAGGCGGCAACCAGGATCGCGATTTCAATAATAATAGTCAAATTTCCTCCGATATAATTATTTTCTTAAAGTATAACACAGAAATATAGTTTTGTCAAGTGTTTTTGGCATATTGCTTGACAAAAATCCTCTTTTATGATATACTCTCTATATTTATGACAGATGCTGGATGTTGGATGCTAGATCCTTGATCAAGGATTTTCAATTAAAATAGAAATTCCTTCCGTTCCGGAATCCAGCATCCAGGATCTAGTGTGGTGTCACATAAATCCCTTGACATTTGATTCTGCTTTGAGTTGTCATTGCGAGCGACCAAAGGGAGCGTGGCAATCTCGATTTTTAGGTCGAGATTGCTTCGTCGTTAACACTCCTCGCAATGACAGCCCAAATGTAAAGATCTGTTAGAGACA
>MNUP01000140.1 GCA_001871075.1 Candidatus Desantisbacteria bacterium CG1_02_49_89
TGCGCCGGCTCCTGAAGCTCAACCGCAACCTTAACCTTGTATATATCCTCAAGGATGACCTGAAAAGGCTGTGGGACTATAGCTACCCTGCCTGCGCCAGAAGGTTTCTTTCGGACTGGATCCAAAGAGCAAATGCTTCAGGGATAAGACCCTTAAAGGCTTTTGCAAAGACGCTTGATAGATACAGCTATGGGTTGATCAATCACTGCCTTTACCCCATAAACACGGCAAAGCTTGAAGGCATGAACAACAAGATAAAAGTCATTAAACGTAAGGCCTACGGGTTTCACGATGACGAATACTTTATGTTAAAGATAAAACAGGCTTGCAGCGGCTATACATAGATACATTGATTATATTATGCAACAACATTTGGAGAAGAACCCTTAAATTTAACTATATAATCTAAATATCTATCGTTTTTAAGATAGAGCTTCCTGTAATCGGGACTGATTGACTCATAGGCCCATAAGGCCGTAGAATTAAAGATGAGTAATGTTAAAATATTCACTATCAAGATCGAATAAATTTTTTTTTGCATTTTCTATCACTCTCAATGGTTTTAAAAATTAAACTGGAATGCACCAATTAAATTACAGCTTTCTGAAAATACGATTAATTAGTTTGCGTGCCTTGTTTAATATGATAATCAATCTTTTTTTGTCTGCAGAATTTTATCACAAAAGAAGCGGAGCTGTTATAAAATTCTTTCGTATATTTAAATTCCGAGGATTTTACATTATAATTTAACCGGCCGAAGATGATCTTGTTAACGAAAGATACAGCATCCAATATTTCCATCAAATCCTGCTTAATTATATTCGGTGTAGGATATGGTTCCATGCTAACCCATGTTTTAAATCCCTTTTCATGCAAATGCTCTAATGCTTTTATCCTTTCTTTAAAACTAGCCGAATTGGGTTCGTAGTTTCTTTTAAAACCTTCATTAAGCGAAACCAGTGTAATTCCATATTCATTATTTCTGCTGAAACCGTTCATATCTCCTAATTCTTTTGGGAAGATTCCCTTTGTTAAAACAGTGCAGCGGATATCATTGGAATTTAACTTATTAATGATTTTCAAGCTTAAATCTTTCACTTCATCCTGTTTATACATAAAGGGATCTGTTGAAAAACAAAGATGCACGTACTTTATCTTTTTTCTATATTTTGGAATTTCTTTCTCTAAAAGATCTAAAGCATTTGAAACTATCTTAGGGTCACACCATTCTTCATAGGTTTTAACCGTGCCGCATCTTTTCTTCATCATAAAGGCATAACAGGGATACTTGCATCCATGAGAACAGCCTTCAATGTGATTCAGGCAGAAATCAGCGTATTCTACTCCGCTCTTATACAAAAGTGTCTTCCGTTCCACACGCTTTAATTTCATCTAATGCTCTATTAACTTTATCTTAAATCCTGTTTGTCCGAAGGGAAGGTGTCAAAATGAAATACCGATAGAAAAATTAAGATTTCCAAATTTTTGTCTGTGTAAATTTAACTCTATATTTTTTAAAAAAATTAAACAGTGCTTCTTCTTTGCTATAAGGTATTATAATGCAGCCAGGGGAAACTTTTTCTCCACCCAATTCTTTCAGAAGTCCCTTATATGTATATTTCCCCTTTGTTTGCTCATACAATTCTCGGTTAAATACAGCTTTTTGTTTTTGGTTGAGACCATTAAGGTTGAATGAGAAGATAATATAGGGCTTCTGTTCCAGTAAAGACACCGCTGGAATTTCCAAAGGTTCTTTTGTATAAAGGACTTTCCCTTCCTGGAATACATTTTGCAATAGTCCGGAATCGGTTTTTTCTAATTCCTCCATTGTCCTTATAGTTGGCTGAATATCATTACCTATCTCTCGTTCTAACCGAACAATCTCTTTTTCTACTTTTTCTATTGTATCTTTTTTACCGGTAACTATGAACAAATCCATATCAGACTTCGGCCCAAAATCACCGCGTGCAAAACTGCCATAGAGCACGATTGCCCTGACATCGTTGATTTTTAACAGAGATTCTGTTATCTTTTTAGATATTAATTTCAGGTTCAATTTTTTCATCGAGTCTTTCCTTAAAGAAAGTGACAACACTCTTTAAATTTTCCATTACTGTTCTTGCCCTTTTTCCGTTTACTCCGTCATAACCTAAATCTCCATAGGCAAACCAGACTTTTCTCATACTCTCGTTAATCTCGGGTGGAAAATTCTTATTACAATATTCATGTCTTTCCTTATGTGTCCCAAAATGCTGGTTTTTCTTGGCTGCCTCTGCTTCTACAAGTTGTTCAACCACTTTAGTAGCAAGATCGCCAACAACCGTGTGTTGTTTATTTTGATAAGCAGTTACTGTTGCCTGTAATTTTTCCTTTGCCAGCGCAAGATGTTTTTTAAAATTTCCCATATAAATCCTTTTCGATATCATAACGAAAAATACCCCGAATCAGCCACTTTTTCGTTATCATAACGAATTAATATTATACTATATTTTTCTTCAAAAGTCAATTTCCAGGCCGATGCCCCTCTTTGTTTTTAAAACCGGCATTATTCTGCCTTAATAGATTGCTTCGTCGCTTTGCTTCTCGCAATGACAGCTTTACGGTTTTATTATGACTTTAATGGATTCGCCGGCGCTTGCCACAAGCCGGAACCCTTCTCCTGTTTCCGAAAGGGGCAGGCGATGGGTTATCATGTCCTCTACAGGGACCCTTTTCGCTTTCAGGAGCTCAAGCGCGATAGCGAGGTCGTTAGGCGCTGCGCCGTAGGATGTCATCATTTTAACCTCGTTGCGCCACAGATCGGCTATCGGGACAGGGATGTCGGTCCCGGGCTTTGGGACAGCGAAGAACAGTATGGTGCCGCCAGGCTCCACGCATTTCAACGCGGTCGCGCACGCGGATTCAGCTCCGGTACAGATGATAACGATATCCGCAAGCCTTCCCTCGTTTAAATTTTTCAGCTGTTCAGTGACATTTCCCTTCGCGCTGATAACATTATCCGCTCCGGATTCAAGGGCTTTTTTCATCCTGTATTCACTTATGTCGGATGCTATTATCCTTCCTGCGCCCATAACCTTCGCAAGCCGGAGGTGTAGAAGGCCGGATATGCCGCTTCCGATTATTAATATGGTTGAACCGGGAGTTATACCTATCTGCCTCTGGCCCCTTGCAACGCACCCAAGCGGCTCTATGAACGTTGCTGTTTCGTAGGACATATCATCCGGGAGCAGGAAAGTTCCCCTGTCAGCGTTTATCGCCGGTATCCTTATATATTCCGAGAACCCGCCCGGGTCATAGTTCGTGTGGTGCAGGGTATCGCAGGCTGTGTGGTGTCCGTTAAGGCAGTAATGGCAGGTGTTGCACGGCACGTGGTGGGTCACGA
Source organism: Candidatus Desantisbacteria bacterium CG1_02_49_89 (assembly GCA_001871075.1). Lineage (GTDB taxonomy): Bacteria > Desantisbacteria > UBA1551 > UBA1551 > UBA1551 > UBA1551. Next base: position 3,383 of record MNUP01000140.1, read on the forward strand.
ACACCCTGTCGCCCTTTTTGTATTTCTTCACATTCGCGCCTGTTTCGGTTATTTCCCCGGCCATTTCGTGGCCCAGCACCCGCGGGGCTGTCTTTATGCGGTACCATTCAAGCACGTCGGTTCCGCAAACGCCCGACGCTTTTACTTTGACGAGGAATTCATCCGGCCCGATCCTGGGCACGGGTTTTTCTTCCAGGCGCACATCCTTATTATTATAGTACATCGCGACTTTCATTTTTTTCTCCTTAATGATTACGGTGATTTTAAAAGATGATTACGGTGATTATTTTTAGTATCAAGCATCAAGCAGAAGAGAAATCCGTGAAAATCCGTGTTAATCCGTGGTTAACTCTGCTCAAGCTGCTGGACCACGAATTTTGCTATTTCGTCAGCGCCGGATTTCAGGCCCAGCTTCTTCGTGTTTTCCTTGTATGTTTTGAGTATATCCGTGTTCTGTATTTCCCTGATTATGCTGAAGAACGTTTTTGCGTCCGGCGCGTACCAGCCCGCCTTGTTGTCCATCGCGAATTCCACGTTCGTCCATTCGTTGCACGCTGCCCAGTCCGTGTAAATTATGGGGCAGCTCATTATCAGGGATTCCATTGTGGTGGAAGCGCCGGCTTTCGCTATGGTGAAGTCGGAAATGGAGAGGAGCTCGTTCATGTTGTTAATGTACCCGAACGGCACAAGCACCGTTCCCGATCTCACTTCCTTTTTCAGGCTGTCAAAATGCGCTTTCAGGCCTTCATTCCTCCCGCAGACAAAAAGCACGTTGAACGGCATGTTTTCCCGGTAGATCGTTTCCACGTATTTCGCGCTTGAGGCGCCTATGCCCTGGCCGCCGGCGCTTGTGAGTATCGTCGGTTTTGACGGGTCAAGGCCGTATAGCTTCACGAGCTCTTCCTTTGATTTTGTTATGTTGAAGAAGCTGCGTCTGACAGGGAACGGCATGATAAGGATCTTCTTCTCTTCGATACCGAGTTTCAGAAGCTTCTGTTTCGCTATTTCGGACGCCACGATTATCCAGTCCATCCTTTTTTCCGCCCACCAGGGGCAGGCGTCAAAAGGGTCTGTGATGTAGCCTATAAGCTTTATGGGCAGCATTAATTTTTCTCTGATATAGGCGCAGGTGAAGAAGGAGAACATGTGTGGCGTGAAAACGATATCAGGCTTATAATTTCTGAGGTACTCGGTCCCTTTTTCCAGCCATTCCCTGGCAAAAAGGCTCAGGTATCCCTCTGAATCGTACCTGGTCGCCCACATTATCTTGTAGCCCAGCCGCGCCAGGACCGGGTATCTCAGAAGGAATTCCCAGCCGCCCTTGAGCGCCTTATCGTCCTTCAGGGCGCCTGATTCCTTGGCGAAATCCACCACGTCTATCTGGTACTTACCCGGGTAAAACGCCTCTATCGATTCCTTCACCGCCATCGCAGGGATCTTGTGCCCGCTTCCGGCTTCGATATGCGGCATGAATATCTTCTTCATAATCACCTCAGAAATATGAATTTTAACCACGGATTAACACGGATTTTCACGGATTTCAACTTTTAACCTTTAACCTTCAACTTTTAACTCTTTGAATCTGGCAAGCGAGGAAGCTATGATCGCGTCCATGTTGTAGTACTTATACTGGGCAAGCCTGCCAAGGAATATCACGTTTTTATTGTTCTTTGCTTCTTCCTCGTATTTTTTATAGAGCTTAACGGGTTCATCCGCAGGGATCGGATAATAGGGGATGTCGGTTTCCTTTTCGCACGCCTTTGAAAATTCCTTGATGATCGTTGTTGAATCAGCCTTCTGCCAGGTCAGGCGTTTGAACTCGGTGATCCTGGTGAAGCCGTAGTCGTTTGGGTAGTTGATAACAGAGGCGTCCTGGTAGAATTCCTTCTTATGGTTCTCGAACCCGAAATCCAGGGAGCGGTAAGGGAGCTTCCCGAACTTATACTCAAAAAATTCATCCACAGGTCCCGTGTAAATAAGTTTTTTGTATTTCAGCTGGCCCCGGACCTTCCTGTAGTCTGTGTTAAGGTCCACCCTTATGTTCCTGTTCGAGAGCATCTTTTCGAATACCGGCGTGTAGCCTTTCACTGGCATTCCCTGGAACCTGTCCTGGAAATACCTGTTGTCCCTGCTTACGAAGACCGGTACCCTTCCCGTGACTTCGGGCGAAAGGTCTTCGGGTTTCATTCCCCACTGCTTTTCCGTGTAATGCAGGAAGACCTTTTCATATACGTAGTCCGCCAGGAACTTCAGGTCCGCGTCATCCGCCTTGCGCAGGTCAAGTATCGGCACCTTTTTGTTGAACCCGAATTTCTCAAGCAGTTTGTTTTCCAGCTTCTGGGCGAAGGATCCGGGGAAAAGCGCGCGGATAGAGTTAAGGTTGAACGGGACAGGGGCGTAATGGCCGTCTATGAACGCCAGCACCTCGTGCTGGTAAAGGTTCCATTCAGTGAAATTGGACACGTAATTCCAGGCTTCTTCGTTCACCGTGTGGAAGATATGAGGGCCGTACTTGTGTATGAGTATGCCGTGTTCGTCAGGGCAGTCATAGCAGTTCCCCCCTATATGGCCGCGCTTGTCAATGACAAGCACCTTTTTATTGAGAACGCTTGCTATTCTTTCCGCCATCACGCTGCCGGCAAATCCCGCGCCGACTACAACATACTCTGCGTCCATGTTAACTCCTTAAACATAGTCCATAGTCCATTGTCCATAGACCATAGTATGCTTGTAAAATAATAAGTTTTAAGTTTACAGAGTTTATACAGTTTACAAAGTAAAAAAATTCGTGAGAATTCGTGCTAATTCGTGGTTAAGAATTTAGTGGTTAGGTCAGACGGAATTGAATGTAAGGAAAAAGATAATTGCGGCCGGGATGCCCAGGTAAACATACATAGAGGGCACAGGGCCTATCCAGGCCTTGTGCCACCAGATCCCGCCTTTCCTGAATTTCCTGATGCCGTAATCCGGGTTCAGCGCGAACCACAAAAAATCTTCCGCGAGGAACAGCTCTATTATCAATCCCGCTGTGAACAATTCCCTCCGAATGTTCCACCTGGCAAATAAAAATGTTATGTGTATGAAGGTTATTACGAAAAGCGCGAGGAATATGTGGTAGCCTGTGAGCGGCCTTCCGCCCATGGAAAATTTTTCGTTCCTCCAGCAAGGGAGTTTTTCAGCCCACCCGTTCTTGCCTTCGATCTGGATCTCCCACAGGGCGAGAATAAGGGCCAGGAACAGGACGTATACCATGAGCCCGAGCGCCGGCATGTGCCTCCGCAATAATACTGTTAAAAGTTAAAGGTTGAAGACTAAATCCGTGCTAATCCGTGGTTATTCTTTTCTCTTTTTGGATTTTAAATCATTGTACATTTCAAGGGCTTTTTCGGGAGTAAGGTCCTTATGCACTACCGCGCTTACCGCTTTTATCATCGCGACGGGATTTTCGCTCTGGAAAATATTCCTGCCCATATCCACTCCTGACGCACCTTCCTGTATCGCCTTGTACGCCATTGTCAGCGCTTCAAGTTCGCCTATCTTTTTGCCCCCGGCCATGACTATCGGCACCGGGCAGGAAGATGTAACCGTCCTGAATCCTTCCGGCACGTAGTATGTTTTGACAAAGTGAGCGCCGAGTTCAGCGCATATGCGGCAGGCAAGCCTGAAATATCTGGCATCCCTGACCATTTCCTTGCCGACCGCGGTAACAGCCATCACCGGAATGCCGTACCGCAGGCCCGCGTCCACGAGTTTCGTCATATTGTGCACCGAACGGGTCTCAAATTCGCCTCCGATGAAGACCTGTAAGGCGATCGCGGACACGTTCATGCGTATCGCGTCCTCGATATCCACCGCTATTTCCTCGTTTGAGAGCTCCTTGAGTATGCTGGGCCCGCCGCTTGAGCGCATAACAATTGGCTTGTTCGAGTCCGGCGGCACAAGGGAACGCAGTATGCCGCGGGTGAGCATCAGGGCGTCCGCGTAGGGTATCAGCGGCACGATGCTTATATCCATGCGCTCAAGCCCGGTTGTGGGTCCCTGGAAATATCCGTGGTCTACCGCAAGCATTACCGTGTGGCCAGTTTTAGGGCTGAATATCCGGGAAAGCCTGTCCTTCATTCCCCAGTCCAGAGAGCCTGAGCCTTTTAAAGAGAACACGGGGTTCTTCTGGGGGACATCCTCGTAAAACTTTTTTTCCTCTTTGCTTACGTCTGTTTCCGGCATAATCTACCTCCCTTTAAAGACAATTATGAGTTATGAATCAACGGCATGGAGTTAAATTTAAATAAAAATCCTTGTTTTTGACTCATAATCTACGATCATTCATAATTCATCATTAATCTGGTTTAACAACAAGAAAGCCTTTCTGGATGAGCCAGTGATGGAATTCGTAGGTCGTGTGGACGCAGGCCTCCTTGCATTTGTTCCTTACCTTTTCGTATTCCTCAGAGCCTTCCTTTTTTGTTTCAAGCTCCGCCTGCACAGGGCATTTTATGTCCCTGCAGTATTCACGCCGCTTATATTCAGTATATCCGCTGATCAAGAAACCCCCTTAATATATTGTGAGATTGTGAGATTTACCCCCTGCAGTCCCGATATAATCGGGACTAGACGCGGGGATTCCTTATGAAAGATTGTGAGAGTGAACTGAAGTTGATTTATTTAAATAAAATCCTTGCATCATAATTTTGCAATTTGCAATTTGCATTTTAACTTTTGCAATAAGTAGTTATTTATGTTACTTTATTATACCAATAATTTAAAATTTGTCAAATTTCATTACCTGCCAAAACACATCCTGGCCGCGATAACAAAAAGGAAGATGCCGAAGATCCTTTTGAGCATCACATCGGGTATGGGCTGTGCAAAGACAGCTCCTAAAAGCCCCCCGAAAAAGAATCCGGCCGCGATTATCAAGCCTATTTTTAAGTCAGCGCACCCGTTCTGATAGTATTTTAGAAAAGCAAGAAGCCCAATGGGCGGTAAAAGCGCGGCAAGAGAAGTTCCCTGCGCCTGGTGCTGGGTTAAACCGAACATATAGACAAGCACCGGAATGATTATAACCCCGCCGCCTATGCCCAGAAAGCCGCTTAAAACTCCTGCCGCAATCCCCAGAATTATATAACCCAGAATTTGCATACGTTCCTCCTTAGTAGATTACTGTTGGATACGAATTTTTCTCCTTAAGCTTTGTGGCCGGTTATTTCAAGAAGGTAGATTTTGCGCGGCTCAAGCGTAAACCTTATTCTGCCTATGGGCTCAGCCATTTCCCCCAGATGCGCGGGTTCCTTGTTACTCGACACAAGGGATAATTTCCAGGGCCCTCTGGGTATTGCGTATTTCCGCAGGTCCAGGTCCACTATGACTATCTGGGATTTCCCGTAGAGGTTCACAAAAAGCAGGCCCATGGTTTTGTCCTGGTGGGTCCACGCTTCGTGTATCACGGCGGGGACCGTCTGGGTCCCGCTGTCCCTGCGGCTCGCGGAACCGCTGTAATGGTACCAGTCCATCTCCACGTATTCTACTTCGGAAATAAGTTTCGCGGGCCTTGCCATTTTCCCGTAGGCAAGATACGGTTTTGCGAACCCGGTGCGCGCCGCCGCTATTTCCCTGAGGAATTCAAGTTTTTCCGGGTCAGCCTGGAAAGGATTTTCGTCTTCTATAAAAGTGCGGTCGTGCGTGATGTATACGCTTTTCCCGGACATTTCCGGCAGGAGTTCCGGTGAGGAATATTCGTAGTTGAGTTCCACGATGCTTCCTTCAAGGCATACCCTTGAGGCAATGTAGTAAAAATAGTTCCCGAAGTCCTTTGACAGCTTGCACAGCCCGTCCATGCAGACAGGCCCGAACTCGTGATAGACATACGGCCACATAGGGATGCGTCGGGCAAAGCCGTTTTTCAGAAGCTGGAGGAACTGCGCCCCCTCCATGTCATTCTGCACCTCGGCGCCGGAGCGGCAGTGCGCGAAATCAATGACGTTTATGAAATTCTCCGCAATGGCCTCTGTCCCGCGCGGCACGCACGCGCGGGCGGCTTTCATCGTTGCTTCTTTGCTTGCACTGTAAACCCTGCGGTATGCCTCGATAAGGTTCCTGCCTTTGCCCGCGGGGCAGCCGAGGTCCGTCCTGTCTGAAAAATTTCCCAGGCTGGAGGCGGAAAGGTCGTAGTAATTCGCGTCAACGCCGCATTGCTTCACCGCTTCCGCGTCGCGCAGGGCGTGGAAGTCCTGCCAGTATTTCGAGGAAGGGTGCATCCAGTTGTCCAAGAATTCGGAGGCCAGGTTTTCCCTGAGTTCCCTCGAGAGCAGCCCGTATCTGTCCAGGTTGTGCCCGTAGGAAAGAAAATCAAAAAGAAAAAGCGCGAAGCGGTCACCGTTCTTCTTTACCGCCTCGGAATTCTTAGGGTCCATGTTGGAAGGGAACCACTGTGCCGGGTCGGAGATATCTTCAAATTCGGGCCTGAATCTTTGATACAGCCTGAACGCCTCCCGCAGGTCTTCTATGCGCGAAGCGGATATGTCAACCCCGATCTCCTTCATGGCGTTTTTAAGCCTGGTTTCATCCGTAACGTCGTGGGGCGCAAAATTTTTCAGTTCCGCGTGCATCCTGATAAGCGTTGCGTATCCGGGTTTAAGCCCGATCTTCCCAAGTATCTCCCTTAGTCCAGGGAGGGGCCCCCGCTCAAGGCGCGACCATCCGGCCCAGTCATAACCCAGGACGTGGAATACGGGTGTTGAAGCGACGCCGTGGAACGCTTCTATCCATTTCGAGACGTCTAAGGATGAAGGCATGCCGAAAGTGCAGAAACCGGTTTGTTCTGCGAGCCATTTTGCTGCCGTGCCTTTCTTTACCCTGTCCTCAAGTTTTCCCTCGTTGCACCAGGCGGGAGAATCTTTTTCCGCGCCGGCAGCCCAGGCCCTGTAGCGGTCAGCGGCTTCGCGCCAGTCGCCTTCGTTTAAAACTCCGATTATCACGGGGTACCCGGGGTCAAGGGCATTACCCGGTTTCAGGTCCCAGGATTCATGCATTATTGACGCGGCAAGCGCGCCGGCATCCCTGAAGAAATTGAATTCTTTGGCTGTGTTTTTTGGGTCCCGGCAGATGAAATAAAAGCCGCCGGCGTCCTTAAGGTAATAAGCGAAGAACTGCATCGTGCTGCCGGAGCCGCTGGGGTAGGGAACATGGCGCAGAAGCCCGGGATCCGCAAGGGTCTTAAAAGGCGCGCGGAACAGGAAGCCGCGGGCTACGGGATGGGCAAGATACGTATTGTTCAGCTCATTGCCGAGGATACCTATACCGCTGATCAGGGGGAATTCGAGGGATGATATTATTTCTTTTGTTTTGTTCTCAACCCTGAAGACCAGGGTGAGTTCGGGGCTGTCCTTGGGGAGGCTTGCCGTTGCTTTTATTGAAAGTCCTTCTTTTATCTTCCAGGTAAAATCAACGTCCTTTCCGTTCGTCCTGGGCATAACGTCGCAGCTTTCGAAAGATGATGTCTGCCTGGGAGGAGCTGAAAGGTTTTCCTTCATGCGGAGGATCCAGGGGGGTGAATCGGGTTTGAATTTTTCCGAAACGAGATGCAGGTTGGCAGGGCGGTTCAGTATTTCCACGAACGCGCCATGCCAGGTGTTTATTTCAACATGTATCCATTTATTTTCAAGCACAACCATGATTAATCCATAAACAATTATGAGTTATGAATCTACTGCAAGGTATTAATTTAAATAGAATCCTTGTTTTTGACTCATAATCTACGATCATTCATAATTCATAATTATATTTTCAATCAGCGGATAAGTTCCTGAAATTCAGGTTTTTCCCTTATTAGGCCAAAGTCCTCGTCCTGCACGGCGTCTTTTTTAAACGCGGGATTTTTTTCTATCGCCTTCCTGAGCCACTCTGTGCTGTTTTTAACATCGGCTTTTTTCGCGTAAGCGCAGGCTATGTTATACATAAAACCCGATTCCTCCGGGGCAATGTCAAGGCCGTATAGATATTCTTCTATCGCGTTGTCATATCTTCCGGTTTTTAAATAACTTGTGGCAAGAAAATAATAGAAAAACGGATCCGCTTCATATCCGGGCCTTGCCCTTTCGAAATTTAAAGCCGCGCTTTCAAAATTATTGTGTTTGAAATAGATCTGGGCGAGGAAGTAGCAGTTTTGGTCATAGGCTATTTCGGTTTGTTCGGAGCGCATTACCATGTAATACTTTTCTTTCATCTCCCGGTCTTTCAGTTCTTTGAAAAAGGCATATTTTTCAAAAGATGCGATAGCACGGGAATCCTCGCCCCTTGACATCTGGATTATGCCCATGATCCCCCACGCGCCTAAAGAAGAGGAGTTTATGTCTATAGCTTTCCCGCATTCGGCTATAGCTTCGTCAGATCTTCTCATCCTGTTGTATGTTTCCGCGCGGTTCAGGTACGCGGCTTCAAGCTTCGGGTCCAGGGCAATGGCCTTTTTCAGGACTTTCAGCGATTCCGTTGTATTCCAGGTGCGGCAGTAAGCCCTTCCGAGTTCGGAATATGCTTTTGCATTTTTGGGTTCGAGCCTTATTACTTCTTTCAGGTACAAAATAGCGGTTTCATACTGTTCCCTTGCCAGGGCGGCAGCACCCATGCCGTGCAGAAGCATAACGTTTTCCTCAAGCGGTTTTTTGCTCTTGGTTTTTGCTTTGATCTTGGCGGTTTTTGTTTCAGCCGCTTCAGCGGACGCAGCACAGATGATCACCATAAGGATTGTGACGAATATTTTTTTCATCTTTATTTACCGATTTGTTTTAAGCCATCAGCTACCGAAGAGCCATTAACCCAGCTCTGGCTCGTAGGTCCCTGCATTGAGTGCCGAAGGCACTGCAGGGATGAGCCATGTTACGGGTTCATGGTCAATATTTTACACGCTATATCAGGATGGCTTGCGATGAATTTAAGCTCATCCTCGACCAGGGGTTTCTGTTTCGCGACGTTTGCATACCTTACGAGCTCCAGGACCCTGCGCGCCTCGTTGTCGTTCCTGAATTTTACTTCCATTTTTTCGTAGACGTTGCGGAACCCCTTTATGCCGCTGTATTCCCCGGCGATGATCTGCCTGCCGGTTTCCACGACTTCCGGCTCGCCCCTGCCCAGGGCCTCGAAATCGTAAAGCTCGTAGTTGCGGCGGTCTTTTAGGGCGCCGTCCGCGTGTATCCCCGAAGAATGGGCGAATGCGTTGGACCCGACCCCTGGCTGGTTTATCGGTATGGGAACGCCAAAGGCATAAGAAGCGTATTTGGCGATCTTCCACGCTTTGGACAGGTTCACTCGTTCTTCCAGGTGGTATCTGCCGTGGAAACCGCTTGAATGTTTCAGCGCGAGTATGACCGATACAAGGTCCGCGTTCCCGGCTCTTTCGCCCATGCCGTTCACGGTCGTGTTTATGTAGGCATCCACTCCCGCGTCTGCCGCCGCCTTCGCTCCCGAGATGGACGTGGCTACCACCATGCCGAGATCATTGTGGCAGTGCAGTTCAACCGGCATCTGGATCTCCTTCGCGAGTTTTTTCACGCGTTCATAGATCGTGAAAGGATCATCGTAACCGAGCGTGTCGCAGTAGCGTATCCTGGCAGCTCCGGCCTGTTTCGCGGCTTTTGAAAACCTGATCAGGTATTCCATTCCGGTCCGCGAAGCGTCTTCCGCGTTTACGCCTATGGATTCAGCGCCGCACTGCCCGGCTTTTTTAACGGCGTCAACCATTTCTCTGATCACGCCCTCGTGGTCTATCTTGCCCTTGAATTTATTCACTATCATCTGGTCTGATGTCGAAACCGAAAGGTTTAAGTGTTTGAGCTTCGGGACTTTCGCAAAAGCTTTCTTTACGTCTTCTGTTGTCGCCCTCATCCAGCCGCTGAGGCGTATAGGCGAAAGAGTTCCTGACCTTGCGAGTTCCAGGTTGGCGTTAAGGTAGTTTGTTTCGTGTCTGGTGACCGGGAACCCGAACTCGCTCTGGAAGATCCCCATTTCATTGAGGGAAATGTTTATCATCGTCTTTTCCAGTTTTGCCAGCCCGAGTTTCGCGGTCTGCACGCCGTCGCGGTTCGTTACGTCAATTATGTATATTTTGTTCTTTTTCATTTCTACTCCTTAATTGTGATTACGGTGATTTTTAAATGATGATTGCGGTGATTATTTTTAGTATCAAGAGTCAAGTGTCAAGTATCAAGTTAAAACCAAAATATTTCTCTGTGTCTCCGTGCCTCCGTGGTTATTCTTTCGTGCTTTCGTGGAAATTATTGTATCTTCACGGGTTTATTCGTTTTGGCGGATTCAAGCGCGGCGAAAACCATCCCCAGGCTTTTCAGGTTATCCGCGCCGTTTGTCTGGGGCTGCCTTTTTTCTCTGATAGCCCGGACCATTTCATGGAACGTGTATTGTTGCCCTGCCAGGGGGTACTGTTCCGGTATTATCTCCGCGGGCGGATTTTCAGCCCCGGCCGATAGGAATATTTTATCATCCCTTGAGAGCAGGACGCCTCCGCCGCATTCAAGCCTCCACTCCCCGTTCCACGGGGTTTCAATGCCTTTCGCGGCCCAGGACCCGTTATAGGAGCATACGGTCCCGTTCTTGAAAGTGAAAATAACATTCGCGGAGGGGTCGCCTTTGAACCATGACCAGCCGGGCATATACGATTTCGCGTATACCTCAACCGGGTCGGAGCCGGTAAAAAATCTTATAAGATCGAAATGGTGGATGGACATGTCTATCAGGAGCGGGTAGGGCATCTCCTCCCTGAACCCGCCGAACCTGGGCCCTTTCTGGAACAGGATCGTAACGTAACCTATGTTGTCCGCGAATTTTTCAGACAGGATTTTTTTAATTGTCCAGGCCCACGGCGAAAACCTGTAATTCTGGCTCACCATGATCTTTTTGTTGTATTTTTCCGCCTGATCAACGATATCCCTGGCGGATTCCATGGTGTCTGCCAGCGGTTTTTCAGTGATCACGTCCAGGCCCGCCCTGAAACCCTCAGCGCACACCTTCCTGTGGACCTGCGGCGGAGTCACGTTCACCAGTATGTCGGCTTTTTCCTTTTTCAGCGCTTCCGAAAGAGACGCGTAGCAGTGTTCAGCGGGTATCCCGCTTGCCGCAGCCTGCTGTTTCAGTACTTCGGGATTTGTGTCCACAAGCGCTATGATCTTTCCTTCAGGATGGTTTTTGAGGGCGTTCAGCCATGCATTGCCGAACCCTCCAGTCCCCACCTGGATCACTTTCAGCTTTTCCATCATGATTCCTTAGATTATTTAATTATGAATTATGAGTTATGAGTCAAGGAATCAGGGCTCCCTCCCAACAAGATTGGCGGGTCTTCGAGAAGCCCTGAGTTTCAATAAATTCCTTGTTGTTGCGTTGACACGTTGACACGTTGATACGTTGACACGCCTGCTACGCTTTTATTGTCTCTTCAATGCGCTTCAGGCCTTCCTTAATATTGTCCATGGAAGTCGCGTAGGAAAGCCTGATGTACCTGTCCGCGCCGAACGCTAAACCCGGGATAACAGCCACCTTCGCTTCATTCAGCAGCACTTCGGTAAGCGACATCGATCCTGTTATTTTTTGGCCCCTGATCTTTCTTCCGATCAGTTTTGATATATTGGGGAACGCGTAGAACGCCCCTTGCGGCTTAAGGCAGGATAAGCCGGGTATTAAATTCAATTTATCCACCATATAATCCCTTCGGGCCTTAAATTCAGCGACCATTTTGTGCAGGTCAGCGTCTTTTCCCGCAAGGGCGGCAAGAGCGGCTTTCTGAGATATCGATGCCGGGTTTGAGGTTGAGTGGTCCTGAAGGTTGGCCATCGCCGATATGATGTTTTTGGGCCCGGCCGCGTATCCGATGCGCCATCCGGTCATTGAATAGGACTTGGAAACACCGTTTATTACGATCGTCAGGTCCTTTATCTCTTTTCCGAAGGAAGCGATGCTGGTATGAGTTCCTTCATAAATAAGCTTCTCGTAGACTTCGTCCGATATCACGAGGAAGCCGTTCTTGACCGCGAGTTCCGCGATCGTCCTGAGCTCGTCTTTTGAATAAACCATTCCCGTGGGATTGGCAGGTGAGTTCAGAATAAGGCATTTCGTCCTGGGAGTGACCGCGTGCCTGAGGGTTTTATGCAGGAGCTTGAACCCGTGTTTCTCCTCTGTTTCTATGATGACCGGCTTCGCGCCGGATAATTTTATCTGCTCGAGGTAAGTTACCCAGTAGGGCGACGGGAGTATTACCTCATCACCTTTGTCGCACGCGCACATTATTGCGTTGAAAAGCGAGTGTTTAGCCCCGCACGAAATAATAACCTGTGAAGTTTCATATTCAAGGCTGTTGTCCTGTCTGAGTTTCTGGCATACGGCTTTTTTAAGCTCTTCGGTCCCGGAGGTCGGGGTGTATTTGGTGAAACCGGCGTCAATCGAAACTTTCGCCGCTTCCTTAATATATAAAGGCGTGTCGAAATCCGGCTCCCCGGCGCCGAAGCCTATCACGTCGATCCCCTGCGCTTTCATCTGTTTTGCTTTCGCGGTTATGGCAAGCGTCGGAGAAGGGCTTATAAGGCCGGTCCTTTTTGCAAGTTTCATATTCTTCCTTTTGAACATAGATACTGGATCCTAGTGTGGTGTCTCTAACAGATCTTTACATTTGGGCTGTCATTGCGAGGAGTGTTAACGACGAAGCAATCTCGACCTAAAAATCGAGATTGCCACGCTCCCTTTGGTCGCTCGCAATGACAACTCAAAGCAGAATCAAATGTCAAGGGATTTATGTGACACCATACTAGTGTAGTGTCTCTAACAGATCTTTACATTTGGGCTGTCATTGCGAGGAGTGTTAACGAC
>MNUP01000018.1 GCA_001871075.1 Candidatus Desantisbacteria bacterium CG1_02_49_89
TCTTCTCCCCTTCAGGTAAGGATGATTTGTATCCCCGCGGCAAGCCGCGGGGGGTTAAATCATATTTTTGCTAAATATCCATTTCTGTATAAATCTATTCTTCGAAAATCTTTAATATCAATTTTTAGTCCTTCTAATGTAGGCAGAACGTCTCTCCCTTTAAAATCTAAAATCCATCCTTCTTTCCTTTCGTTTGGTAATAAATTCTTAAGTAGTTCCCTTAAGTTATTATCATAAATATTAATTATCTCGTCTTTAATCAAAATAGGTGCTGCTCCTATGACATAAAAAGGTGATCCTCCTGCTTCTTGTATTAAAATATTTTCTCTTGACAAAATAAAACTCTTGATATCTTCTGATAAACTATATACTTTTGAAAATCCATCTTTTAATTCATCAGTGCTCATTTTTGATTTTTGTCTATCATGACGTTTCCAAAATTGAAATAATCCCTTGAAAGTAACCATATGTGGCATACGAAGACTTCGCGGTATATGTAAAATTATGATTGGATTTTGTTTTCCACTTGGTACTATTTGAATTTCAAAACCAGGTATACGAGGATCTATGCTACTCAGACATAAGGAAGATATTCTATCTCTTTCTTCTTCGGCATTCTCAACTCCCAATATTTCAGTAGGAATTCCTTGATCTTCATCATCTTCCTTTATTCCTATAATAAGATATCCTCCATAAGCATTTGCAAAAGCAGTTATATCCCTTAACATTTCTCTTATGCTTTCGTCATTTCGTTCATACATTTTTTCTTTATACTCAATACTTTGACCTTCAGCTATTTTATCTTTAATTAATTTCTCAATATCTGTCTGTCTCCAATCTGCAATAGCTTTATTTAATATTATTGACATATCATACTCCTAATTTAATTATAAATTTCGTTGATTAATTAGGTGACATGCTCTTCAAAATTTAATATTTATTTAACTTCTCCAAAATTGTAACACTCTTCTCCACATTGTTTACATATTAGTCTTTTCACTTTAAATCCAAAACTCGTATCTTTGATAATACTATTAAATTCCATACCGCCACATTTACAGCCACAAAATTTATTGGTGCCATAATTCCAGAAATTTTTCAGCATGAGCAAAATGATATTTTGTGCATATTTAATACTTTCTACATTTTTATTACTAAAATCAAGTTTATCCCATTCTTGTTTATTTAACCGACACTGATCAAACAAAAAATGATGTGTAGGGCATAAAGATACTAAATTTCCTTTATTAGCCGAACCTCCATTTTCTCTGGGAATAATATGACAGAAATCTGCGCATCTTGACTCTCCACAAATTTCACAAGGCTTATACTCTCTTCTAACATTATCTTGATTCTCTGGAAGAGCAGCTGCTATTGGTTTTGTAATATTCAATGGCATTTCAATTCCAAACTTTTTTTCAATAATCTTTGTTCCTATCCATGATTTTAGTAGTACTATTATCTCATTTCTTAAATCAATGATTTCATTATGGATCGGCATGCTTAATTGCTTGTTTTTCTCAAAGAAGATACTAAATAAATCATGGATCGCTTCACGAAATTCGTAGGTTTCATGATGAAATTTTCCATACATGTATTTTCTCTTTTCCCTTTTTTTCATTTATAACTCTTCTGAAATAGTTTGAAAAGTGAACTTTTAATTTCTGTATATTTATTTTTAAATTTTTCGTATAATTCTTTATCCTTTTGTAAATCTAACTCATAATTATTTAAAGCTATTTTAAAATATTCCCAAAACCCAATAATATTTAACCGCATTATCTGAAACCCGCGCATACTCCATAATACTTCAGGATTTTTATCCCTATAAATTTCTACCCCTAAGCCTAATGAACCATCATGCATCAATCCATTTCTAAAAGCATAGTAAAGAATATTGGCAGCACTTTCAACTGATTCCCCATTTTTTGTAAAAAATAACTTATCTTTAAAATATTTTTCTCGTTCAAAAAACTTTGGCATATAATTCTCTAAAAATTTTAAAAACGTTTGTCTCACTTGTCATGGTTTGATTCTGTTCGCATAAAATCCAGAAACAGCATCAATTGAGCCACAAATTAATTTAGCTGCTGCTACATCATATTTATTCTCAATTAATAGTTTTATAGGAAGCAAAGCTTCTTTTTTGAAATCTTCCCAAAATTTTTCTTCATAAAAATTAAGCATTTTTTCTCTAAAAATCTTCTGGCATGAGGAAGTCACAAAGGGCGGGCAAGCCCGCCCCTACCCACTCCCTAAAACACTCGCACGCTCTCGCTGTTAGACAGGCGAGAAGTGCACAGTCTCCCCTAAACACAGTATTTCCTTTCATTATTATACAAAACTTGACTTTTGACAAAAAATGTGATATAATATCTTTAGATTTAAAAGAGGTTGTAGGTCGCCTTTAGGCGGCAGCGCATATGCGTGGGATCCTACAACCTTATTTTTTTACGTATTCCTCCAAACACCAACGCCAGTTATTATTTTCTCCGCTTTCAATCTTCTTTTGTGTTTCTGCCGGCATTATCTTTAAACCATATCCCCAGCAATTTTGTTGATAATTATATATAAGCCCTTTGATCTTCTTTGCATAGTCAAAAACACATCCTTTTTTCAAAATAGTCTCAAAACCTGCCCAAAATATACCTGCAATTGCGTCTGCAATCTGTAAACCTTCCTGTTTACCCGGAGTATACACTTCTATCAGATCAAAATCAATATATTTCCATTCAATCCTTATGTCAATATCATTAAGTTCTGATTTTCGTTTTAAAACGTTAAAGTAATCTTTTAATTCTCCGAAGCTCATATTAGAACGGTTTGAGAATATAAATTTCACTTTGCCTGTATTTAACCCCGTCTTTTTCAACTCGTCTCTGACTAACCAGGAAACTCTTTCCAGCAGATACCTGGCGCAATAAAAATAAAGACGGTACCTCTCCCCAAAAAATTCCTTTTCCCTTATATCAGGTTTGCATACAGCCACTGTCGCAATATGCCATTTATATTTGCCGATCTGTTCAGCAAAAATATCCTTTTCTATGTGATGCAATTTTCTCCAATGGAGAGGTTTATTAGCCGGCCATTTTAACCTACTTTTAATTTCCGCAATTAAATCAACCACGGCTTTCTCTTCGGTATTTTTAATAACCAAAGCAGAAATTATAAACCATTCACTGCTTCCCTGCCCAAAGCTGAATCCTTCATCTCCGGATTCATCAATAAAACAAATATAATTATAAGATTTGTCAGAATGATGCACAATAATTCCTCTTTAGAAAGATTAGGGGGCTTTCCGGGCGGGCAAGCCCGCCCCTACGCGGGCGTGATGAATCACGCCCCTACCCTTATCCACTAATAGCAAAGTAAGCCCTGCAGCTGTCAATGTGCGATAAATCGCACCGCTACAAAAACGCAAGCCTCCCTCCATAATGACTGGCGGGTCTTCGAAAAGGCTTGCCCTATCCGCCCCGATGTCCATCGGGGAGAAACCTCGCCCCAAAGGGGCGGGCGACAAAATTCCTTGTTGTTGCGCTGACACGTTGATACGCTGCCTGCCCGCCAATCTTGCTGGGCGGGACACGCTTTTACACACTAGCTAATTCTTCAAGCGATTTACTTTGAGACTTGAGCAGTCCGGACTTCTTTAAAACTAATTCGGTCATCTTGATTGCGGTTTCCCTGAAATCCTGAAAGCCCCTGCGTTTTTGCAAGCCTTCCATCCATTCTTTCGGTATAGAATCCAGGCCGTTCAAAGCACCGCATAGCTGCCCGTTCAGGCTTGAGATAGTATCCGCGTCCCTGCCTATATTCGCCCCGCCGATAATTGCCGTCTTCGTATCACCGCCCGATGCCTTGAATATGCCGAATGCCAGGGCAAACACTTCCTGCGGGTCAATTGCCTCCCACTGAAGCATATCAGCATAAAGGCCTTCCCTTGCGGAGAATACATCCTTATATTTACCGCCTATCTCCACGGCCTTGATCAGGGTTTCCTTAAGATTGTTGATCGGCCTTTTGTCAAATGTCACGATCGGCTTGTCCGGGGCAACCCTTATTGCTGTATCAAGGATGGAATCCACTGTCGAGCCTGGCCTGAACGCTTCTGCTATAGCGGCTGCGATAACACCGGGAATATACATATCCAGGTCTCTCTGGAACATTGAAGCGATATCCAGGGCATCGGTGTACGCCCTGTCCGGGTCGCAAGCGTTGTAAATACCTGCCGGGCTTATTGCCATTAAGCCGCTGCCCGTGACAATATTAAATACTCCGGTAGCCCTTGCCGGAATACCTTTCTTGAGCAGTTCATAGGTATTTTTCATGCAGAAGAAAAACTTGTTCGGGTTCATCTCCGCGAGCCACCTTTCGGCATAATCTTCCACAGTGACAGGCCCGCCTTTCCTGATATAGGTATGGCACAGGATCTGCGTGAGCGCCGTGTCATCGGTCCCGACATCAAAATTGGGATCTCCGCCCTTTGTTTTGTCGGAACTCTCCCACGGATCTTCGAGGCGTCCTTTCTTTTCGTCAATATCCCTGTAATGCCAGCCTTCAGCAGGCCTGCCGAGGTTATCGCCGATAGACCCGCCGGCCAGGCACCCAAAAACCTTTTTAAACAGCATTGTGCTTTCAAGCATTGTTTATTCCCCCTCACCCGCAACCCTCTCCCGCCAGGGGCGAGGGTATAAGCAACCGGGCGGGCAAGCCCGCCCCTACGCGCAGGCTAAAGCCTGCGGCTACCTTGTTTTTGCGTTGACACGTTGATACGTTGACACTCTGACACGCTGTTACTCGACCCTATAATACCACGCATCCGGGTACGTGCCGGCAAAACTGATCTCTCCGGCGTTATCCTTGAACTCAACCTTACCGAGTTCTTTTTTATCTTTGTCAAGCACTGTGACTTTCGTGACCTTCGCGGAATCCCCGAGTATCTTCTTAACCCTTAAGCATAGGTTGAATTTCTGGCCGTGCGGTATGGGAAGGACTGTCAGGGCTGCCTTTTCCTTATTTATACGCAGTGTCGCGTCTGTGGCAAGCGTCCCGAAATCCACAACCGTGCCGGGCAGGTTCTTTGAAGCGAAAACCCCCTTGGATTCCTTCGCGACTGTCGCTTTCAGGTTTGTTATCTGCCCGTCTTTCTGGTCCGCGATTATTTTCCCTATGATATACCTGTTCTCTCCGTCGTTGGCGCCTTTCATAACAGCTCGCCTGCCTGTTGTCGGGTCCCACAGCCCCACTCTTATGTCATAGGAATCCAGGTCAAACTCATCAGGGACTACGACCGTGTAAGGGCCGTCCTCGACTGTCTGCCCTTTTACCCACTTGCTTGATCTGCTTGGCAGCTGGTGGTCGTTCTGATAAAGTATCTTTCCTCCCTCGTCAGTAAAATGCACGAAGCACGCGTAGTCTATGTCTCCCGGTTCTCCGGCAACCCACCTGTACTTGATCTTGAACTTTCTTTCACCCAGATAGGTAAGCTCTGAAAGCTGCGGCTCGATAATAAGGGTTGCTTCCGCGTGCATAGTCTCATACGTGCGCGGGTCAGCGAAGATCCACTCCGGAGTCTCCGAATAATCCCCCAGCTTCCCGTTGAAAAGCGCGGTGGCCGCAAGAGCTCCCGCGCCCTTTCCGAGGAACCCGTACGGCGGAAGCGTGTATCCCTCGACCTTCCATTCATTTTCGTTGTTTATCCACAGTTCCAGGCCGCTTGTGTATTTCACGTTAACCTTCCTGGACGCGTCTATGCGGGAAGCCGTATTTGAATTCACCCATTTGTCGCCCAGCATATACTGGATCTTTTCCGCGAGAAAAGGAGCATACCTTGCCATCATCGGCTGTGTCAGATAATACTCCCTCAGGGTCTGCGTCAGGTTCTTGTGGAAAGAAGTGTCTATGAAACCCGCGTGGCCGTATGCAAGCTCCTGGCCGCGGTATTTTTCGATCTCCAGCTCTGTCCAGCGCCTGTCAACCTGGCCCTGGAGCTCGTACCATCTTGAATAATACCCCATCCCGTGGTTGACCATAAGCGGGTGGACTTTCAACAGGTCAAAATCCACCAGCACCGGGCAGAACTGCCCGTTGGCTATCTGCGCCTCGCACCCGTCAACGCGTCCTGCCCAGAACGCGTGCTGGTTTCCCTCTCCGAATATCGGCCCGCCGTGTGTCTCCCTTTCGAAATTGTAGAGCCACGTGAGCTTGTCAAACACGTATTTAAAACTCGCCGCCCCCTCTTCTTTCGCGTCAAAATCCAGTTGCCATGGAGCGCCTGTGGGCTGGACATCCAGGTAAGCCGCCTTTGTCTGGTATGCTTTGTTGATCAGCGGGCTTTCCTGCCTCGCGTATTTCTCTATCCAGGTCGGCTTCATCCTGAAAGACTGGATCTTCGTGCCCGGCTGGTACCAGGCGTTGATCCTGTTCTTGTTCTGGTCAACAGCCACGGCTTCTTCCGTGTATTCGGAATAATCGGGATAATAATCAATGTAATTCTCGTGGAGAGAGAGCACGTAGCCGAGATTTTTCGCCGTGACGCCCAGTATCTTCATCCCCTCGTCCCCGCCCATGCGCGGGTCTGCCGGGTAATGGGACGGAAGTTTAACATCGTATCCCCACCTCTGCCACACGTGATAGATTATCACAAGGTTGTCAATGCCGTAGCCTTTCAGGGTTTCCAGATATTTCGCGCTGTCCTTGTACTGGTCGCCTGTCCACCAGTCCAGCATGACCCTGGAGCCCAGCACATCCATGTACGGGGTCCTGGGATTCGGCATGTTCGGGAGCACTTCAAGCAGGTCGTCGGACACCGCGATGTACAAGCTCTCTTTCAGCGGGTTCCTTGTCCTGTCTGTCTTCTGTGAATAGATGGCTCCGGGACCAGCGTAAGGATCGAACCAGGAACATCCTGTCTTTGTCCAGTCATAATAACCTGAAACAAAATAGTTGTTCGTGTAATAAACCGGTATCCAGTTCATGTAGGGGACCATGACCTGCTTCGCCGGTATCCCTGCAAGCGGCCCTTTGAACGAATTAAAAAGCGCCTGCGAAGAAGAAACATCGATCAGCAGGCTCTTTCCCTGGACCGAAAAGGCATACGCAATTTTGATATTCTCATTTTCGCACGCGGCTTCGCAGTTATAAGTGAGTTTGTTGTTTTCAAGCTTTGCGTTTAGGATCTTCGGGCTGAGTTTCGCGGTCGAATAATTCTTGTTCCCTATAGATATCTGCGGGCCGGTGTAAGCCGGTTCGCTCTTGAACAGCGTCACCCCGTTGACAAGCACGGCTACGTTAAGCGTCAGCCCGGGAATGACCTCATACGAAATAGTGTTGTCCTCGCCCTTGTATTCAAAAACATATTTTCCGCTGTCCTGCCTTGCTGAATTCAAATATTTTACAGCGTCAACAGAAGGAATTATTGTAGGCACAGCGGGCGCTGCCAGGGCAAGCAGGCTTTTACGCTCCCTCATCCTTATGGCGAACGCCTTAGCATACGCGGTCCCGGTGAAAACCTGGTCCTGGTATTTTAAAGAGCTTTCCAGCGTGTATTCTCCCTCGGATTTCAAAGAAGCCATATCTTTCACGATATGCTTCTCCGCGGCGTCAACCTTTTCCGCCACTGCCTGCTTGTCTATAACATTGCCCGCCCTGTCTTTCAGGGTTATATCGCCTGACAGGTCTCCGCCCGGTTTGACAGTGTAAACGCCTATCATCGCTTTCGGCGTTTCGCCGGGTATGTAAAGGTCTTTATCCGGGCTTGCCCACGCGAACGCGTTGTCGCAGAACGTCAGCTTGCCGAATGTCTGGGGGTTAAACCAGTAATCCGCGCTGTTCGGCGCCGGCTTCCACGCCATTTCGTGTATGCGTTTCCCCGGCTTATCCGTGTCGCCTATGATAAGCTGGAAACCGAGGCTCTGGCCTGCCTGCGGGGTTATGCCCATTGAAGCGAACGGTATCTTTACTTCCATTATCCAGCCGTTGTCAAACATCTTTGCCGCTGTTTCCACGAGCCTGTAATTATAGTCCTTGTGGTCAAACCCGTTGTAGGACTGCAGTTTTACCATGGGCTTAAGCCCATCGCCTTCCGGGATGATCGCGAACAGGTAATCGTCCTTTCCAGGAGTAGGACCAGGAGTAGAGCCTTTAGGCTCATTACCTGGAGTAGGGCCTTTAGGCCCGTTATTAGAAATATATATCCTCGTGTAATCGCTCTGGAAAAAGTCCCTGCTCTGCTTATCCTGAAAATTAAGCGAATCGTCGCTTCGCACCTCGGCAAGATAAAGGTTGTCCTTGTCATACCCCAGGTAAAATGTGGAACCCAGGTCCATAACCCCTTTCCACTCCTCGTCCTCTATGGTAAGCTGTTTCTTTTCCCCTATGCACAGCGGCGCGCCTGTTATTTCCTGCGGCCAGTCGCTGATATCCCCGTCAATCTTCAGAGATTTGGGGATCTTGAACACAGGAGCGGTCCCAAGAGGGAAAATATTCGCCAAAGGCGGGAAAGGCGTGGCAGCCGCTCCCTGCATGCTTTTTAATTTCCTGAATTTTATGTCTTTTATCCTGCCAGGGGTCCCGGAAATTATCAGTTTTCCCAGCACTATCTTGTCACTTCCGCTCGTGGCTCCTCCCAGTTCCGGGAACCTTCCCTTTTCATTGTACAGGCCCAGCTGGATGTAGTAAACACCCGCCCCGCACTTTTCAGGCACGCCCACGTTGAAAGGGCCGTCGATAAAAGTGCTTTTTTCCTTCCAGGAAGATACCGGTGTCGCGGGCGCGTGGTCTCCCTGGAAAGCTATGTCCTCCCGGTCGTTCTCGCCGTAATCAGCATTGGTATAATGTATGAAAACAGTATAGTCCTCCTCTATCTTTTCCTTTACAAGCCACTCGTAGGTAACGCTGAACTGGCTTTTGCCCAGGTACTTGAAATCGCTGATCCTGGGATAGATAACGCCTTCCTTTATCTCATAATCCGGCTCTTCGTCGTCCACAAATTCCTCCGCTTTTTCCCCTGTTTTTTTCACGGCTTCAACTTTCGGCAGTTCCTTGCCGGAAGCGATGATCCCCAGGTCCTTCTGGGTAATTTTGCCGGGGAACACCCTTATGTCGTCAACCGCTATCGCTCCCTGGAAACGGACCCCTATAACAAGGAAATAGTCGTCAAAATCGTCCAGGGTGAACGTTGAAAGCATTGTGCCTGTCTTGCCTGCAGGGTCCTTGATGTCGATCCAGCCCTTGTCCGACGGCCCGGGACCCGGAGTCGCGGTGCGCGCAAGGAAATAAAAAGTGCAGTCGCCTTTTTTTTCTGTCACTTTATAGTTGAAAACAACCGTGTAGGTGCCTTTGGCCTTGAACTGAAGGTTCACCGGGTCAGAATGGAAAAACTCAAACCACTCCCCTTCCTGTTCAACGGTGGTGCAGAAAAGGGATGATTTGCCAGCGATAACGTTTTTCGGGTCATTCGAGATCTCAGCGCCGAACGCAATTATATATTCCTCGGGTTCACCTGGTTCAAACCCGTACACCGCGATTGCTTTTCCTTTTTCCTCTGCCGCCCCCGCCTTAACCTTAACCTTGTCCACCTCGTAGGTGGACATGGGTGCTGCTACCTGCCCGGGTTTTGCCATGTCAATAACGAATTCCCCGAACGACGGGCATCCGGCCGCGTCGCCCTGCCAGCCGGGATGTGCGAAATAGCCTTTTTTCTGTGATGTGCCGCATGACCTGGAAGTTGCCTCAAAAGTAGAGCCCGTCACAGCCGGATCATTCGGAGAAACGTCTTCCTCATCATTGATATAACCTGTGCGCGCTGGTTTTAGTTTCTGGAAATCGAATAGTATTTTCGCTGAAACAGGCATCACCCCGTCGAATTCTTTCGGCAGGTCGCCCTCAATAATGTAGATGTCACCCCAGCACGCCCAGTCAAAAACCGTGGTTGCACCGGGATCTGTGATGAATTTGAGCGCGATCTTTTTATCCCTGAACTTGCTCATGTCGATCCTGCATGCCTTCCAGGCAATCTCTGTCCACTCATCCTCACCTACGAGACTGCCTTTCTTTCCCGGCTCGCCTATCTCAACCTTGAAAATGACCCCGTCCGCCGGTTCAGCCCCGTCCCCGATACCAACGGAATAAACAAGCCACAGCTTCTGCTGCTCCGCGGCAGAGCAGTGGCCAGTGTCCAGTGGCCAGTGTCCAGTTAAAACAGATACTAAAAGAATAAACCATATTAGGTTGAATTTTTTCATTACATCTCCTTTTTTAAAAAAATGATTACAGCGATTTTTTACTGACGATTGCAGCGATAAAAATTTAACAGGGATTTAGCGGGATTCAAACTACAATACTTTTTGCTTTTTAAATCTCATTAAATCCCTGTAAAAAGCCTTTTTCGTGATTTCCTCGCCCATCCTTTCAGTTGGGCGAAGTCTCGCCCGCTGAAAGACGGACGGAGTGCTTTCGTCCGCAGCCCGCCACGATTATTGGCGGGCGCAGGCCCCTGCGTTATAGTTCCAGCTTCATCGGAACTGCAGGGGGAAATCTTTTACTTTTGATTTTTCATTTTTTCGAATTTAATATCCGTGATCTTGCCCGGCTCTCCGCTCACGATGAGCTTGCCCAGGTAGAACCTGCCGCCCCCGTCGCTCAATCCCGCTATATCCGTGCTTCGCCCGTTCTCGTTGAAAAGCCCCATTGCTATGTAATAGATCGCGGGCCCGTTCTGTTCAGGAACTGTCAGGGAATAGGGGCCGTCTTTTATGGGCGTGTTTTCCTTCCACTGGGATGTTGGCTTCGAAAAACCATGGTCTCCCTGGAACGCTATATCCTCGCGATCTTTTTCCCCGAATTCAGGGCTGGTAAAATGCACGAATATGTTGTAATTCTGCTCGATGACCTCTGAAACCATCCACTCGTAGGTGATCTTGAATTTCACGCCGCCTGTGTAACTAAAATCCTTGACCCTCAAGGATATTATGCCTTCTTTTTCCTCGTAATTCGGCTCTTCGCCTTCTATCGGCCCACCCCCCTCATCTATTTTCGTTTTTTTAGATTTTTCTTCGGGGGGCGAGGTTGCTATCGCAAGATTTGCCAGGTCTATCACGAATTCACCGAATGTCGGGCATCCTGCCGCGTCTCCCTGCCAGCCGGGATGGGCGAAATATACCGGTTTCTCGACTCCGCCGCACGCGCGTTTTGTCGCTTCAAAAGTTGAGCCTGTGTTTTTGGTGTCGATCGGTGTAATATCCTCGTCTTCCTTGATATAGCCCGTGCGCGCAGGCTTTATCTTCATGAAGTCAACAAGCACGGACACACCTGCGGGAAGCGCTTCTCCGTTATAATTCTTCGGCAATTCTCCCTTTATTATCCTTATCTCTCCCCAGCTCGCCCAGTCGCAGTTAGTCGTGGCTCCGGGATCGGTTATGAACTTAATTGCTATCTTTTTATCCCTGAACTTACTTATCTCAACTTTGCAGAACTTCCAGCTTGATTCAGCCCATTCATCCTCAGCAACAGAGCTTCCTTTCTTGCCCGGCTCGCCTATCTCGACCTTAAAGGTAACCCCGTCCGTTTCCTGCGTGCCGTCGCTTATTCCAACATAATAGATGAGCCATAGCTGGTCTTTCTGCTCAGCAGAGAAACAATAACCAAACCACAGAGCGCACAGAGGAATA
This sequence comes from Candidatus Desantisbacteria bacterium CG1_02_49_89, assembly GCA_001871075.1. Lineage (GTDB taxonomy): Bacteria > Desantisbacteria > UBA1551 > UBA1551 > UBA1551 > UBA1551. The sequence continues at coordinate 11,670 of MNUP01000018.1, forward strand.
CACAATAATATTGCTATCCTTTTCATAAAAAAAACTCCTTTCGACTTAAAGTAAGTTTTTTGCCGCTGAAACCACAGAGAAATTCTATTTTGCCACTGAAGGCACTGAGTTCACTGAGTTTTTAGACTGCGAAACTTTAAACTCGAAACCTCGAAACAAATATATTACTCATGACTCATGACAAGTGACTAATGACTGCCCTTTAACCACGAATTCTCACTGATTTCCACGGATTTAACTTTCAACCTTCAACTTTCAACTTTTAACTACATTTAATAACCACGGGTAAACACTGTTAATTTACGCTGCTAAGAAAAAACAGGCTCCCACCATAATGATTGGCGGGTCTTCGAGAAGCCTGTGGCTTCGGGCGTCATAAATGCCGCCCCTACAATTATTTCACGTACGACGCGCGACGTTCGACGTACGACGTTATTTCGCCAGGACTACCGTCCCTGTTTTAACAACCGGGACCGCGTAGCCTATCCTTACCTGATAAATGTATACACCGACAGGGGCAATTCTACCATAGCTGTCTTTGCCATCCCAGCCGATCTGCGCGAAACCGCTGCATTCCACATTTTCAGCGATCATTTTTATGAGAGACCCTTTCATATTATAGATCTTCGCTGTCACAGGAGCTGAAGGCTCAACACTCAGCATAAGTTTTGTTTCATCGCATTTCCCATCCCCGTTAGGCGAAAATGGATCGGGAAAAAACACTACTTTATCTTTTACAACAAGCGCGCTGTTGTCTATGAAAAGAACGCTGAAATTACAGCAGAACAACTCCTCGTTCTGCAAGGTCCTGCCGCCCTCAAGCTTCAGGGTCGCGAAACCCTCTCCCAGGAAACCGCAGATCTGGGTTTCACCTGTTGTAAATACAGAACCTGCCCAGGTCCCGGTAGAACCGGGTATTGATAGCGTGCCGCCTGAACCCGAAACTATGGTCACTGTCGGGCTGTAACCGGTGTCAACCCCTATGTTAAACGCGTATTCAAAACTTATATTCTCCCCTGCCTTTACCTGGAAAGACGGCCTTGAGATCAGCGACTTTACAGGGGAACCTATATTCACCTCTTTCAGAAGGGGCGAAATAGAAGGACTGCTCGAATAGAGTATTGCCCTGTACTGGAAATACCAGCCAGGAGGGTCCAGGACCTCGTCGCCGGAGGTATAATAGGTATCAGACCATTCTTCAGCAAGCACGTCAGCAGGAGTTGTCCCTGCCCTTGTATTGAAAACCACTGAGCATCCGGCAACAGTGTCCGCAACCCAGGAGATCCTGCCGAAAGTGGTCTTGCCGCCGCAGTCATACACACTCGAAAGATATATGCCTGCGCCCGTGAAAACACCTTTCATGAAAAATATGCCGTCCATCCATCCGTCACCCGAAGGATCGCTTGCGCCGTTCCACCAGGCTTGGTCAATGCTTACTTTCGCGCAGTTTGAAGGAAGCTCATAGGTTGCTCCGGAACCGATGCCACCAACTGTGATAAAATAATAGACCCACCCGCTGCTTAAAGAAAAATCCTGCAAATCTTTGTGCATAAACTCGGTGCCGCCGGAATCATACAGTATCAGGCGGAAGTAATAATCGCCTTTGGTTATGTCGCACTTAAGCCAGGCGCCAAGCGAATAAACCACTGAAGAGTTATTTTCTATCTCTATTATCGAACACCTTGCTCCCTGCGGATTGCCGCTTCCGCTGGCTGAGACCTTTGAGCTGAAACTGCCGCTGTATCCCGCTGACTGGACAGAGCTGTTCTGGTTCCAGCCCTTGAACCCGTCCTCGAAATCACCGTTCTGGACAAGGTTGGGCGAGAGCGTGATGCCGCCGGTTGTAAGGATCGCCGCGTTGAACGAACCCTGCCCGAATTCATCGTAGGTTTCGCGCAAAGGCAGGCCCTCGGCGAACGCCGTGTAACGTGTAACGTGTAACGTGAAAAACAGAAGCCCAAGAAGGAAATACTGACGTAATCTTTTCATTTCAATTTTTTACCACGAAAGCACGAAGTCACGAAATTTAACCACAGAGAACGCAGAGAAATATCTTGGTTTTCAACTTGATACTTGACACTTGACTCTTGATACTGAAATCAACCACGGATTTATTAGGAACCAGAGGAGTAGCCCCTTTAGGGTCGTAAAACAACGGGGCTCCCACCTTAATGATTGGCAGCTTGCCCGCCGTAGCATCCGCAACCTTTCCGCGAATAGCGGAGAGATAAGGTTGACGGAGTATCTGCGCAGGCGCGGGTCTTCGAGAAGCCCTGAGTTACTCCGAAGGAGTCCCTTTGGGACAAATTTCTTTACGCAACCTAAAGGTTGCGGCTACCTTTGGGCGGGCAAGCTCACCCCTACGCGTACGCAAAACTGAAGCCTTGCCCTACGAAAAATGTGCGCCTAAGGCGCACCGCTACTTTGTAAACTTGTAAACTCTGTAAACTATGTAAACTATTTTACGCGGACTCGGAATCGCACGGCTTTTGTTTTGTTGATTCCGAGGGAGCTGAACTGCCAGCGCAGGCCCCTGATACTGGTCTCCGGCGCAGGGCTTCCCGCAATCCAGGAAACCAGGTCAGCGGTCCACGCCCAGGTGTCGCATACGCCTGTGTCTTCTATAGACACAAAAACTGTTGGAGAGAATGTTGACGTGTTAAATACTTGAGTATCAAATAGGATCACGTTTGTCATTGTTTCCATACCGAGGTTGCTCAGCATGACCGTGTATTCAATGGTTTCGTCTGAATCAACAGCGACAAAATCGCCTGCCGCGCCTGTTTTCAGGTTTTTCTGCCCTGCCGTAATAAACATTACAGGCATATTGACGGTTTCTGTCTGTGAAACGAAAAGACCGGCATCCGGCTGGGACACGGTTATGACAGGATTGCCGCCCTTATGATCTAAGTAATAACCTGACAGAAGTCCTGAACTGAATCTTGCGATCGTTATATCCTGCCAGACCGTGTTGCTAAGGGAAAACCGGCCAACCGGCGAACTGGTAGACAGGCAAACCATATCATTGAATAAAACGTCTGTTTCGCCCCAGTAATCAGCGGCGGTAACAGAGAAAACGCCTGATTCCCTGTTGAACATTTCAAATGGAAGAGTGATGAATTCCAAAGAAGCCGCGCTTATGGTCTCGGTCTGGGCAGCCGGAAGCAGTCCCGCATCCGGGTTTTCCGCGCTGATAACAATACGTGCGCTCCCAGACCCAGATAGTTGTGGCGCCCTGCCCGTGGATCGCTCCCTGCCAGAGCACGTTCCTGACATGCGCGGGCGGTATATACCCGAAATCCCTGTCCATGATAAGGTGGTTTTC
>MNUP01000045.1 GCA_001871075.1 Candidatus Desantisbacteria bacterium CG1_02_49_89
TAAGGGAATATGAAGGAGGGGGCATGGATTCGCACGCCGCGGACCAGCTCCTGCCCTATCTCGCGCTTGCCGGGGGAAGGATAAAGGTGAACGGCGTTACGGACCACTGCCAGGCCAATATGTTCGTGATAGAAAAATTCCTGCCGGTCAAGTTCAAGGTTGAGGAAAAAATCATCGAAGTGGTCAGGGCAGAATAATTCGTTCATCGTGCGTCGTTCATCGTGCATCGTTAACTCAGTGTCCAGTATCCAGTGTCCAGCAAAAGATTTATCTGTGGAAATCCGTGTGAATCCGTGGTTGATAAATGCAGTTGTCAGTTGTGAGTTGTCAGTTATCAGTAAAAGCCAAATATTACTCTGTGCCTCCGTGCCTCTGTGGTGATTATGAATAAATTATCCCTTTTTATTTTTGTGCTTATTCTTTTTCTGTGGCTGCCCGGCGCTGCGCCGGCGGAGCAGGTGTTCACGTCCGCGAACGAGACGATCAATCTCTCGATAGCCGCTGTTCCCGGAACCGAAACAGGCGCCGAAGGCGCAATAGAAGAAGCAGGGAGGTTCTGCCAGGAGGGAATGCGCGAATACGCCGCGGGAAACTGGCCCCGGGCAAAAGACAAGTTCGACATCGCGATAAAAATGCTCGCGGGGCTTGACGAGGGCAGCCTGGAACCGGCGGCCCAGCAGGAATATAACAACCTTTTCGGTTCCGTCTGCCAGTACCAGCTGCGCGTCCGCAACCTTATCTACGGGTTTTCCGTAAGCGTTGACGACATCGGCACTGAGGCCTGCCCCTTTCCGCTTGTTTTCAACCACAAGGTGGAGAAATGGCTCCAGCGCTACGTCACCGTGGACTATGAATATTTCGGCAAGAAACTCTACGAATCCGGGAAATACTACCAGATGATAAAGGAAATTTTCAAAGAGAGCGGCCTGCCGCCGGAGCTCGCGTATACGGCGTTTGTTGAGAGCGGTTTCAACCCGTACGCGTATTCAAGGGCGAATGCCGCCGGCATGTGGCAGTTCGTGGCTTACACGGGCAGCCTTTACGGGCTGGACCGGGACCACTGGGTCGATGAAAGGCGCGACGTTGAGAAATCCACGAAGGCTGCCGCGGAGTTCCTGAGGAGCCTTTATAAGCAGTTCGGCTCATGGCCTCTTGCGCTTGCCGCGTATAACGGGGGGCCGAACAGGGTTGCCAAGGCAATAAAAGACCAGGGGACAAATAATTTCTGGGACCTTGTCCTGCCGGCCGAGACAACGGAATTCGTGCCCAAGATATTCGCGACGATAATGATAGCAAGAGACCCTGAGGCATACGGGTTCACAAGGGAATTCAAGGACGCGCATAGTTTCGACTCCGTGCAGATCGACAGGTGCGTGAACCTAAGCACGGTCGCCAGGTGCTGCAGCGCGCCCCTTGAGGAGATCGTGGGCCTTAACCCTGAGCTGACAAGGATGTGCACGCCTGACAACCCGGGGACCTACACGCTGAAAATACCCGCGGGCTCCAAAGAAACTTTCTACGCGCGCTTCCTGGCCCTGGCTGAGAACCAGAGGTATCTTTCTAAAGAGGAAGTCGCGCGCATGAAGGGGTACTGGATCACCTATACGATAAAGGCGGGCGATTCGCTGGGCAAGATCGCTAAAAAGTTCAACACGACCATAGAAAAAATCCGGCAGTGGAATCCTTCCGTAAGAAAGCAGAAATATCTGCAGATAGGTTCCAAACTCAAGGTTTTCCAGAAATGACAGAGCCGCAGGCTTCTTTTTCGGAATTCGCAGGCGTATACGACAGGTTCATGCACTACATAGACTACCCCGGATGGGTCAGGTATGCCTGCGAGATACTCAACCTTTACAACATAAGGGGCAGGAAACTGCTGGACATCGCGTGCGGAACAGGGACCTGCGCCCTTCTTTTCGCGGAGAAAGGGTTTGAGGTCACGGGGATCGACGCGTCGCAGGAGATGATAGCGCAGGCCCTGGAAAAAGCGGGATCAGACAAGCACGCGGCCCTTTTCCAGCAGCAGGACATGCGGGATTTCCGCCTTGGCCTGAAGTTCAATATCGCGACGAGTTTCTACGACAGCATTAACTACCTGCTCACCGCCGAAGATGTGGGCAGGGCCTTTGCCTGCGCTTTTGAGTCCCTCGAGGAAGGCGGCGCGTTCATCTTCGACATGAATACCGAATATGCGCTGAGCGAGATCTGGGGGTCAAAGACCATGAAAAGGAACGAAGGCGGTGTTTCTTCCGTGTGGAAGAACGAATATGACCCCTTAACAAAGATCTGCACCCTTTGCCTGACCTGGTCAACCAGGGAGAACGGGAAGAACCGGGAGCACGTTGAAATACACAGGGAAAGGGCCTACGGAAACGCGGAGGTAAAAAGCCTGCTTGAAAAAGCAGGGTTCAAAAGGATCATTATATACGCTCACCCGACGTTCAGCCCGCCGTTTGAATTAACGGCGCGCATAATGGTGGTCGCGCTTAAATAACCGTCTTAGATCGTACATCGTTCTTCGTTCATCGTTTAAACTCATGACCCATGACACATGCCTCATGACTGTTTTTACGATGCACGATGCACGAAGCACGATTCGCGAGGAGTAAGGATGGATGAGATCGAGGAACTCGAAAAACAGGGGTATGACATAATCGATATAATTGCCGGGGATGTAAAACCCGCCCGGGAAGTGCAGTACCTTGTTGACCGGGTCGTGAAGAACAAGGGCGGGGATTTCTACGGCGGGATCCTTTTCGAGCTGGCTTCCGTCCGGTTCCCGGAGGACAGGGCAAAAGCCCTGTGGCAGGAAATACTGCGCCACAAATACATAATAAGCGAAAGGCTGGGCAGGAACATAGGGGTAAGGGTCGCGACGCTTGACTACCTGGAAAACATCAAAAAACTCATCAGCGCCCCTGTCATAATTCCCGAGACCGAGTTCGCGAAAACGCTCAAGCTTTCAACCACCGACGACCTGACAGGCCTTTACAACCGCCGGTACCTTAACAACAGGCTGCGCGCCATGGTTTCCGAGGCGCAGGCGGAAAGATCCAGGTTTTCCGTCCTGATGATGGACCTGGACGGCTTTAAGAAATTCAACGACACGCAGGGCCACCAGGCAGGCGACCTTATACTGCAGGAGTTTGCCCGCGTCCTGAGGGAAGGCCTGCGCAAGAGCGACATGGTCGCGCGGTACGGCGGGGACGAAATGGTCTGTATCCTGCCGCTTACCGATAAATTCATTGCCAAAACAGTCGCGTCCAAGATCTGCGAACAGGTCAGGAAGGATTTTTCCGAGGTGAAGATCTCACTTAGCACCGGGATCGCGGAATACCCGACCGACGCGGCGGACGACGAAGGCCTTATATTGCAGTCAGACGCCGCGATGTACAGGGCAAAGGCGTTCGGCGGCAGCGCGGTTTCCTATTTCCACCCGGTTGAAATAACATACCGCCATACCGAGCCCGGGCCCGGGGATGTTGCCTGCGTGGGCGACTTCAACAGGTGGAACAGCAAGAAAGGCATGATGAAGCCGGATGAAAAGCCGGGGGTTTGGAAGGTTTCCCTGGACCTGCTCGCGGGAAAATACAAATATAAGTTCCTTATAGACGGTTCAAAATGGGTTACAGACCCTTCGCAGGTTGAATGCGGGGATGACGGGTTCGGCGGGATGTGCTCTGTCCTTAGTGTAAGAATGGAGTGAATGTCCGTCGTGTAACGTGTAAGGTGTAAGGCAAACTTTAAAAGATTATTTAATCCCGTTACACGTGACACGTTACACGGTTTTTCCGGAGGAAAAAGAATGGCGTGTTACGAAAAAGACCCTGACCGCGACGGAAGCCACAACAGGCAGGAGCTTGAAGCGGCAGCGAAAAACATAGGCATAAGCCTTTTCGGGGTTGCGCTTCTTGAGCCAGCGCGCGAATACTTCCACGGATCGATAAAAGAGAGCGCTTCAGGCCTGAAATTCGGCATCTCAATGGGTGTCAGGCTGCAGGACAGCATAATAGACGGGATAAACGGTGAGCCGACCCTGATCTACAAGCACCACTACTCGACAGTAAACCACCTTTTAGACCAGGCGGCTTTGCGGATAGCGGGCCTGATACAGGATAAAGGAGCGAGGGCAATACCGGTTCCCGCTTCGCAGATCGTGGACTGGGAAAAACAGCTTGGCCACCTTTCCCACAGGGTGATCGCTTATTACGCGGGCCTTGGCTGGATAGGCCGATCCACCCTTCTTGTGAACCCGCGGTCCGGCGCAAGGGCCAGGTACGTGACCGTGCTGACAGACCTTCATTTAACGGCTGATAAACCCGCTGAAGGCAGCTGCGGGGAATGTCGAAGATGCATTGAGGCCTGCCCTGCGGGGGCTATAACAAAGGAAGGATACGATAAGGCAAAGTGCCTTGAAAAATTGAAGGAGTTCGCGAAGAAGCAGGGCATCGGGCAGTTCATATGCGGGGTTTGCGTAAAGGCTTGTAAAGGCAGTTCTTAATTATGAATTATGAGTGATGAGTTATGTCCCTTCGGGACATCAACAGCACGGATGTTTATTTAAATAAAATTCCTTCACTCATAAATCATAATTCATAACTCATAATTGATATCCGTCTCACAAGGGCCAGCATAAAACATGGGGAAGATAAAAGAAGCCAAACCTGTTAAGCTGATCATGGGCGTTATCGCCTGCTGCGCAGGAACCGCGGAGGAAGCTGAGGGACTGCTCGTGAAAAAGTTCGGCAGCATTGACGCGCGCAGCGCCGTTACCCCTTTCGGCTTTACCGATTACTATGAGAATGAAATGGGCAAGAATCTCCTGCGCGTGTGGATCTCTTTTGAAAAGCTGGTTGACCCGCAGGAGCTTGCCGGCATAAAGACAGAGACGAACAAGATCGAGGAAAAATTAAGTGTAGGGGTCGGATTCATCCGACCCGAAGGCGCGGGCTTGATAAATCAAGCCCCTGCAAAAAAACGGCGCGTAAACCTGGACCCCGGGTATATTGACGGGGGCAAGCTTGTCCTGGCAAGCACGAAGAACTACAGCCACAGGATCTATTTAAGCAAGGGGATCTACGCGGAAGTGACGCTTATTTTTGAAAAAAGCGCGTTCCGCCCGCTCGCGTGGACTTATCCTGATTATAAATCCGTTACCGCGCTTGATTTTCTGGTAAAAGCGCGCAGCCGCTACCTCGCACAACTAAAAAAGGCGTAGTTAGCGGGCAAATTGTTAGATTGCCAGATTTAAGATTGTAAGAGTGAAAATAAATTGATTTTTATCTAAAACAATCCTTCAATCTTACATCTCACAATATCTCAATGAACTAAGGAATGGGGGTTTAAAATGAACTGGTACGGAGTGCCGCCGATGCTGGTGGCGATGTGCATTCTGGTATACGGCATTCTAATCCTGAGGAGCAACAGGAGATCCCCTGTTATCCTGGCATTTTTTATGCTTGCGTTCGAGGGGTGCGTCTGGCTTTTTTCCGTTGCCTTGTCGTATGTGGCACCGGACGAATCGATCGCGCTCGTCTGGAACAGGAACGTTTATATCGGGCTCATCTTGATACCGTCAACATTGTATCATTTCACCATAGAATACCTGGGCCTTAAAGAAAAGAGAAAAACGCTGTTTATCCCCTATACGATCTCGGGGGTTTACCTGTGCCTTAGCAGGGGGCCAAATTTTATAACCGGCGTTAAAAAGAACTTATTCGGTTACTCCACCCAGGGCGGGTTGCTTTATTATCTGTTCATGGCATTTTTCGCGGTAATGACGATCGTTTCGATCTCCTATCTTTACAGGGAACTGAAATCAGCCGAACCCGGTTCAATGAGGAAAACAAGGATCAAGTACATGTTTTCAAGCATTCTGGTCGCCGCGCTCGCAAGCGTTGATTTCCTGCCGGACTTCGGAGTGCAGATCTACCCATTCGGCTACCTGTTCATTTTCGCGTTCATCATCATAAACGGTTACGCCATAGTCAAATACAGGCTGCTTGACATGGAAACCTTCCTGTATAGGTCCGCGGGGTTCCTTACAGTGTCGTTCCTGGCGGTTGCGCTGTACGCGGCCGCGTTCACCGCGCTGTATGAATATGTCGGCAGGTCCCTTAACCTGCCCCATGCCCTGATAACCGGGCTGCTTTTAATAGTATTGCTCTGGGTGTTCATACCTTTCAAGAACTGGGTATGGTCTTTGATGGACAAGGTGTTTTACAGGGAGAAATATCTATACCGCAAGACGATCGCGGATTTCATGAAGCGGCTGAATGTGCTGATGGACCTGGACGAGCTCATCCCTATGATGGTGGAAACAATATCCCAGACCCTGAAACCCGACAAGGTTTCCATAATGATCCTGGACGAAGCAGAAGGGGAATACGCGGTGAAGAGCCAGGTGGGGATGTCGAATCCCGCGGTGACCCTTGGCAGGGACGACTCTTTCGCCACGTGGATATTTTCCCAGAGGAAACTGGTTGAAAAGGAAGGGCTTTCATCCGACCCGTGGTATTCCAAGATGCAGGAGGCCGGTATAGAAAAGTTCAGGGAACTGGAGGCGGAGATCTGCATACCGCTCATTGTCAGGAACCAGATGATAGGCATCATAAACCTCGGCAGAAAATCCTCAGGCGAATCCTACAAGAAGGAAGACATAGAACTTCTGTCCGACCTGGGGGTGCAGTCAGCGATAGCGGTCAGCAACGCGATGAACTACAACCTGCTTAAAAAAAGGACCGACCAGCTCCGCCTCCTTTCAAAGCTGGGGCAGGAAATGGGCCAGACCCTGGAGCTGGGCGCCATGGGAAAAAGCATCATAGACAGGATAAAGGAACTCATGCGCACCCAGATAGTGGCGATACTTTTAAAAGACGAGCAGACCGGTGAACTGTTTGTGAGCCAGGCCTCCGGCATTGACGAGGCGGCCGTGAAAGAGACCAGGATACGGCCGGGCGAGAAGATATCCGGATGGGTCGCCCAGCTCGCCCAGCCCGTTATCGTTGAAGACCTTGAAACCGACTCAAGGTTTTCAAAACGCATTCAGGAAAGGTATTACACGAAATCCCTTATAAGCGCGCCCCTTGTTGTCAAGGGCAAAGTCATAGGCGTGATCAACGTCAACGACAGCGAGAAGAAGAAGGCCTTCAGTTCCTACGACCTGGAGATCCTTACGGGTATCTGCAGCGAAACATCAGCGCTGGTGGAGAATGCCAGGCTTTACGCCTCAATGAAACAGGCATATCTGCGAACCCTGCAATCCCTGGCGGAAGCCCTTGACGCGAAAGACCAGTATACCTGCGGCCACTGCAGCCGCGTGCGCGATTACGCCCTTAAAATAGCAAGGGAAATGAGCCTTTCACAGTCAGTGGTCGATTCGATAGCCACCGCCGCGGTCCTGCACGACATAGGCAAGATAGGGATAAGCGAATCAATACTTTCGAAGCCGTCAAAACTCACCGCGAAAGAATATGAGGAGATAAAGAAACACCCCGAGATGAGTGAGAAAATAACAAGGCCCATAGGGCTTCCGGAAAGCACCCTGATGATAATCAAGCACCACCACGAGTGGTTCAACGGAAAGGGTTACCCGTCCGGGCTTGAGCACGAAAATATTCCGCTGGGCGCGAGGATCCTGAACATCGCGGACGCGTATGACGCGATGACGTCGGACAGGCCGTACAGGAGCGCGCTCACAAAGGACGAGGCGATCGAGGAAATGAGAAGGTCCGCCCCGGACCAGTTTGACCCGGACATAGTGGATGTTTTTATAAAAACGCTTGAGCATAAATCCGACAAGTAGAAAACAGTCATTAATTCAAAATCGTGTCAACGTGTCAACGTATCAGAGTAACAAAGTTTATAGAGTTTACAAAGTTTACATAGTTTACAGAGTCTAAATCTCAGGGAACTCAGTGGCTGATTTTAAAGCAGTTTACAGAATTTATAGAGTTTACAAGTTTACAAGGAAAAATTCGTGGTAATTCGTGGTAATTCGTGGTTAAAAAGTGGTTATTTTCGGGTGTTTGTGTTTTCCTCGCCCATCCTTACAGGTGGGCGAAGTCTCGCCCGCTGAAAGACGGGCGGAGTGTTTCCGTGGCAATCATTTTATGAAAAGATTGTTGGTTATCCTTATTGGTCTTTCGCTCGTGTCTGCCGCATGCGCGCAGGAGAAGAGCGTTTCCACCACCCTGCTCTGGTCCCTGCTCTTCCCCGGAGGCGGGCATTTCTATCTGGACCAGCCTAACGCAGGAAACGCGTACCTGCTGACCGAGGGCCTGCTCCTGCTGGGCGGGCTAAGCGTTAACAGCAACCTTGTTGAGGGAGAATGGAATTTTTTCTACGTCAACGCCATCAAGATCTACGAGATGAGTATTTTCACTTCTTACAGAGAAGCACGTATCCTGAACGGAAACGCGGGATACAGCTCGCCTGTTGACAGCACTTCCGTAAAAGACCTGGTGCTGGCGCCCTTTAAGTGGGAAAACTTTTCAAGCCCCTATGTTTTCGGGTTCCTGATCGCCGGAGCCGGGCTTAACGCCCTGGAGGCGTCCCTGAACCCGGGCAGGAAATGCCACTCGGATATTTCAGAGATACGCATAATGGGCGCCGACCTTGACAGGGCCGGGGGTACCGCGGCTTACAGCGCGATGTGGATCACCTTAAGCCTTGACGCGGCGGTAAGCGAAGAGTGCGCTTACAGGGGGCTTTTCCAGGTTGAATGCGAAGAAGCCCTTGGGAAAACAGCCGGGCTTTTTACATCAGCCGGCCTGTTCGGGCTGGGCCATGTTGTGAACTGGGCGGACGGGCAATCCTGGGCAAGCGGAGGGGTTGCCGCCCTTGCGGGGCTTTACCTGGGCTGGCTTTTCCGGCATGAGGGGTACAGGCTTGAAAAACCCATAGCGGCGCACTTCTGGTTCAATCTTGCCGCGGGCACGACCCTTTTCATAATGGACCCCGCGAACAATCCCATAGGCATAAGGGTGAATTTCAGCCTTTGAAGACATTTTAACCACACGATTGCACTCGATTTCCACAAGATTTTAGACTGGTTTGTCATTGCGAACCGAAGCCGCGAGCAAAGCGTGGCGGGCAGGCGAAGCAATCCGACGAAGTCGTTGCGAGCCGACTTGCGTTCCTCGCAATGACACAAAAAGGCAGTACGGATATTATGAATAAAAAAATGCTGCTGGTACTGATGGCTGTCGGTAACGCCCTTCCCTCAGTCTTTATAAAATATCTCAGTTCCCACTTTGACCCGTTCACCCAGAGTTTTTACAGGTTCCTGGCAGCGGGAGTTTTTTTTCTGATAATCGCTTTTATCTTTTTCAGGACCGAGCTGAAAGAAACCTGCGCCGACCGAAGGTCCATTTTTTTCATCATCCTTCTGACCCTGGTAAACCTGGGGTCGGTCGTGCTGTGGGTTACCGGTATTTACCTGGTCCCCGCAACGCTCGCGGAACTGCTGAGCAAGCTGCAGGTGATCATAATAGTGGTCTTTTCATACCTGCTGTTCCGGGATGAACAGGAAGTGATCAGGTCCAGGTCTTTTTTTGCGGCGTCAATACTATGCATTGCCGGAGTAGCGGGCGTGATACTTGGGAAGGGCGCGCCTGTAACCGGTTATTCAAAAGGCGTGGTCCTGGTGATACTCGGATCTTTCCTGAGTTCTATTTACGCGCTCCTCGCGAAGAAGGCCCTTAACAGAACGCACCCGGTGGTCCTTTCAACGCTCAACGTCCTTCTGATGTCAGCCGGGTTCCTGCTTCTCGGGCTGTTCTGGGGCGACCCAGGCAGCATAACAAGGGCTGCGCCCGGTATTACGGTATTTATGCTTTTTTCTGGAGTTATAGGCGTGGGCTCAGGCGTGGGGCTTTATTTGCTGAACATCCGCAGCGCGGGAGTTGTGGTCACAAACATGGTGCTTCTCGTCACGCCCCTTTTCACGGCCATATTCGCGTTCCTTTCAATGGGCGAAAAGCTTACGCCCTGGCAGATGGTCTGGGGCGCGGTGCTTGTAACAGGCTGCTACATACTAATTAAGAGTCAGAGAGTCATAGTTAAAGATTCATTTCAAAAGTCAAAATGTCCCTAAGGGATCCCAGCGTCTAGTCCCGATAGCAATCGGGACTGCGGGGACAAATTGTCCCAAAGAGATTCCTTCGGAATAAAAGTCAAATTGTCTCAAAGAGACATGATGGAACACACGACCATATATAAGGACGAAAACCTATACTGCGCTTTCCCGGATATAGCGAAGCTTGAAAGCGGAGAACTGCTGGTGGCGTTCAGGGAGGCGCCGCGAAGAAAAACCATAAGCCACCACGACCCGCAATCCAGGGCGGTACTGGTCCGTTCAAAAGACAGCGGCAGGACCTGGGGAGAAAAAACCGCGATCTATGCCGACGAAGACGGGGTCCAGGACCCGTCAATAATGCAATTAAAAGACGGCGCGCTGCTGTCAAACTTTTTCAAGTGGCGGTTCAGGAAAAACAGGGAAGATCTGGAAGGATCCGGGCAGGTATATGACGTATCATCCCTTGGTTTTCCGGAAGGCGGGTGGACCGCGGATATCGGGACATTTGTTGTCCGTTCCGAAGACAGCGGGCGCACCTGGGACAAAATTCCCTCGCATTTTGAAATTGCCGGGCACAAAGCGATTTCCACTTCTTCACCCGCGCTGGAGCTCACCGGTGGCACAATATTACTACCGGTCTATTCCCAGCCTGTCACAAGCGGTTCTGAAATGACCAGGCCTTCGCCGTCTTTTGTGATGAGATCCCGCGATAAAGGGAAAACCTGGGCAGAGCCTGCCCTTATTGCCGAAGACCAGGAAGGAAAAGCCGCGCTTGAAGAACCGGCGCTTGTCCGGCTGAAAAGCGGGAAGATCATCTGCATGATGAGGGCGGATTCAGGCGGGGGTGATCTCCTGCGCCAGGCGGAATCTTCAGACAACGGAAAGACCTGGGCAAAATTTTGGGAAACCCCGATCATGGGCCACCCTCCCCACCTGCTCCAGTTGACAGACGGCAGGATACTTTGCACGTACGGGTACCGCCACAAACCCTTCGGTATCAGGGCAAGCCTCAGCTCCGATGAAGGAAGAACATGGGACCTGAAGAACGAGATCATAATAAGGGATGACGGCATGCACACAGACCTGGGCTATCCAAGTTCAGCGGAGATCGGGCCGGGCAGGGTCCTTACGGCTTATTATTTTCACGACGAAAAAGGCACGCGTTTCATCGCCGGAACGTTTTTTAAAATATAATTTTGACACAGATAGCCACCGATATCCCCCTGCAGCTGCTGCGCAGCTCAACGCAGGGACCTTCGGGTCAGAATCTTCGATCAATGACCCTACGGCACGGATTTATTTATGTAACTCAAACCTTCAGGTTTGATATCAGGGCTGAAGCCCTGAGTTACAACTTCTTTTCCTTACCTCAATCTCAATCTGAAGTTAATTGCAGGGGGAACAATGGCGCAGAAAATAATAATCGACACGGATATCGGGGACGACATAGACGACGCGCTGGCTATCGCGCTTGCGCTTGGGTCCCCGGAACTGGACCTGATAGGCGTTACGACCGTGTACGGCAGGGTTGACCTGCGCACACGCCTTGCCCTGAAAGAACTGCAGGTATTCGGCAGGACTGATATTCCCGTGGCAACCGGGATCGGGAAGCCGCTGAACAGGCCTGAAGACACCCACGTGCCCAGCCAGACCGAAATAGTAAAACAGGAGGAGAAACTCCAGCCCCAGGCGAAGCAGGGAGCCGTTGATTTTATTATCTCGGCTGCCCGGGCAGATCCCAAAAACGTGATCCTTGCGCCCATAGGGGCGCTCACGAACGTTGCGGCGGCGGTCTCAGCCGACCCGCGCCTTAAAGACAATTTAAAAAGCATCGTAATGATGGGCGGCGTCGCCGGCGAAAAAATAGCCGAATACAATATCGCCTGCGACCCTGAGGCCGCGGGCATTGTTTTCAGGTCCGGGATACCCGTTACCATGATAGGGCTTGACGTGACAATGAAGTGCAGGATGAAAAAAGAGGAAGTAGAAAAGATCGAGAAAAGCAAGAGCCCCGGGGCAAAACTCCTGGCGCAGCTTATCCATATCTGGCAGGGGGGCAACTCCGAGAATTTCCCGGTGCTCCACGACCCCCTGGCGATCGCGGTGATATTTGACCCGTCCCTTGTAAAAACAGAGAAAATGGCGATCGAGGTTGATACCGGCTCAAGCCCGGAGCGTGGGTTTACGAAGCCGGTTTCCGGCAGGCCTAACGCGGATGTCGCGCTTGAGGTGAACAGGGACAGGTTTGTCAAGATGTTTGTGGAGAGAATAGTGGGCGCATAAATACAAGTTAAAAGTCAAATTGCAAATTGTAAATTGCAAAAGTGAAAGATATACCAAAGAGGCATAGAGATTGAAACGGGACCCGAAGACTGTTAATATTAAAAAATTCATTTTTCTTATTTCAATACTTTTTGTTTTCTGCGTTCCGCCGAATTCTGCGCAGGCGAAGGGAAACCTTGTCAGGACAGAGCATTTTTCCCCCCTGAGTTTCTGCCCGCACAGGGGTGAAACAACGGCGCTGGATTACCATATACTCAGGAATTCAGCCGTCGCGATAAAGATATCCAGCCTTTCAGGTCGAAGGGTCTTTGAATACAGGCAGGGATTCATCTTCGCCGGAAAATACAGCTTCGTGTGGGACGGGACCGACTCTTTTGAAAGGACGGTTGAGCCGGGTTTTTACAAATGCGAGATAGCGGCTGTTTCATCCTCAGGCGATACCGCGTCTGATTACGCCGACGCGATAGTGCGCGTTATCATCCCCGGAGAATCCCTTGCCCCCAGGATAAGAGAAAAATTCAAAAACTGGTCGGTGAAGGTCAGAGGGTTTGTCAGGTACGTGACGGAAGCTGAAACAGGCCTTTCATTTGATCTCAACCACAGGGAGGTCCAGCTGGACCTTAAGGGAAGGCGCGGGGATGACTGGAGATACGGCGTAAGGTTCTTCCCGTTCTATTCAAGCGGGCAGCCGGACTGGAGCGAATTCGTTGAAGCAAGCGCGGGATATTACGGAAGCAGGTTCAGCGTTGAGGCGGGTTACAGGAACCTTGTGGACGGCTACGCGGATCCCCTGCTGCTTTTCGCTTCCCCGGCGCTTGACAGGAGCAGGTTAAGCGTTCTTTCAAAAATAAACGCCGCCGAGTTCCTGGACCTTGACTGCGGGCTGCATTACATAACCGGTTCAAACGAACTTGGGCTGAACGCGAGGGGAAATTTCACGGTGAAGGATCTCAGGGCGGCCTGTTTCACGCTGAACTCCTTTACCGAGTCGCGCGCGAATAACGTTCTGGCGGCAGAATGCGCGGTCCCGCTCGCGGGACCTACGGTCATATCCGCGGAAGCAGGCGTAAGCAGGACAGAGGCCAGGCCGGACTCGTCTTCAGCTGCCGTCGATTCGTTCGGTCTAGCGTTCCGGGCAGAGCTAAGGCACGATTTTAAGGCAGCGTCAGGGAACTTCGGCACCGCGAGCGTGCTTGTTGCCGGAGAGTACGTTGAGAAGGATTTCGCCTGCGACCTCGCGGCGCTCCCAAACGGCAGCGATAACTACGGCGCGGACATTATCCTGGGCTACACCAACAACCCCGGCCTGCCGTGGCTTGAAGACGCGAGAATTGAGGTGAGAAAGGCATATTTCAGGAACATGGCGAACAACCTGCAAAGGCAGAGGTTCAGGCCCACGGTGTCCGTGGATCTCGGCAGGCAGTTAAGGGTTCAGGTGCAATACGATTACCTTGGCGTCGAGGACATAACATCGGGGCACGACATACCCGTGTCCCGCTCAAGGAATTTCTTCAGCGAAGCCCGGTACGCCCCGGAGCAGGGCGGGTGGGATATATACTGCAGCTACGCGACCACGCTTAATACGGTAAGCCTGTACAGCGAATATACCGTGACCAGGGCGGTGTGCGGTTACCGTTTCACAGTTCCTTTTTACGCGTACCTTGGTTACGACAAGGTGGCAAATTTTACCACTCCTGATCCCGTTACCTGGCGTAACTACAGCCTGATAACAGCCGGGTTCAGGTGGGATATTTCAGGCAAGTCGAAAACGCGGGCCGGGCTGCAGGCAGGCCTTGTCATTGACAACCTCGCAGCAGGAGCCGCGAGGATGGTTTATTACGGCGAATTCTCGCACTGCGTGTTCAGGGGGTTAAGCCTGGGCCTGACCTACGGCACGCCCTCGGGAGCGGATGCAATTCAGAGGATATACGTCCAGGCGAAGTATGAGTTTTAACGAAGAATGATTACAGTGATTATTAACTGATGATTACAGTGATTATTTTAATACATACAGTTAAAGATTGAAAGATAGACAGTTAAATTCGTGGAAATTCGTGTTAATCCGTGGTTGCAAAGACAGTCATTTGTAAAAGCCAAAGATTTCTCCGTGTCTCCGTGCCTCCGTGGTGATTTTTTCGTGCTTTCGTGCGACAGCCCCTGCGTTTAGTCCC
>MNUP01000128.1 GCA_001871075.1 Candidatus Desantisbacteria bacterium CG1_02_49_89
CCTTTTCTCCCTCTATGCTGATGGATCTGATGTCGCTGACCCTCAGAGCCGTAACACCGCTGCCTGTCTTTAGCGTGACCCATTCTATCCTGGGCTCTAACAGGACCGGCTGCGGAACAAAATTAGGATAATAGCCATACTGCCCGTAGAAAGCGTTGCGGTCAGTGTTTTCCAGCCTTTCAGCCGGTTGCTGATAATACTGGAATCCTACCAATGTCCCTTTCAACTCCTGCTTGTCAGATGCCTGGATAGTTGCTTTTTCACCCGTATTACTTTTTATAAGGTCTTCTATTTTTACGATGGTCTCCTGCTGGAAGACCTCGGTCTTCTGCGCCTTTATGGACTTAAGCGGCACGCCCTCCGTAAGACTTGCCCCCCAGAAAGCGCCAAGGCTCGCGTCAGGTATCTCGTCTAGGATCACCTGACCGTTTACCGGAACCGCCTTCCCCTCGCACCTCAGGTACGCGAACCCGTTCTTGAATATCACCGCCTCTTTTACTTCCGGGAACTGCGCCGTGTCAGTCGCGTTTGCAGTTGCCGTAAGCAACATCAACAGCAAAACCAATATCATCTTTTTCATTATACCTCCAATTATAAACAAAAATCAATAGTGAAATGTCAAGACCTGACCCCAGCTTATTCTTTTTTCATAATCACTTAAAAATCACTGTAATCATCTTTTAAAGAAAAATAGAACCGTCCCCCTTTTTCCCTATTTCTTATAAACCTTGCCGCGGTCGTCAGCCGCTGTCATGAACACTATTTTCTTGTCTTTGTCGATTTCATAAAAAAACCGCCATTCCCCTATGCGGTATCTCCACGTATCGTGCTCCTGACCGGTAAGTTTTACTATTTGCGAGCCGAAGTAAGGCTGCTTCCTTAATTTGGGATAGGCATAGTTTTTGAGCTTTGCCTTTATTTTTTCCTGCCTTCCCCTGAAATCTTTTTCCAGGTCCTCCAGAAAACCTTCGGTCTCGAATATCCTGTACCCGTTCATACAAATTTGCCTTTAAGAGCTTTCGCCTGGCTATGCCCTCTTTCCAGTTTCTTCATAAGGCTTTTATTGGCTTTTATCTCGGCCATCTCGGCCGGGTCGATCAGGCTGGATTCCTCGATGTGCCTTAGCGCCATTGTTTCGATAAAATTAGATATCGGCCGGTTATCCAGTTTAGCCCCTGCGGCAAATTCTTCATAAGCTTCTTCCGAAAGCCTTAAAGTGATCGTTTTTGGCATAATAAACACCTCCTTTTCATCTGCTTCATATATATTCTATCATACTCTAATGTATTTGTCAAGAAAAAAGAGATTAAAAAAACTTGGGTGTCAGGTCACTTATCACCTACATACCCGGGCCAGGCACGCTTTCCCTGCAAATTCTTTTGCGAGATTCCTGAGACTCTCATTCTTACTGCATTTTTCCGCTCCACCTTCCATCCCGGAACCTCTATTTTGCTTCCTTAAACTTTCAGCTTTCAGCTAAAAAGCGGGTATAATCCCACTTTTTTTACTCCTCAACTCCCGGACCTTGACCGCAGAGCGGGCGGGGCAACTCCAGGACTTGCTGTTTTTCCGAAGAACCATCCACACAGCTCTGGCTCGAAGGTCCCTGCGTTGAGCGCCGGAGGCGCTGCAGGGACAAAATACCATTAATCCATTAATCAAACTGTTTCTAATGTCAAGACCTGACACCTTTTTTATTTAAGAAAAATTTCAAATGTAAAGATCTGTTAGAGACACCACACTAGATAACGAACTGCGGGGGTTGCCTCATTTCCGGTTTCATCGGAACTACAGGGATCGCTAAATAACCTGAATTGTTCAATTATTTAAAGGGAATAAAAAATGGTGCCGTGCCAGCCGAAGCATTTGCGATCTATCTGCGAAATGCAGATGCCCAGATTGCAAAGTATTTGCGTAGGCGTGGGCTGTCCCTAATTTATAAGAAAAACACCAGGATAGGAACCACATTGGCAGCTCCCAGGATAATAAGAAGCCAGAAAGGCAGGCTCCTGCCCCTCTGCCCTGCTTTGTCTTCAAGCTTCCCCGCGATAAACACCGCCATTGACAGCATAACGATAAAAGCCCAGACCGGCGGCGCGAGCTTTGGCTGCCATCCTGTGACCAGATATAGACCGAAAACAAACCACCCCTCTATCATTGCCAGGATACCTGTGCTTGAGTAAATATTAAGTTTTCCGGACTGCTGGCCGCCGGGTTTGTTTTCATACTTGATCCTGCTGTATATCTCCGCGGCGATAGAAGCGGAAACTAAAATTGATACCAGGCAGAATAAAACCAGGCACAATGAATAATGGCGGGTATGCCCGTAAAAAAGCAGCAGGGCTAAAAATATGAACGAAACGATCGCCGAAGAAAAAATTAAAAATCCCGTTATCTTTTCTAACCTTTTCCCACCATTCCCGGATCCCTCGTTTTCCATCATGCCGGCCTCCGTTCAGTAAACATAGTTGTTTTTTCGAAGAGTCATCCACTCAGTCCTGACTCGCAGACCCCCGCGTTTTGTCCCGATTCTTTTTATCGGGACTGCAGGGGGCATTGAACCTTGGAACCATTGATCCTTTTATCTATTAATCTATTAATCAAATAAGGAGCCATCCACTAGCTTTTAACCTGAATTGTTCAATTATTTAAAGGGAATAAAAAATGGTCGCTGTCCCTATTTTTCACACATTGAGTGGGTTTGGTTGTTCTATTTTAGTCGATAGTGAAATGTCAAGACCTGACCCCAGCTACTTAATTTTATAACGTTCGACTTACGACGTTCGACGGTATTTAAAGAATTAAGTAATGTGTCCCCGGAATCAATATGACCCCAGCTTTTCACTTGCCGATGTACGATGCACGACCCGCTAGGGCGATGCACGGTATTTAGCTAATGAAGACCTGACACCTTTTTTTTGCGCATTTATGACCCCTTAATATCCCCTTGACTAATCGTGCACTAATCGTGCACTAATCGTGCACTCGATATCTCGTACTCCGCCCCATCCCAATCTGAACGATAACTTTCTTTTGTAAAAGATCGTTTAAGTCTTTATTTGCCTGTCTTAATGAAACTCCGGATATTTCGGCGTATTTTTTCCGCGAGATTTCACCTTTCGCTTTAAGGTATTCTATCGCCTTCTTTTGGCGATCATTCAGATCCAACTTATGAAGTTTTTGATCTTCGATTGCCTTGGCAAACGCCTTTCCGGGCCCCCTCAACGTAACGTTGAACCCTCCAGACAATTCTTCGAATATTGGATCGGCCAGTTTCTCCGCCCGCATGGCCTCGACTACGCGATTCGTTCCCTTCCCCCAATGCTCGATGTATTTAATGTAGAACAGGCGTTCGGCGAGGAATCTGTTACGCGGTATCGAGAGATGCTTGCGCTTAAGCATTGCAGGGGTAAGCGGTTTGGGCAACTCTCCCGGATTCCAAACTTCGATACGGCCGTCGTAAATCGACAAATGAGTGTCCGCATTCGACCAATAGTCCCTGTGTGCAAGTGCGTTGTTCAGAATCTCTTCCAGCGCTCTGAATGGGTATTCCCATTTATCGAACCGTTGATTGGCATCGAAGAAAACCGCGTGCTTGGTATGTTCCGCGATGAAAGCCAGGGCTTTTTCGCGGAGATCAGGGATAGTTCCTTCCAGCACTTTCATGTCGAGATAATCGTTCCCTTCGCTACCCTTGAACCTGGCGACACGAATCTTCGCTTGCACGAAGAATTTCTGCGGCTGTTTTCCAAAAAGTAAAATAGCCGTATTGTTCGGCTTACTGCCTTTAAGCAAGTTTAATCGCGCAAGCGCATCTTTCACGCTCGTTTTTGCCGGTACGATCAAGCGTTTTTCATCCTTGGCTTTATCCAGAAACCATGATACCTTGGCCGCGTCGATGTCTTTTAGCGAAGCGCCCTTGCATACCGCCTCATCAAATTGAAGTTTATCTTTATGTTTTTCGAAGATTAACCGCTCGTATTCGTCTTTGGTCATCTTGACCGTCGAACGCCCCGCGCGCTTATATGGCCGCCCGAACGCAAGCACCAGGCGATCGTGCGATTCTTTGACCTCTATGACAACCACTTCCTTGCCGTGAATATTCTTAACGGTTACCTTTGGGTAAAGTTTCGGATCCGTGTGCTGGGCGATTTGGTTGACCAATTTCTCGATCGTGCCCTTGCCGATTTGAACTCCGACAACCTTGCCTTCCGGAGAGACACCGATAAATATCCGGCCGCCTTCTGTATTCGCGAAAGCGACCGCCGTCTCTACGATTGCGTCCATCTCGGATAAAGACTGCTTCCGCTCAACCGTCGTTGATTCAGCAGAACCAATCATCTTTGATAAATTCTTCGTCTTCATATTCTTCTCAAATAGAATCCTTGATCGCCCGGCGCTCTTCTTTTAACTCTTTTTGAATTCCGCCCTTAATTTAAAGACCTTTCCGCCACTGTATTTAACCTCGGTAATTTCATGTCCTCCAGTTATCCAAAATAAACCAGCCTGTCCCCTTTTACATTCGGTATTGACCTAATTCCGGGGACATAATACTTAATTCTTTAAATACCGTCGAGCGTCGAACGTCCCGCCCAACAAGATTTCCTCCCTAAAGATTTCCACCTTTAAGATTTGCGCCCTAAATATTGGCGCATCCGCCAATTCTTAAGGCGGAGACGGACAAGGGCGGACAAGGGCGGACAAGCTGTGCATCGCAAAATGCAGTCATGGTTTAAAAACTTGTCAACGTATCAGCGTGTCAACGCAACTGCAAGGTTTTTTTATTTGAAACAGTGTTAACTCTGAGATACAGTCATTTGTTAAAAACTACTACTGGTTCCGTGGTTCTGGGTTTAAAAGTTAAACAGATTGAATAAATAGAAACAACGAACTATTTTTTTAGTAGGTTTAAAACCACTTTTATCATTATATCCTTTTCCGTAAGTTTACTAGCGGCAATCATCAACGTCAAGGTAATCAACGTGTTTTCGTCTATGCGCTTACTGCCATCGAGGCACAATAAAATGTCATTCCGCTGTAAGAAATATACAAATAAAGTCGCGGCGATACGTTTATTACCATCCACAAAGCTGTGGTTCTTTGTTACAAAATATAAAAGGTGCGCGGCTTTCTCTTCGATTGTCGAATAGACATCTTTCTTGCCGAAAGTTTGGTAAATAGCCCCTATGGAGCTTTTAAAACCGCTGTCTTTTTCCTGCCCGACAAGCGGGGAATCTTTAAACCTTACCTTTATCTCGCTTATAATGTTTTTAGCCTCTTCATACGTCAATTCATATTTTACTTTTTGAGTTCCTGCCGGCGTCGCAAGCCTCTGATGGTCGAAATCATCTAAAATATTCAGCGCTCGTGAGTATTCTTCAATAATTCGAATAATTCCTTTAGACTCATCCGGCACATCCTCCAACGATGCAATGTTGCCCAATAAGCGCACCGCTTCCCGCAAATTGCAAATTTTTTCTGATTGCACCCGGAGCTTTTTTTCATTGAGCGTGTAACCATCCAATAGATACCGGCGCAGAACATTTGTGGCCCAAATACGAAATTGTGTTCCTTGTTTAGAATTCACGCGATAACCGACAGAAATAATCGCATCCAGACTGAAATATTCTACTTGATAGATTTTTCCGTCCGTACCAGTTGTTGCAAATTTTGCAACAACTGAATTTCTTTTTAACTCACTTTCTTTAAATATATTATGTAAATGCCTCGATATAACGGATTTATCCCGTTCAAACAGGTCTGACATCTGGTTAAGACTTAACCAAACGGTATCCTTGACCAGCCGCACCTCCAATCTGTTTTTGTATAAAACAACTTGTCCTCGGGAATCTTCTATCTTCATTAGCTTTTTAGGCGCCATTTTACCCCGCAAGCTGATAATTTTTTATTAAATAATGGGGACGGGTTCATTTGTTTATTAAAGATGATTACGGTGATTATTAAATACTGATTACAGTGATTATCAGAAGAAGATTACGGTGATTATTAAAAGATGATCTTTGCTACGCCGATCAGGTCCAGCGAGACAACATTCTTTGTGGGCCATGTCGATAAACGACGAATTCCGGTGATTACAAAATGTCCCGATAAATCGGGACCGCTACACAACAGATTGCCGCGCCCTGCGGGCTCGCAATGACCCACCTACGCCATCCTACTTCGCTAAAGCTTCGAAGGACAAGTTTGAGGGTTCTCCTGCAAGTACGACCAGCTCCCGCCTACGTGAATACTCAGCAAACTTATAATTTTCCTATCCTACTACGCCAAGGCTTCCGCCTGCGTTAAACCAAATGAGTCCAAGATTTTCCTATTCGGAAAGGACTCATTTGAACTCCGGCGGACAAGTCGCTCAGGTACAGGGCAGGCACCTAAACCAATTCGTCGGAATTACAGACACACTGCCTTTTCCTGTTATTTATCTCTTTCTTGCTTTTTCAGATACTCAATGCCTTTTTTAGTCAAACGATATTTTTGCAGACGACTGTTTGGTTTGTCTGGGATCGTGTATTCGATCAGATCCTGCTTTAACGCCGATTTCAAGTATCGCTCTTTAAAATTTGCCCGTCCTTTTAAGCTAATTTTTTTCTGCAATTCCTGCCGCGTCATTTTACCATGGATAATCTTCAATAAACGTATTATCTCTTCATTGACTTGGCCCGCGACTTGACCCGCGACTTGGCCTGTGGTTTGAATAGGAGCCTTTTTCGCCGAGGGTTGTTTTCGCCATATCATCAGAATAAAAAATCCGTTTTCTAACCGAAACTCCGGCGGACACAGCGGGTTCAGGGCAAGCTTACGAGAACTTATTTTTCGATCACTTCCCAGTGACCGCCTTTATCCGGGCCGATACGGCGAAGCAGACCTTTTTCTTTTAATTTCTTTAAGTTCCACTCAACGCCCCTGCGAGTTAATTTTGCCTTTTGCATAATTTCATTTTGAATTATTCCGGGATCTGCTTTAATTAAAGCAAGGATTTTCTCCACAGTTTTCTTTAAGAGACCTTCTTCACCTTTTCCTTTCCTCTTGAAGGTCACGATGAAATGAGTTCCTATTTCCCTGAAGTCCGCATCGGGTTCCCGCGAAAGTATGAGATTTATGCCCCTCCCCCACTTTTCGATGAAATGCACTCTGTGGAACAGCTCAGCGATAAGTTCGTTTCGGCGTGTGGATGTATTGTCCCTGTAGCCCCTTCGGGGCTTAACACAGGGATCTGCGAGCCAGAACGGGGCTGATGGCTCTTCGGAAACCATTTTTGTTTTTATGTCGGTTATAGTCAAACCGCCGTAAAGAAGCCCCGGGTTTCTGATCTCAAGACGGTTCTTAAAGATCGCAATATTCACGGAGTCATATTCCCTGTAATCCCTGTGACAGAAGGCGTTGATTACTGCTTCCCTGAACGCTTCCCTGTCTATTTCAGGAACATCTATTCTGCGTAAACCATCGAGCTTCATTCCGATATGAATATTTTTCAGTATGTATTCCTGCGCCTTTTCGATAAGAAAGAACGGGTCACCCTCATAATCCTGCATATCCACGGGAATCGCCGTGTCATTAGTCGCGAAAACCGCGCACCTGAGCTTTGCGTTAGGGAAGAACTGCCGCGGATCCCTGGCAAAAAGCATTACGGCCGCGTTGCGGATCTTGCCATCAGAACAAAGCCCCAGTTTTTGCAGGGAACTTTTAATATCGTCATACTTCAAACCTGCTATCTTTAAAAATGACCTTAACTTTTTCGAGCTGATATGAGAATATTTTGCCTTTTCGCAAACCAGCGTATCCCAGTTCAGCTTGTCCTTATTTTTCGCCAGAAACATCTTTTCTAATTCTCTTGCGCTTAGCTGCTTGTTTTCATCGCTAACCCTCATATATGCTTTGCCAAAAGCCAGGTAAGGTATTTCTGTCCCTTCAAATTCTATGACCGCACATCTCTTTCCGTTTATTTTTTCAGCCGCGATTTTAGGATAAATCCTGGGCTCTACGTTGCTCGAAACCGCCTGAGAAATATCCCTGATCGTTTTTCCGCCGATTTCCTGGCCGACCACGGTGCCGTCATTCTTTATGCCGAAATATACCTTTCCTTTGGCGTGTTTATTGAGAATGGCTGAAATCGCGATGACCGCTTCTTTCAGCTCGGAAGTTGATTTCTTGAATTCCACGTTTTCGGATTCCTTTAATTGCATACCCGGTCCTTTTATAACCATTTTGTTGACATCAACGAAATGGTCCGCGATGCTCTGCCAAATTTTACGGGGCTCCCTCCTTAAAGATCGGCAGCTTGCCCGCCAACGCTTGCTGGGCGGGGGTCTTCGAAAAGGCTTGCCATATCCACCCCGATGGACATCGGGGCGAGACCTCGCCCTAAAGGGGCGGGCGAAAACAAATATTACGGGGCTGAAGCCCCTACTCCGTGAAAACCAGAGGCAACTTTCTTGTTCCACCCCAGCTTGATGTGCCAAAATGGCACTTCAAAATTTGCCCCCTGCAGCTGCTCCGTTTTTTTAACCAGCCTTTTCCGGTTCAGCGTATAACCCTTGATCAAATGCTCTTTCAGCGTCCTGGTCGCCCAGATTCTAAATTGAGTTGCCCTGCTTGAATTAACTCTGTAACCAATTGAAATAATAGCATCGAGGTTGAAGAACTTAGTATTATAAATTTTCCCATCTTTTGCAGTATGTTCCAAAATGGAACTAACTGAATTTTCACTTAATTCTCTGCTTGCAAAAATATTCCTAAGATGTTTTGTAATGGCCGGCTTTGGGTACCGAATAGTTGAGATATTTGCTGCTGCGTAAGCCAGACAGTCTCTTCACGCAACCTGACTTCAAGGTTTGGCCCTTTTGAAGTTTTATAGATTATTATCTCGCCCTTGTTAATGGGGTCAGGTCTTGACATTTCACTCTTCCTTTTACTGATAAAAAAACCCACTTGGGTTTTAAAGTGGGTATTTATTACATAATAAAAACCTTGCCCAGGATACCATTAGCTTCTAATCTATAGTCTGCGTAAAACATTTCAGACCTCATTTAACCACGAATTATTTTACAGGGAACCCTCCACCAAAATCGGCGGGCAGGCTTACGAGAACTTAAACTTCACCACGGAGACACAGAGTAATCTTTGGCTCATATTAAAAACCAAAGGCTACTTTTAACCACGAATTAACACGAATTTGCACGAATTAATCTTCTGCTTGATTCTTGATACTATACAATAAAGTCTAAGAAATAAATAGTTCTATATTAATATGCGGGAATATACAATATTATATATATAAATGGCTAAATGTCAATAGAAACCACACGATTGCACACGATTTCCACAAGATAAACCACAGAGGCACGGAGAAATATTTTTGTCATATTAAAGGCCAAGAACTACTTTTAACCACGAATTAACACGAATTTGCACGAATTACAAACTGTGTAAACTTGTAAACTTTATAAACTACTTTTTTACAGGGAACCCGCCTACGCAGATACTCCGCCAACATTAGCTTCCCGCTATTCGCGTGAATGTTGCGGATGCTTCCACCTTCGCAGTAACTCAGCAAATCCATAATTCTCCTGTTCGGAGAGGATTCGCTGATGCTACGGCGGACAAGCCGGCGGGCAGGCCCACCCCTACGCGAACCATAAATGTGCGATGAATCCGACCGCCACAAAACGCAACTTGAAGGTTGCGGCTATCCGCAAGCCTGAAGGCTTGCCCTGCGAAAACAAATAATTGGACGATTAGACGATTAAACAATCAGGGCTGAAGCCCTGAGTTACGCAAACCTAAAGGTTTGCCCTACTTAATCCACGGACTATCGGGGTAGGCGACTTTAAGCTGAGTAGAAACTGAATCAGCAGAGGTAAAATCACCGAGACCGAGAAAGGACTGACGCTGATAATACAGGATTTCGGGGAGAAGGACTTTGATGACAGTGCTGAGCTTAATTGCCATGTCAAGATGGAAAAGAGCGTCCTTGTATTTCTTGGACTGGTAAAAATACCGGCCTTTAAGGAGCCAATAATACGGTTCAAGCTTTTTCCAGGGAATGGATTCATCCCACTCGGCAAGGGAGTTTTTGGCGCCGTCCAGCTCTTTTGTCTGCAGATACGCGTCCACCTGCTGTGCAAGGCTGCCTTCAAGCGCTATCTCCTGCTCGTAGGTATATTCTTTTTCCTTGTAAACCTTGTTGTAATACTCTTTCGCCTTGCCGGGATCGCCTTTGAGAAGCCAGGCATCCCCTATTCCGGTGTAGATCTGCAGGTTCTCTGAATAGGATATCTTGTAGTCGAGCAGGCGGGAATATTCCTCTATCGCGGCATCATAATCCCTGAGTTTTTCAAGATGCAGGTCTGCAAGTTTAAGGCTCGCGTCTATGAGGGGCCTGCGCACTTCCCTTTTTTCCCTGTCATCGTAAACCTCGTTGATCAGTTCCTTGTAGATGTCCTTTGCAAGCTCGTTGGAAAGCGGGTCATCCCCTGTCAGGGATTCTGCTATACGGTTGGAAAGCTTTAGGACATTGAGGTTTGAGCGCCAGCCACGCAGAGCGGTGAAAAGGAACGGAAGCATTTTCTTGCCCAAGCGCAGCAGTAGTTCAGCGTCCTGCAGATTCTTCGCGCAGTCCCAGATAAGAAGGAGCTGGGGCAGCTGTAACTTATCAAATGAATACTCCCGCATAACCCTGACATAGCTTTTAAGCCTGGCGTTATAGTTGTAATCAGTAAGCTTAGGCTCGCACACGGTGCTGACTGTAACGGAGAGAACATCCTCTACCCCATCCTCCCCGGATTCCCGCAGGGTCACCCGGTATTTGCCGGAAGAAAGGAAAATGTGTTCTGTCTGCGCGCCTTCAGCTTTTTCGCCGTCACCGAAATCCCACTCGTAGATATGGCCTTCCCTTTCAACAGCTTCAAACGCGTAGAAAAGCATAAAACCGAAATCAGATGGAAGAAAAGAGGTCTGCCGGAAAACGAAATCAGCGCACCAGGTCTTGTTGTAGGCTTCAAGAGCCTGCGGCTCTGCTTTCCAGGCATCCAGGAACTGTTCTCTTGGGATGGGCTGGTAGTAGTTGTATTTCCTGGCGGGGTTTTTCCAGTCTGTAAGGGAAGAAACAGCAAGCTTCTGCGCGTCCATCCCCCACAGCGCCTGCCAGTAGAGCTCGAACTTGTGCAGGCCTTTTTCAAGATCAGCCACAGTATAATGGTCACCCTGCCAGGACGCGTTGTGGCCTCCGGGCCACTGCACGATCATAAGGCCGTCTATGAGCAGGAACGAGGGGCCGTCTGAGGACGCGGCAAGCTTGAATTTTCCGGGTTTGTTTATTATAAGGTAGCCTTCGTAAAGGCTGAGGTGGGGAACGGTGTAGTTGTACGGGGAATAGCTGTCAAAGATGTTCCTGCGCAGGCCGGCGCCGATCACTTTTCCCTTATTGGCGAACATATTCTGCATATCCTCCCAGGAATTGACTATGCCCCGCGTAGCTTCCCACTCCCGCAGGATAAGCCCGCCTTTGGGCTCCCATTCTTCAGCAGGCTCCTGGGAAGGAACAAGGACATTGCATCCGAAATAGAAGGTGTAAGGCTCGTATTTCTCGTCAGCCTTGAAAGCGACGAAGCTGACCCCATACGGACTACAGAAGAGCATCTTGTACGGGGTTACGACCCCGCGGTTGTCATATATGCGCAGGTCAAAGCCGTCTGCCTGAAGGCTGCCCCCTGTGACAAGCTCAGCGTAGGCGGTATTGCCTATCTGGCGGCCCTGGGTGGAATAGACGGAGAACTTGCGGCGGAACTGCCAGGCGGAGTCGCGCCAGTCAGGCTGGGCGAAAGACCAGGCAGAACCACAGACAAGAAGCAACCAGAGAGGGATAAAAACAAATAATACTATTTTTTTCATATTAAAAGCCAGAGGCTACTTTTAACCACGAATTAATACGGATTTCCACGAATTACAAACTATATAACTTTGTAAACTGCTCCAAAGACTACCACGGAAGCCCTCTGCTGCTCCGAATAACCCGGAGCAAAACGCGAGGACCTTCGCCCGCCAATAATCGTGGCGGGCTACGGCACGGAAGGATGGAAGCACGGAATAATATTTGGCTTTTGCAAATGACAAATGACTGCCTTTGCAACCACACGATTACACACGATTTCCACAAGATTTTCTTCTACTTGACACTTGATACTTGACTCTTGACACTAAATTAACCACAGGTGAACACTGTTTTGTAGCTCAAACCTTCAGGTTTGATATCAGGGCTCCCACCTTAAAAATTGGCGGGTCTTCGAAAAGCCCTGAGTTACTCGCAAGCCTTAAGGCTTGCCCTACGAAAACAAATATTACGGGGCTCCCTCCTTAAAGATCGGCAGCTTGCCCGCCAACGCTTGCTGGGCGGGGGTCTTCGAAAAGGCTTGCCCTACGAAATCTACACCTAAGAGACCATAAATAGCAGAGCAAGCTCTGCCACTACTTCGAAACCCCGGAACCCGTATTAAACGATTTCCGGAGAGTCATTCACCCTGTTCTGACTCGTAGGTCCCTGTGTTAAGCTCCAGTTTCATCGGAGCTACAGGGATAACGTTTCTCAACGAAGTTCATTAGATAACACTTCAAAGTATTCTTTGACAAGCTGCTCGTAGCGGTCGGGGTATTTTTCCTTGAGGGCGTCAACGATCTTGGAGCGTATGTTACGGTCCATGCGAAGCGCGGGCTCGCGGCGCAGCTCAACCTCCTCATCAACGGATTCTTTCAGCGCGCCCAGCTGTTCGGAAAGCATTTTCCTCTTGTCCAGAAGGCTCTTGTACCTGCCTTCGTTCATATCCTTTTCAATGTCTTCCATAGTGGTTATTGCCTGGCGCAGGCTGCTTGTGACGTTCAGGTAAGGGTTCAGGCCCTGCTTCACTTCCGTGGCCTTTGCGCGGATCTCAGCCTCGCGCAGGGCAAGCCGGCGCAGTTCTTCCTTGATCTGCGGGGGCACGTTATCCGTAAGCCCCTCTGCTCCCCACCCGCCTATCTTGCCCCCGCCTGTTGACCCGGGTGTGGGTTTGTGCTTTTCTTCCTTGACAACTCCCTTTTGCATGCGCTCGTCGCTGAGCCGCGGGGGGATCTTGCGGCCGTCAAGCCCTTTATACTTGCCTTCCACGAACTGGCCTGAGGATTTGCCTGTCCTGCCCTCGCCTGACCTGCCTGACAGCTCCTGGTTACCCGGAAGCATGTTGCCTGTTTTGCCTTTCGCGCTCCAGTTGGATATGGGGCCGTCCATAATCCCCCATCCTGCCTGGGACATGTTGTCCACCCAGCCCCCGGTTATATTGTTGTCCATAGCGTCATCCATCTCATCCTCTGTCTGGATAAGGTCCGCGATGTAATCCTGCAGATCAAGGGGGATGTCAGGCATAGGCACGTCGTATTCCTCGAAAGGATTGGCAACGTTCCACTGGATGATGTCAGGCTTGTTCATCAGCCACATTTCCAGGTCCTGGCGCAGCTGCTTCCCGAGCTCTATCCACTTCCACATCTCCTGGGTGTCAAGCGTGAGTGTCACTTTCTTGAACTCGCCTTCCGCGCGTTTCACAAAACCTATTATCTCCTCAAGGGTGTTCACAACAACGCTCGCTCCAAGGTCCTTTTCCGTGACGTTCTTGAAATCGTTAGTGCCTTTGGAAAGGTCTTTGCGCACCCCCTCCTCAACCTCTCCCAGTTTCTGCAAGGCCTTGATGTCCTCGGGGGTGTAGTCCTCAGCCGGCTTTTTGGAAATCCTTTCAAGCACTGAAATAACATCCTTCTGGCTTCCCATAAACCTGTCCAGCTCCCTTATAAGCTCCCTGGCGGCTTTTTCCTTCGCGGCGAAATTCTTTGACATCCAGGAGCGGTTAAGGTCCGCCATTGACTTCAGTATCAGCTCAAGCTTGTCTATTATCTCGTCTTCCTTGCCCTGTGCTATGAATATAACGTTGTCCTGGATGTATTTCACCGCCTCTGACATAAGGTTCGGAATTTTGAGCTCATCCATCTGGCTGGCGTACTTGGTGCACGCCTGCACGACCTCGTAGAACCCTTTTGCCTTCGCGGCAAGCAGGAGAAGGTTATCGCGGCACTCAATGGTGCGCACCCGCAGTTCCTGCTCCCTGATCGCGAGGTTGCGGCGTTCATAGACCGGAAGCTTGTCAACAGTGCCTTTCCTGATCTCTTTCTGGACCCGCAGGACCTCTTTAAGGGCAGCGGAAAGGTCTGAGAACACACCTTTGAGCTGTTCAGGAGAAAGGCTGTCAGCAGAGGCAAGCCGGCGCATAGACTCCTGAAGCTTGACGAACGGGTCAACAAGCCGTATTGTGAGGAACGTTGAAACGCTTTTACCCGGGCCTGTGATGTTGTTGGCGTCCTCAGCCTCTATCCAGTAAACAAGCACGTCATCAGAGCTGAGGGTCATTGCCTGAGGCGATATCCAGGTCTGCAAAGTCGCCGCGTGCGCTGTGCCGCCGAAATCAGAGGATTTCAGGACTTTTTCCTTCTCTTTCTCATCCCCTGACCTGAATTTTATCGCGGCTTTCTTAACGCCGTAGTCGTCCCTGACGTTTATAAGAATGGGGATGCGCTCGAACTTACCGATTATGATGTTCTGCCCGGGAAGCACGACCTGGATGGTCGGGGGCTTGTCCGAGACCGCTTTCACAGAACCGATCTGCTTTCCGTCACTGACATAGCCATCCATGTCAATCAGGCGCAGAGAATAAGCAAGGTCCTTATTAATTGAAAGGTTCGGGCCTTTCACCTTTTTACCGGATATGGAAAACGGGTATTCCTGCTTTGCTATGAGAAGCTTTGCTTCAGCCATCTGGTTATTGGTTGTACCTGATATCTCAACCCCGGTGCCGTACAGGACCTCTATGTCACCGGTTTTCTGCACTATCTTCCTTTCAGAAAGACGGGTGTATTCCGGATATTTGCAACCGAACTCAAACGTTTCAATGGCAGGCGGACTTATTACCGCTGCCTCATATCTTGGAGAAGCCCCGTCACCCGCTTTCACGAAGTAGCGCACGGATTTGTCCAGAGCAGCGATCTGAAAGGAGAATGATTCTCCAGTTCCGTTCATTCTGCCGGTCTTCCAGCCCTTACCTTGTAGTTTGTACCGAACAATAGCGTCCTTCGGCAGTTCTCCGGCCATTACAGCAGTAATGTCCAGGCCTGAACCGCGCAGAACCCTGGTGTTTCCGGGTGAAACCGAGATCTTTGTCTTGCTGATAAAGGATATTTCGGACGGCGGGGAGAAAACGCGCAGGAAAGCGTTCGAGAAATACGAAGGGAAGAAAATACCGTAGATAAGGAACGCGGCGAGGACAGCAACAGCGGCGATCCCGAGCTTTCTGACTATATCCCATTTTATAACGCTCTTAACGTCAAAGGAACGCAGGCGGGAAAAGCTCTCTTCCACAAGCGCGTCCACGAATCCCTTTGCCTTTTCCTGCCTGCCAAGCAAAAGTGCGTTGATGACCGCGTTGTCAAGCTGGGGGAACTCTTTTTCTATACGGCGGGCGAACCACTCGTCAGAATGGCGCTTCATCGCGGGGCTGACAAGTTCTTTAATAAGGATAAAGGCGGAAGGAACAATGATAGCGCATAAACTCGCCCACCTGGCAGCTGTGCTGAAGTGCAGGAGGTTGTCCAGAAGGAAAAGAAGGATAGAAAGGCCCAGGAGCACGCAAATAAGCAGAGCAGAGCCGCGCAGAAGGGAAAAACGGCGCTGGCGCTTCCGGATTTCGTCTAAGATCGCTACCAGGTTTCCATAGGTTCCGCTGGACATAGGGGCTCCTTTGTTCATTATAGCTGTCATGAGTCATGGTTCATGAGTCATGGGTTGAATCAATTATGAGTTATGTCCCAAAGGGATCCCTTCGGGAAATTATGAATCAACAGCAAGGTATATATTGCCCGCCCCTTCGGGGCGAGGTCTCGCCCCGATGGACATCGGGGCGGATAACTCAGGGCTTCAGCCCTGAAATCAAACCTGAAGGTTTGAGTTACAGCAAACTCAGCGAACTCAGCGGCGAGATGCGTTAAATTGAATTTATTCGTAAATGCCGGCTTTTATTCCAATAAAATATATCCTCGTGTTTCCCTACGGCGACAAGGAACGCTTTGTCCTTCTCCTGCCTGTACACGCCCCTGTAATTCATGGTGATGCTGAACTCCCAGAAGTTGTCCGTCCCGCTGATCTTTTTGTTCCTCAGGGAAGGATGGGAAGGATCTCTAATAAGCATATCAAGTGACCAGTCGAGCTTCTCTCTGATCTCCAGGGGGAATTTCAGTATCTTCTTTTGCTTCGAAGGGGGGATAACGATCTCTCTGATCATTTCTCAAAGTCCTTTCTCAACTCTGCCCTGCCGCGGTAAACCTTATATTTTCCTTTTTTTATCTCCGCCTCCGACTCCCTGATCTCGTTCTGCCATTTAGGGCTCCAGAAATATGCCTGGTCCTTTTTGACCACATTAACCGGTATCATGATGATCTCCCCGTCCCTTTCCTCGAAACTGATAAGGTCCCCTTCTTTCAG
The DNA here is from genome assembly GCA_001871075.1 of Candidatus Desantisbacteria bacterium CG1_02_49_89. Lineage (GTDB taxonomy): Bacteria > Desantisbacteria > UBA1551 > UBA1551 > UBA1551 > UBA1551. The sequence continues at coordinate 16,568 of MNUP01000128.1, forward strand.
GTTCGATCTCGTTCTTATTTCCCGGGGAATAACGACCTGGTAATGCCTTGCTATTTTGGCTATTGCTGCCATTTCAGCACCTCCTTCATAATTTACTAATATCATAATATCATAAAATAGTAATTTTGTCAAGAAAATCCGTAAAAATACAACTTATATGTTGTATTTATTCCAATTTTGTCATTTGGACTCCCATATGCATTCTGCATATAAATATATGCGATTTGAATATAGAAATTAATATCCACAAATGCGCGATAAATCGCCCTCCTAACTGACTGGCGGGCAGGAACCGCTACAAAATAACGCAAGCCTAAAGGCTTGCCCTACGAAACAGATTGTTTCGCTCCGCTCGCAATGACAAAATTATTACAATAATGTTCCGTGTTGTTGCGTTGACACGCTGTCCGATGACTCCGTATGAGTCGATACGTAGTATCGGACTCCATCGGAGATACGCTGACGCACTTTTATCCCCTCATCCCAACCTTCTCCCTCATTAACACCCTCATCTCAATCTTCCCCCACACATCCACCCTCACCTTATTCCTCCCCCGTCAAGGGGGAGGAAAATAAGGAATAAACTCATTTCAGGGGGGGAAGAAGATTAAGGATTCAGAATAAATCTTTCTTCTTCCTAAGGAGCCATTCGGCGGAGATCGCGCCGATAAAACCGAACAGATAGACCATGTCATGCAGGCGCTTTTCAACGTCTATCTGCGCAACAATGCTCGCACCTCCGCCTGCGGCTTCGGCAGGCAGAGAAGCCAGGGTCTCAGGCGTGTAATACTTTCCGCCTGAACCCGCGGCGATACCGGTAAGCATAGACTCGTCCATTCCTTCTCTTGCCATCTCGATATCTTCCTCTGTGACAGTGAAACGCGCTTCTCTCTGCTCAAGAGTAACGTTCCCCGCCCTTCCTTTCGCGGATATTTTGTAAGAGCCGGGAGAAGCGGGGAAATAATCCGAATACCACTCGCGCTCAGCCATGGCAACAGGCTTAAGCGTAAGGTTTATGTCCTCGTTATCAGGGGTTGTAAGGGTTGCCTGGACCTGCGGGCTTTGCTGCTGCTCAGCCTCCGGCGCGCCTTCGGCGGAAACGATCTTCGGCGCCTGGATCATAATGCGCACAGGTTCTCCCGATGAGAACCGGTCCTTGTCAAGGCTTATCTGGATTTCGGGTTTCGCGTCAGTTCCGGGTTCCCTGCGCACAAGCCACCTGAAAACCTGGCCCCAGAATTTCTGGTAAGCGTCTTCCTGGCCTTTGAACTGGGAAGGATTTACCTTCCACTTCCAGGTGGTGTCAGCTCCCCACACAGCGGTTTTTCCTTTGCCGAAGTTCTGAACAGCCATAAGCACCGGAATTATGTTCGGGGACGAAACATTGGGGTTCACGGCAAGCACTGTCGCGCCGATCTTAACGGCGCGCGCCGGCACGCAGCCTGAAAGCACAGGAAGGGTTGACCAGAATTTCCTGTTCGCCTCGGGATCTTCGAGATAATTGAATATCGGGTGCAAAGCGCCTTCTTTTGTCAGGTTGATGTAGAAATCCCCGGTGATCCAGGAGGATTCGGGAGTGCCGGCTACTATGGGCAATGCCTGGGCTATGGGAGAGCGCTCAAAGGTGCCGCTTCCGAAAACCTTTGTGCCAAGGAACAAAACTCCCTGCCCGCCCTCGGAAACGCAGGTTGAAAGGTTCGCAAGGAAATCATCCCCCAGGAAATTCCTTTCAACGTCCCCTATTATCACTATCTGGTATTTTGAAAGCTCGTCTATGGTTGTGGGGAAAGGCCTTTTCCTCTGGTCAGCAGCGCTGTCCACCTGAAGGAACTTTGTCTTGCCCATCCTCAGGAAACAGGTAAGGTCTATGTTGCGGTCAGCCTCAAGCGCCCTTTTTAAGAATTTGAATTCCCAGCGCGGGGTGCCTTCTATATAAAGAAGAGTTAAGTGCGGGCTTGCCACGTAAACGGAGAAACCGTTCTCAGCAGGCGCAACCCCTGCCTGAGGGGAAACGATGACTTTGAACTGGCGGCTTCCGATCTCCTGCGGTATCCACTGGATCGTCAGATTCTGGACCGGCTTTGACATATCGAGCAGGACCTGTTTCTTGTAAACGGTTTTTTGCCCGTCTTTCAGCTCAAGGTCAGCTTTCTGGTTCTGGAAACCCTCGCTCTTAACAGTGACCTCGATCTGGGCGATGTTATCAGCCATAAGACGGCGGTTGAACTGAACGCCGGCAATGGAAACTTTCCGCGCGATGACTTTAGAGCCTGCGCCTCCTGTGCCGACGGCAAAAACCGGGACACCCAGGTTCTGGGCGGCGAAAACCGGGTCAGAACCATAGTTGGAAGCTCCGTCGCTTATCAGAACGCAGGCAGAGACCTTATCCCTGCCGAATTTTTCCTCGATGTAATTGAACGCCTGGCTTATGTCCGTGTACCTGCCTTCAGGGGCCTTTATAAGGGAAAGGTCCTGGCCTGAAAGCTCAAGGGTTCCCTGGGAGAACTGGAAATAGCGGACCTTGAATTTCTTTTTGAGCTCCTGGAATTCAGAAGAGTTTATGATCTGCAGAGCGTTCTCTGCCCGCGTAGCCCCGGAAGAACCCGGGAAACCCATGCTCCTGGACCCGTCCACCAGCACGCACAAGCCGGTTTTTTCCTTTCCTTTCTGCTGCCAGGAAAGCACGGGGTCAAGGAAAAGAAGGACGATAAAAAAGACCGCCAGGTACTTGAGGGCAAGCAGGAAATACGCGAACCTGCCTGTGCCGGCGCGGGCAAGGCGGCGGTAGGAAAAGAAAACAAAAACACAGACCGCAGCTATTACAAGCCAGAAGGCGAGGACGGGCACCCGGGAAATAACTACCTTAAAGTTTTCCATAGAAAATTACCACGAAAGCACGAAATTTGGAGTAGAGCATTTAGGAGTAGACCCTTTAGGGTCGTAAAACAACGGGGCTAAAGCCCCTACTCCCAAAACTACGATAAAAATCCTTGTTGTTGCATTGACACGTTGCCTGCCCGCCGTAGTATTAGCAAACCTTCTTCGGATAGAAGAGTTTTAGGTTTGCTAAGTCTTTACGTAGGCGGGATACGTTGACACGTTGACACGATTTTAAACTAAGATTCCTGACTGCTCCTGGAAACCAGCCAGTTAGAAAGTATTGACTCCGCTACCAGTAAACCTAAAAGGAGCCAGGCAAGAGGGACGCGAAGGGATATGCCCTGGCGGCGCAGCGCTATTTCCTCAAGAAGCCGCGGGTCCTTGGCATCCAGGATCGCCGGCGAAAGCCCTTTGAAATAAGAATTTACCTTGTCTTTTGAAACCGGGGTAAGGTCGGATTCAGCCGGGTCAGGATTATCCTCAGATCCCAGTCCCTGCCTCGGCAGAAGATAGCGCATGATCTCGTGAACGAACGCGACGAAGACCGGCTTCACGTAAAAATCGTTCCATCCCACGGATGGAAGGCCGGCGAAAGCAAGCACCTTTCCCCTGCCAAAGCTTTTTTCAAGCAGGAACGGGTAGGAGTTGTCAAACGAGGCAAGGATGCCTGTGCCTGAATCAGCCGAAGCCCTTAGAGACCAGAACTTGAAAAAGTGCGCTGAGCCCAGGTCACCCTGGCCCGGAGCCTGGAAAGCGGCGAAAATAGGATGCCTCCAGTCCACAAGGGAGATGCTTGAGAATCCTTTTCCTTTTGAAACGTCAATAAGATCCCCAACTTCCGCGGGGAAGAAAGAAGCGCCGGAAGCGCCAAGCTCGTTATTATAATACGCCTTATCAATACTGTCACCCAGGAAGAAGATCGCGCTGCCCCCGTCTTTCACGAACGAAGACAGGCGCTGGAGATCCGGGTCTGCCATCCGCCTCACGTCCATAAGCACCACTGACGCGCAGTTGCTGAGGTCAGCCCCTTCCAGCTGGGACGCCGAGATGAACTGGACTGAGAACGGAGACGATATTTTGCCTGCCTGGGGGTTGAGAGCGGCGGCGAGGAACACTGCCTGCCGCAATGAGGCGTCTGAAAGGTCGTTAAGCGCGAAAATAACGTCCAGCTTCTGCCTTACTTCAATGACAAAGTCCCGCCTGTCATCCGCGGCAAGAGAATCCGGCTCTATTTCAACGAACCCGGAGTGGACACCGGGCTCAGGCGATTCTTCCATAAAGCTGACTGACGCGGAGCTGTTGCCCGCGACCTGCGCTATGCGGCTTGTTTTTTTAACCCCGTTTATGTAAAGGGCGGCTGAAACAGACCTGTCAGCGAAGGAAAAATTGGAAAGCACGGCGCGGACCTCGAATTTCTGGCCGCGGACGCTTACCCCGGGAAAAACGTTGACGCCTGTCACAGCCGCGTTAATGAAATCGTAGGACCCGAAATTGATAATGTTAAGCCTGGTCCTTTCCTTCATATTATCGCTTATCCTCACGGATCCGGGGCCTTCCATGACAGCGCGCTGCATGTCGGTCAGGAAAAATATTTCTTTGTTAAGCTCGGGAGCGGGATTGAGAAGCTGGAACGCCCTGGACAGCGCGGGATTAAGGTCTCCGCCCTTCCTGGAAATACCCGCGGCCTTAATGCCGTCGCGCACTGAAGCAAGGCTGTAGTTAAGGGCTGAAGGATTTGGCTGGCTGTCGTCATCCAGCAGCACAAGCGCCGCGCCGCCGTCCGATATCCCGCCCAGGATCTTTGCCGCTATTTCCTTTGCTTTTTCAAAGCGCGTAGCGCCTTCCTCAGAATAATCCATGCTTACCGTGTTGTCAAGCACGAAAACCGCGTCTGTGCTGGCACCCGGATTGGAAAAAAGCCTGCCCGCGTATTTCATAACAGGACGGGCAAGGAGTATTGCGAGTATCGCCAGGCAGGCAATGCGGACAATGAGCAGGATAAGCTGGAATATCTAGACCCTGCGCACGGTTTTTTTCTGCATCTCAATGAGGAACTTTAAACTCGGAAAAAAGACGGTTTTCTTCCTGCGCCTGCCGATAAAGTGCAGGATGATGGGGATGGAGACTGCGGAAAGGCCGAAGAGTAACCAGGGAGTGAGGAAAGAGAGACCCACTAAAAACTCCTTATTTTAAATTGCAAATGAAAAAAGGGGACGGGTTCATTTATTTTCCTCTTTGAACGGCCTGCCTCTTCTTCTTATCTGCATTTTTCTGCCTAAAATATTTTCTATCTTTTCTTTGAATACATCATTCCCAAAGGCTACTCCCTTATTTACTGACTCTGTAATAAGTTTCCATTCAAAATCAGGTATGCTTTCTTTAAACCATTTCTCATATTTTTTTTGCCTTTCATCTTCATTGCTACCCAAAGATAAAAACCAGGAATCAAAATCAAGAAGCGGATCTGCTTTAAAACCGATCTTGCCATTATAGCTACTCCATTTATAATCTCCGGGCAACCGCGTGATCCCCGCTCTTGCCGGATTCATTTCTATGTATCTGGAACAAGCAAGCAGATAATTATCCATGGAAACCGGGGAGCTCCTGAATCTCCCCTCCCAAAGCGTACCGGTACGTTTATATTTTTTATTCACATACTGAGCATATTTCTGAGCAATGGATTTAATAAATTTAGCAAGATGCTCTTTGACTAGCGGTTCAAGTAAAAAATGAACGTGGTTATTCATCAGAACATATGAATATAAATTCATTTCATATTCTGTTTTCGCGATTTTTATCAACCTTAAGAAATATTGAAAATCGTCATCGCAAAAAAATATGACTTGTTTATTATTGCCTCTATGAATAATATGATATGTTACATTCGCAAGAGCACGCCTGGCATATCTTGGCATTATCTTTTTGCCTCTTTATAGTTAAATAAATGAACCCGTCCCCTTTTTTATTTCGCCTGTTTCTGGGTCAGGTACGCGGCAAGGACGCGGTCGTACGGGACGGAGGTGTTAATTGGAACGTAATCTATCTGGCTCTCGGAACAGACTTTTTTATAGTGTTCGACAAAATCTTTCACGCGCCTGCAGTATTCGTCGCGCAGCGCCCGGGGATAGAGGAACATTTTGTCCCCGGATTCCAGGTCCTGAAGGGTCAGGGACTCGGAAAAGGAAAAATCCAGCTCCATTTTGTCCAGCACGTGGAAAATAATGCACTCGTGCTTGTTGTGCCTGAAGTGTTTCAGGGCTGACAGCACTTCGTCCTCATTGTCAAGCAGGTCTGAAATAAGTATTATAAGGGCGCGCCTTTTTATTATGTTCGCCAGGTCGTGGCAGGGTTTCGCGATGGAGCTTTTACCGGAAGACCGCAGGTCCTGCAAAGAGTTCAGTATGACCTGCAGATGGCCCGGGGTGCTGCGCGGAGGAATGATCCTGTCCAGGGAAGAGGAGAAAGGGGCAAGACCGACGGCATCCTGCTGTTTTATAAGAACGTAGGAAAGAAGCGCGGAAAGGTAACAGCCGTATTCAAGCTTGGTCTGCCCGTTTGAGGTGTAGCCCATGGACGAGCTGCGGTCCAGCAAGATATAGGCCTTAAGGTTTGTTTCTTCCTCATACTGCTTGATGTAGTAGCGGTCTGACCGGGCAAAGACCTTCCAGTCAATGCGGCGTATCTCATCACCCCAGGTGTAGGCACGGTGCTCGCTGAACTCAACGCTGGAGCCCTTGTAAGGGCTGCGGTGCAGGCCCGTGACAGTGCCTTCCACCGCCCCGCGGGGCAGGAAGGAAAGGTTTGTGAACTTGCTGATGATATTTGGGTCAAGATAACGGGAAGCGGGCAAGGTAACTCCTTAAAAACGTATCAACGTATCAGCGTATCAACGTGTCAGAGTAACTACAAGGATTTAATAAATAAAATCTCAAAGTTTTAAATAAATTCCTTATGCATTTGCGTTGACACGTTGACACGCTATTTATATTCAGGTTCCTTTATTGTTTCTAAAAGTTTGTCGATGATGGAATCAGAGGTGATGCCGTCCGCCTCGGCGTTGAAGTTCGCTATGATGCGGTGCCGCAGGGCCGAGTGGGCGACTGCCTGGACGTCCTTGCAGCTGATATTGCACCTTCCCTCCATGATCGCGCGGGCTTTCGCCCCGATAACAAGGCACTGCGCCGCCCTTGGGCCGGCTCCCCAGCTTACCCACTTTTTCACGAAATCAGGGCAGTCCGGCTGGTTGGGCCGGGTTGAACGGGTTATCGCAAGAGTATAGTTGACAACGTGCTCTGAAACGGGAAGCTTGCGCACGAGTTTCTGCATGCGCAATATCTCCTCCCCTTTCATGACAACGTCCAGCTCGGTCACGTCCTCGCTTGTGGTAGCGGTTATTATCTTCCTCTCGTCTGCTTCAGACGGGTAATCAATTTTTATGTTGAACATGAACCTGTCCAGCTGGGCTTCAGGCAGAGGATAGGTGCCTTCCTGCTCAATGGGGTTCTGGGTCGCGAGCACGAAGAACGGCTCCTGGATCGGGTACGTGACGCCGCCGACAGTGACGCGGTATTCCTGCATAGCCTCAAGAAGCGCTGCCTGGGTTTTCGGCGGGGTCCTGTTTATTTCGTCAGCCAGGAGCACGTTGGCGAAAACCGGGCCCTGTATGAAACGGTAACTGCGCTTTCCGGTTGAGCGGTCCTCCTCGATGACCTCTGTGCCGGTTATGTCTGACGGCATCAGGTCAGGAGTGAACTGTATGCGGTTGAACTTCAGGTTCATCACCCGCGCTATGGTGCGCACCAGCAGGGTTTTGGCAAGCCCGGGCACCCCGACAACAAGGCAGTGGCCGCGCGAAAAAAGCCCTATGAGCATCTCCTCAACAACCTCTTTCTGGCCGATGATGACCTTTGAGATCTCCTTCAGCATTTTCTCTTTCGCCTGCTTTACTTCCTCGACGATCTTTGCCTCGCTGTCAACCATTTAACCTCCGAAAATCAATTATGAGTTATGAATTATGAATTATGAGTGAAGGAATCAGGGCTTTTGCCCTGAATTGAAATAAAAATCCTTGCTGTTGATTCATAATTCATAAATCATAATTCATAATTATATTTATTATTTAATTTCTAAGGAAATATTGTCGAACCAGACGATGCCGGCAGGATAGCAGCCGTACAGAATGACCCGCGCCTCTTTTATGCTCTCCTTGGGTATGGGAAAATCGGTTTCAAAGTGCTTCCACTCTCCCTCTTCCTCTTTCTTAAACTCGCAGTCAATCTGGAACTGGAACACCAACAGCTTCCCTTTTTCAGGGTCGTCTTTGTAGCCTTTTACGAAAACAAGGACGTATGGGATCCTGCCCTTGGTCTTGCCCTCGGCGCGCACGTCAGCTGAAACAATGTATTTTTTGCCGAACTGCACGGGTATGAGGTCGGACTCAAAACCGAAACCTTCGATGGAGGCTATTGATTCGAATTCCGCGGCCTTCTCGTTCATCAGGAATTTTAAGCTACGGCCGCTCTTTGATATCTTGCTGTCAAATACAACATTCTTACCCCATTGCACCTTCCCCTTCACGTCGCCTATGGTATTGACATGCCAGAATGCGGGAGAATCCTTGCCGTCCTCAAAACTACCGTTGGAAAGCAAGCTTGCCGCCGCAACCAGAATAATAAAGGCATTACCGATCATAGAAGCTCCCGAAAACTAGAATAGCCACTGAGTACCACTGAGTTCACTGAGTTGCTTTGTAAACTACGTAAACTATGTAAACTTTATAAACTGTCTTTTGACCACGGAGGCACGGTCGCCCCTACGGCGACCCGCCGATGAGGCGGGAGACTACCTTATTGATCTTTGGCTTTAAACTAATGACAAATGACTAATGACTGCCCTTTAACCACGAATTAACACGAATTTCCACGAATTATTAACTAGAGCCTGGCAACTAATTCATATACCGAGGGGAAAACCATAGCAAAACATTCAATTTACCCCCATTTTAAGGCTCTTTTAGGCTGTTTTTGGGGGTAAATCTGAAGTATTAGTTGCCACTTACCCCCATAGCCTCTCCGACGAGAACTTTTCATACACATATTTGAACACAATAGCAATTAATATATTACCGTCGGAAGATATTTTGAATTGCTGTTAGTTGCCACACTCAACTATATAAACTGCGTTAACTTTATAAACTGCATTTTGACCACGAAAACACGAAACCTTCGGTCAGCCACGGATGTTCACGGATAAATTTTTGGCTTTAAACTAATGACGAATGATTAATGACAAAAGACTGCTTTGCAACCACGAATTAACACGAATTTCCACGAATTACAAACTTTGTAAACTTGTAAACTATGTAAACTTTATAAACTTCTTAGTAGGCTGTGGACTATGGACCGTGGACTGTGGACTTCAGTTTATTAAAGTAGGCGCGCTGAAGCAGATTCGCAACTGTCCGCTCGCCTTCGGACGGGAAATAGAATGTCTTTTCGTTCAGCAATTCTATGGCTTTATCCGGGTCTTTCTTCAGATACCACCTGGCAAGCCGTTTTCTTATGAATTCGTTGTTCTTCAGGGCGATGGGCACGCTGTTCAGGATCTTCAGAGCAACCTTTCGATCCTTTGTCGTCCTGCAAAGGTCGTCAAACTCATCGAACGTCTGAAGCCCCGTTCCGCCGCCGAGGGAAAGAGCCCTGCGATAATATCTTTTGGCTTCGCTCTTGTTCCCCTTCCATCTCCACAGCGCGTAACCGATGTTGCGTAAAAGCACGGGATCATTGTTTCCCAGTTTCTCCGATGTCTTCCATTCTTTTAGTGCTTCTTCAGGCCTGCCCTTAGAATAAAGAAGGCTGCCCAGATAATAACGCGCCATGCGGCATTTCGGGCCTGCGGTTTTGCAGGCTTTCCTGAGGATCTCTATCTCTTCTGTCCTGTGCGGGAATACGAAATCAGATTTCATTTTCTCAGCCAGTTCATAATAAACAAGAGCGGCGTCTTTGTTGTCGGTTATAGATCCGAGGTAATAATACGCCATCGGGTTAACGCCTATTTTTGTCCCGCATTTCATCACATATTCAAGCAGGAGATACCGCGCCATGCTGTATTCTTTCGCGTTCAGGCGCCTTGAAGCGAGCTCAAGATAGAGCTCGGCAGAGGGATCGATGCCCGGAGCACAGAGATCTTTCGGGTCGTTCCAAAGAAAACGACCTTTAGAGACTTTTTTGACACTGATCTGACACAGATAATGCTTTGCCTCTTTATTACTTCTATCTTTCTGAAGACAAGCTTTAAACATATTTTTGGCTTTTTTAAACAGCCCCTGCTTAAGATATATAATACCAAGCCACAGCAGGAGCTGCGCCGGATTCTTGGGGTCCTTCCTCAACGCTTTCCTGAATTTCGCCTCGGCATCCCCGTCACAACCAAGCCTGTAATCCTTCACGCCTTCCTCAAACAGGTCTATTTTCTTCCGGGCAGGAGGCTTCGGCGCAGGCATTTTCTTCTTTTTCCTGGCGCGCTTCATTGCTTTAATATAATAATTCTGCATTTCCCTTACAATGGGTTTTGGAGCGCCCCAGAACGGGTACCACTTTTCCTTCCAGGAGATCGTCTGCCCGGGCCGGATAAGCCCGGTTTCGTGCTGGGTCTCAAACATGCCGCTCTGCATCTCGATGTAAAGGGTGTGGTCTTCGCTGAGCCGGTCCTTCCAGGTGTTATTGTCATCCGACCTGCCCCAGGTGAAGATCTTCCTGCCCCTGCATTTCCTGCGGTCAGCGACGTTCACGACCCCGGCTTCGCGCTGGTGGTCGTAAACCGCGAACCAGTCCTTCTCTATGCCCAGGGCGTAGGTATCAGACGGGTGGATGTAGTTCCGTATCCAGCTCATGTCAATGCCGTGGTTAAAGGGAAAATCTATTTTGCCTGCCCAGCCTATACGTATTTTTTTCGCGGGATAAAAGATCTGGACGTAATCGTTGCACGGAAGAGCGGTGTTGGTCCAGAAATAGCTTGGCGCGGGAAAAGGGGTGGGATTGTTTATCTTTATCTCTGTTTCAAAGAACGGCTTATTGGGACGCAGGGTTATTTTCGCCTGCCATTCTGTGCGGAAGTTGCGCTCTATGTCGCCAACCGTAACGCTGGCGCCGGCCGCGGACTTTTCAACGCGCAGGCAGTTAAGAGGGGACATAGTTGTGACCGAATGGCCGATGATCGCGGAGTTGAACTCCACTCCCCCGCATATCCAGGCGCCGCGTATGGCGATAAGGGCGGGCTTTATGGCGCCTGGGTTGTAGAACATCTCCTCGTTCTTCTTTTTGTCGAAAACCGAGTAGATCCTACCCCCAAGCTGCGGCAGCATGGTTATTTTCAAATATTTGTTTTCAATAATTAATGCCCTGAATGTTTTTGTTGCTTTTATTCTTGTAAGGTTTCCCTGGTAGGTATAGGGATATACACTGCGGTTGTTCAGTCCGTGGCCGCAAAAGGCGGGTTCTTTATAATCCTCCCGCATCTTGTATGCGGGCAAGGTAAGATTTGTCTCGTATAACTTAACGCTTTCCATGGTTTATTCATCGGCCATTGGCCATTGGTCATTTGTAATTTGTTAAAAACTACTACTCATAAAACAACGGGGCTAAAGCCCCTACTCCGAAAATCAAAATACGCAAACCTAAAGGTTTGCCCTACGAAATATCAGGGCTGAAGCCCTGAGTTACGATAAAAATCCTTGCTGTTGCGTTGACACTTTAATACGCTTTTAAACAAATGACTAATGACAAATGACTAATGACTGCATTTAAATTAATGGGAAAGGGCAAAAACCACGGTGTTGATGCCGAGCCTGAGGCTGTCTTCGGGCATGACCGCGAGGCTGTAAGGCCGGACCTGCTCGTCCCACACAAGGCCGTAAGGGCTGTAAACAACCGCCGTGCCGCCCTCTATGTCTATGCCTTCCAGATACGGGGACGAAAAACCGGGACTGGCAAGCTCGACTTTCTGGGTGTAGGCGACCTTTTGTATCGTGTAGAATGAATCGAATATCGAATGGGACGTTCCAAGGGCTTTCATTTCAAAGCCGGGAAGCACCCTTTTCATCTCCCGCTTGAAAGCGATGTCAAAATCCGCGCTGCCGCAGCAGGCATTGGCGAACAGGAAACCGCCTTTTTTCAGGTAACTGGCAAGGTTGGAGATCTCCTGGGAGGTGAACTTGAAATCGTAATGGCCGGTCATGTAAAGGAACGGGTACGAGAAAAGGTCCGCGCTGGCAAGGTCAACCTTCACGCGGCGCAGTTTCGCGTCGCTTGAAGTACTTTCCTTCATTTTCTGGATGAACCTGGAAACGGCCCCGGCGTGGGGGTCCCAGTCACCGCCGTGCATTACCTGCGCGAAAATGAACTCGCCGCCCTTTTCCCTTTCAACGTCCTCGTAAACAGGGGTTTTGGTATACTGCTGGGCTGCCTGGTGGAACGCGAGGCAGTACGCCATAAGGTTTGTTCCGAGTTTCAGCGCGTCATCCGGCTCGATAAGGAACTCGGCAGTGGGGACTATAAGCTCGTCCCACCCGGCCGAAATATCCGCTTTGCTCAGGATGACCGCGGTGCGGCAACCCACGTTTATGCCTTCAAAATTGGGAGCTGCCTGGATAGCCGGAGCATCCGCTGCAGACTGGCCGGGTTCCGGCTTGCGGTAATTCACTTTCTCGATGGTGTAATAGGAGGCGTAGATCGGATGGTCAGGAGGCAGGACCACCATAGGCCTGTCAGGAAGTATCTTCTGCATCTCGTCCTTGAAGGACGCGGAGAAAATAACGTTGCCGCAGCAGGCGTTGCCGATTATAGTGCCGCCGTTCGCGAGGTACTGGCGCATTTTCTCTATCTCGTCCGAGCTGAAACGGAAGCGCTGGTGGCCGGTGAAATACATCACGGGAAGGACTTTGGGATCGAACGAGAATTCCTTCAAAGACATTTCGTTGGTCGTGTAGGAAATGTTCAGCCTGGGCGAAGCGTACGCGAGAAGCTGTTTGAGATCGGCTATGGTGCCGCGCCACTGCTCGCCTGTGCCGTATTTTACCTTGGTCGCCAGTGCCAGGGGCTGGGGCGGGCGTTTCTGCTCTGAGCGCCTCATAGGGACAACGGGAAGAGGCAGAGGGGGAAATCCCTCAGCCGCGCTGACCCTCTGGGGCTTTGCCGGGGGCGGAAGGCCGTGCACGGTGGGGTTTGCGGCGTACGCCGCAGAAACCACTGAACCGAACAGCAAAAAACAAATCACAAAATGCTTCATACTCACCTCTCTTAAACTATGAATTTAAAAATACCGTAACAACAGAGAACACAGAGTTTTAACCACGAACTAGCCCCTGCGGGTTTCTGCGAAACCATAACGCTGGGGCCTACGAACCAGAACTGGGTCGATGGCTCTCCGGCACGGATTAACACGGATTTAAAATGGAGCTGCCTTAACCTCGCAAACCTAAAGGTTTGCCCTACTAAACCTACCCTCTGTAAACTATGTAAACTTTGTAAACTTTAAAGTATGGATTTCGGGTTTTCAAGAGTTTCCTTTATCTTTTTCAGGAACTGGGCGCCAAGGGCGCCGTCCACTATCCTGTGGTCGCAGGACAAATTAAGCTTTACTATCTGGCGCACTACAACCGCGTCGTTGACAACCGCCGGCCTTTTCTTTATCTCGCCGAACGCCAGTATCGTTGCCTGGGGCGGGTTGATTATCGCGTTGAAAACGTCCACTCCCATGGTGCCGAGGTTCGAAAGCGTTATAGTGCCCCCTGAAAGCTCAGCGAGGCTGAGCTTGTTGTCGCGCGCCTTCTGGATAAGCTCCTTTGACTCCGGAGCAATCTGCAGGACGGTTTTCTTGTCGGCGTCCTTCAGCACAGGGACCACGAGCTCGAAAAGCTCTGTCTCAGCCCCGGACGAATCCTTGTACTTCCCGGTCCTTGAAACCGCGATACCGATATTAACTGCGGGATTAATAAGTATCCTGTCGCCAATGAACGAGCCGTTGACAACCGGCATCGCGCGCAGAGCGTTCGCCGCGGCCTTGATTATCAGGTCGTTATGCGAAAAAAACTGCTTTTCCTTTTTCATCTGCTCCCTTATCTCGCTGGCAACGGTCATATCCACCTCAACGGTCAGGTAGAAATGCGGGACCGTGAGCTTGGACTGCAGCATCCTCTCAGCGATTATCTTGCGTATGCCTGTGGCAGGTATCGTGACAGCGCCTTCGGGACCAGAAACTTCCTCTTTGATCTTGTCCCGATGTAACATCGGGGCCGCTACAGGGCCTGCGCCCGCGGCACCTGCGACACCTGCGGCAAGCACGTCTTCCTTTTCTATCCTTCCGCCCGGACCTGTGCCTTTTATATTCAATAGATTTATGCCTTTTTCCTCAGCAAGCCGCCTGGCAAGAGGTGATGCCTTGATCCTGTCACCTGCCGAAGGCGGAGCCGAAGGTGTCGAAGGCGTAGCCGCCGAAGGTACCGGGGCAGGAGCGGCCGGAATGGGTGCATCAGGAACTGATGCATCCGGAATAGATTCATCCATCGAGGAGGCGATGTAACCTATGGTCTTCGTCACCTGCACCACATCCTCCTCCTTGACAAGCAGTTTCCTTATTATGCCGCTTTCAGGCGCTTCGACCTCGAAGTTCGCCTTGTCTGTCATGACCTCAAAAAGTATCTCCCCTTTCTCGACCTTCTCGCCTTCTTTCTTACGCCATTTGGAGATCGTTCCCTCTTCCATTGTTTCGCCCAGCTTGGGCAGCTTTATTTCGGTAACCATGTTTCCCTCCAAAAATTAGGTCAAAACTCAAAGGTCAAATCGCAAATCGCAAATCTATGGAATTTCAGCTTTGACCTTTGACCTTTGCGCTTTGAGTTTTGAGATATATTTATATTTTTTATGCCAGCGCTTCTTTCACTGCCTTGATAATGCTGTCTTTCGTGGGTATAACGTACTGCTCGAGCACCGGGCTTTTCGGTATGGGAACGTCGATCGCTGCCACCCTTTTAACCGGGCCGTCAAGGTAATCGAACGCGTTCTCGATTATCTGCATCCCTATCTCGCCGCCGAACCCGCCTGTCTTGCACGCCTCGTGGGCGACGACCGCGCGGTTTGTTTTTTTCACGGAATCCACGATAGTCTTTATGTCAAGCGGGGCAAGGGTCCTGACGTCGATGACCTCAACGTCTATCCCCTCAGCTTCAAGGATTTTCGCGGCTTCAAGCGCGACAAGCACCGTCCGGGAATACGAAACAACGGTAACGTCCTTCCCCTGCCTTTTCACGTCCGCGACTCCCAGCGGCACAACATGGTCCCCGTCAGGGACAGGGCCTTTCTCCTTGTAAAGCATCTTGTGCTCTATGAACACGACGGGGTTATCGTCCCGGATGCTCGCCTTGAGCAGGCCTTTCGCGTCCGCGGGCGTAGAAGGCATGACCACTTTCAGGCCCGGGATGCCTGTGAACCAGTGCTCCAGGCTCTGCGAATGGTGGGCGCCAAGCGTCCTGCCTGCACCGCCTTCGGTGCGCATTACCATCGGAGCCTTGAATTTCCCGCCGAACATGTACCTTATCTTCGCGGCCTGGTTGCACAGCTGGTCCATTGCCTGGCCCATGAAATCAACGTACATTATTTCCGCGACAGGCCGTTTTCCCATCATCGCGGCGCCGATCGCGGCGCCCGTGATAGCGGATTCCGAGATCGCGGTGTCCATGACCCTTTCAGGCCCGTATTTTTCAAGCAGGCCCCTTGTGACGCCGTACGCGCCTCCGTACACTCCTATGTCCTCCCCGAGCAGGAACACGTTCGGGTCCCTCTCCATTTCCTCCTGCAACGCCTCGTTCAACGCCTGCCAGTAAGCTATCTCGCGCATTTAGCCTCCAATACTTCTACCACGAAGACACGAAAAACTTTTACCCCTTGATTTTAACCACGAATTCTCACGAATTATCACTAATTACAATATAATGTTTGTGTAAAAAACGATCAGGTTCTATTCGTGGAAATTAGTGTTAATTCGTGGTTAAAAGACCTCAGTGGCTGAATCCTGTTTTCGTATTTCGTGGAAATTTTATTTTAAGCAAACAGATCTTCGGTGACTTCCTCGGGCTTGGGCCAGGGCGAGTTCATCGCGAACCTTACCGCGTCCTCTATCTCCTGTTTCACCTCAGCCCGTATATCATCGCACACGGCTTCGGAAATTATTCCGGCAAGAATTACTTTACTTCTGAATTTCAGTATAGGGTCTTTAGCCTGCCATTCCTTTTCCTCGTCCTTGGTCCTGTAAGCCCTGGGATCCGAGCGCGAATGGCCGTAATAGCGGTACGTTTTGCACTCTATAAGAGAAGGACCTTCTCCCTTGCGCGCCTTTTCGGCGTATTTCATCACTATCTCTTTCACGGCGAGCACGTCCATCCCGTCAACCGCTTCCCCGGGAACCCCGTAGGCGCTGCTCCTCGTGTAAAGATCGTTGGTCGTGGTGACCCTGTTTACGGCGCCGGACATCCCGTAAAGGTTGTTCTCGCATATAAATAAGACCGGTAGCTTCCACACCGCCGCCATGTTCATTGACTCGTGGAACACGCCCTGGTTTATCGCGCCGTCCCCGAAATAACAGAGCACAACGTTCTCGCTCTTGTCTTTCTTGAGCGCGAGCGCCGCTCCTACCGCCACTGGTATGTTAGCCCCGACTATCCCGGTCGCCCCGAGGTTGCGCGTGGCCGGGTCGCATAGGTGCAGGGAACCGCCCTTACCCTTGCAGCAGCCTGTGACCTTACCGAAGATCTCGGCCATGAGCTCTGATATCACGCCGCCCTTCGCTATGGCGTGGCCGTGGCCCCTATGGGTGCTGGCTATCCAGTCATCCGGCCGTATCCCCGCGCAGGAACCTACGGCAACAGCCTCCTCGCCCGCGTACAGGTGGGAGCCGCCGTCTATCACATTCTGCCCCAGCAGCTCCATTATCTTGTCCTCGAAGAACCTTATCTGGTACATCTGCCTCAGAAGCTTCGCAGCCTCTTCCTTCTTCACGTTCACTTCTTCCATGCGTTTCTCCTTTCTCCTTAAAATATGATTTCAGCGATAAACTGCCCGATTACAGCGATAATAAATTTACCTCCTGCTCCCAAAACACGCAAACCTTCCTCCATCAAGATTGGCGGATCTACGAAAAGGTTTGCCCTACACAATAAAAAAACCTTGCTGCTGCGTTGACACGCTTTTAAACAAATGACTAATGACAAATGACTAATGACTGTATTTAAGGTTTAATGATCGTTTTGAACCCCTGGGCTTTTTCGACGGTCATTATGCCTTCCAGGATCTTGTCCAGCGGAAGGATCTTGGTGATGTATTTCTTCGCCTTTATCTTTCCCTCGCTTATAAGGCTGAGCGCTGTCTGGTTGTGCCTGGGCGCGGAGCCGTGCGTGCCGACTACGGAAAATTCTTTGTAATGTATCTGGTTTGAGTCAAAATTGATGAACGGCTTGTCCTTCGGCAGACCTCCGAAGAAATTGATCCTGCCGCGTTTCGCCACGAGCTGCAGGCTCTGTTCCTGGGCTTTACCCACAGAACAGGCAACAATGACCACATCAGCTCCCCTGCCGCTGCTTTCGTCCATAACGCGCTTTACAAGGTCCTCGGAAGCGGGATTCACGTAGATGTCAGCCGTGCCAAGCACTTTCGCCGCGTCCAGCCGTTCCTGCGCTGCCTCGGAAAGAATTGTCTTGCTCGCCCCTTTTGACCTTGCGAGCTCAAGGTGGAAACTTCCTATGGGACCCGAGCCGATGACAACAACTATGTCGCCCAGCTTCACGGGCGAGAGCTCCTGGCCGTTGATAACGCAGGCAAGCGGCTCCGCGATCGCGGCTTCCTCATAGGAAAGGTTGTCCGGCAGAACGTTAACGCACCCGTTCCTGACCGCGCGCTCAGGCACGCGCATATACTGCGCGAAACCGCCGTCATAATGGTAGCCTATTGCCGTAAGGTCATCGCACATTCCCTGAAAACCTCTGCGGCAGTAATAGCACTCCCCGCACGGGACAGCCGGGGCGATCGCTACCCTCTGGCCTTTCCTGAACGCGGACACGTTCTTCCCAACCTCAATTATTTCGCCTGAAAGCTCATGACCCGTAACCCTGGGGAAAACTATGTGCTTGTGCCCGGAATGAAAGACCTTTATGTCGGTCCCGCACACAGCGCACGCCCCTATCTTTATGACCAGCTCCTCCGGGCCCGGCCTGGGGTCCGGCACATCCTTGATCTGAAAATCCTCGATCTTTTCCAGCACAGCGGCTCTCATACACCCTCCAATGATTTCCACTTTACCACCTAATTTTAACCACGAATTTTCACGAATTATCACTAATTACAATATAGTGTTTGTGTAATAAAATTATCAGGTTTAATTCGTGGAAATTAGTGTTAATTCGTGGTTAAAAAACTTCAGTGGAAAGTATTTATTTCGGGACTTTTTCCCAGTCCTCAAGGAATTTTTTCACGCCCGCGTCCGTAAGCGGGTGCTTGAACAGGCCCTGTACCACGCTGAACGGGATCGTTATGACGTGCGCGCCGGCAAGCGCGGCTTCCAGCACGTGCACGGGATTGCGGACGCTTGCGACTATTATCTCGGTTTTGTACCCGTAGTTCCTGTAGATCGTTACTATCTGCCTGACCAGGTCCATGCCTACGTGGCTTATGTCATCAAGCCTGCCGATGAACGGGCTGACGTAACTGGCGCCGACCTTGGCCGCGATGAGTGCCTGGTTGGGGCTGAAAACAAGCGTGACGTTGGTCTTTATGCCTTCCTTGCTGAGAACCTTGACCGCCTTCATTCCCTCGGGGATGAAAGGGACCTTCACGACTATGTTCCTGTGGATCTTTACAAGCTCCCTTGCCTCGGCGATGATCTCGTCCTTCTTTAAACTGACCGCTTCAGCGCTTATGGGGCCGTCCACTATCGTGGTGATCTCCTTTATCACGTCCAGGAACTTCTTCCCTGTCTTTGAAATGAGCGAGGGGTTCGTTGTGACACCGTCTATCACGCCCAGCTCAGCCGCTTCCCTGATCTCGTTCACGTCCGCCGTGTCGATGAAGAACTTCATTTAAGCCTCCCGAGTAAGTGTTAATGACAATTATGAGTTATGAATTATGAATGAAGGAATTATTTTAATTAAAAAATGCAGGTGGAATTTTAAATAAACTCCATGCAGTTGACTCATAACTCATAACTCATAATTCATAATTAAGTTGTATAGTTCTTCGCCGGGGGTGAGGCCGCAGATATCCTGCAGGACCGCGTCAACTCCCTTTGTTTTAAGCAGAGCCTGCAGGCTCTGCGCATCCTTATCATCCGGGTTGTCGTAAGAAAGCGCTGCCTTTATGCCTTTCACGAAATTAATGGGTTTCAACCCATATTCGAGCGCGAGTTTAGCCCCGCCGATAAGCCTGTCCGTGGGCTTCAGCTTCCTTACAGGGTCCTTGCCTACCCTCGCGACCGTATCGCCCAGGGAAACGTTTGCAAACCTTTCCAGCAGATCGTTAACGTGAGCCTGGTAATCCGCCGGCGCGAACCCGTGCTTCTTTATGAGCGCCTTGCCCGATTCGTCCATTACAGCTCCCAGCACGATCCCGCGTATCTCTTTGTCCTTCACAGCCTCGTAGATATACGTGTATCCTTTTTTGTAGCCGAGGTAAGCGGATATCGCGTGGCCCGCGTTGTGCGTGAAAAGCTTCCTTTCCTCATACGCGTGGAAATTGTCTATGGGTATCACGCCGGTTATTTTGGGGATCTCGCCCCTGAACCCGGGCCTGTCAACAGGCAGTTCCTTGTACGCTTCCGCGAGAACAAGCAAAGGATCCTTGCGGGAAAGTTCTTCCGGGATAACAGGCACCATGCGGCTCACAACCGCTTCCACGAAACCAAGCTTCGCCTCAACTTCTTTCCTGCCCTGGTCTGAAAGATCGTTAAAGACCATATCTTTAAAGATCTTCCTGACATCCATCAGGTTCTCGCAGATTATTATATTGAGGGGAACCTTGTTCCCTTCCGCGAGCCTTTTTTCAAAGCCTTTCGCGATAAGCGGGGCTATGAATTTCAGGACGCCTGCGCCTACAGCGGTGGCAAGAAGGTCAGCCGAGGCGATCTCCGCGGCCACGGCCGCGGCATCCTTTGAATTCACTGCGCGGACGTTTTTAACCGTTATTTCCTGCGGCTTGTTCCCGACTATCCTCAGCGCGTACTGCCGCTTTTCGTTGAGCAGGGACAGCACTTCCTCTTTGACATCCACAAACACAGTCTCGTACCCGGACTCAAAGAACAGCTGGCCCATGAAACCGCGGCCTATGTTGCCTGCGCCGAACTGCACCACCTTTTTCATTTATTGCCTTTCTTTTCCTTCTGCATTTTCAGGATGTCGCCGAGGGTAAACGTATCTTTTTCCTGGGTGTTTATGAAAGTGCTAACCTCGGCCTTTTCCTGGTCAACCGTGAATCCTTTCAGGCTGAGTTCCACTTTCTTGTCCTTGGGGCTGACCCCGATAACCTTAACATCAAGTTCCTGGCCCAGAGAAACAACGTCGGAAGGTTTTTCGATGAATTTCGTGCTCAGCTCGGAAACATGGATAAACCCATCTATCTCCGCTTCAGCGTCCAGCTGGACTACAACCCCGTAAGTGTCTATTTTGGTGACCTTGCCCTTAACGTGCATCCCCCTCCGGAAATCGTCCCACGGGGAATGCTCCAGCTGTTTCATGCCCAGCGCTATTTTCTTCGTTTCCCTGTCCACCCGCAGCACGACAGCATCTATGTCCTTGCCTTTTATGAGCAGCTCGGACGGATGCTTCAGTTTCTTTGTCCAGGAAATGTCCTTTATCCTCAAAAGCCCATCAACTCCGTTGTCTATCTTGACGAACGCGCCGTACGAGGTAAGTTTCACCACCCTGCCTTTCACTTTCGTGCCCGGAGGGTATTTTTCGCTCGCTATCACCCAGGGATCAGGCAGTATCTGCTTCAGGCCCAGGCCCAGCTTTCTCTCTTCCTTGTTCAGGGTGAGCACCTGGAACTCAACGGTATCCCCTTCTTTGAATATTTCCGAGGGAGATTTCGCCGCGCGGTCCCACGTGAGATCTTCCAGCCTTGCAAGCCCCTCGATGCCTTCCTCAAGCTCCACGAATGCGCCGAACGGGGCGATCTTCACGACCTTGCCCTTGATCTTCTGGCCGACAGCGTACTTGCCGGCAATGCCTTCCCACGGGTCGGGCTTCAGCTGTTTCAGGCCCAGCGCTATCTTCCCGGTCCCCTTGTCGAAATCCAGGACGATCGTCTTGACCTTCTGACCGACCGTCACGACTTCCTCGGGTTTTTTCCTGCCCCAGCTGAGATCGTTAAGCCGGACCAGGCCGTCTATGCCGCCTATATCCACAAATGCACCAAACGGCGCAAGGGTCTTGACCGTGCCCTCGCATATCTCGCCGACCCTCAGCGACATGAAAAGCCTTTCCTTCTGCTTTTCCTTACGCTCCTCAAGCAGCACCCTGCGGGAAAACACAACGTTGTGCGTTTTCTGGTCGATCTCCAAAACCTTGAGCTCTAAGATCTTACCTATGTATTCCCGGGTGTTGGTAACCTTATCGATGTCAACCGCGGAAAAAGGAAGGAAACCCCTGATGGCGTCCACCTCGACCGTGAAACCCGCCACCTTGCCGTCATTCGTCTTCCTCTCGGAAATGATCTTTCCCTCGATAACGCTCTTAGCCTGATAAGCATCCTGGATCTTCTTCCAGCCCTGTATTATAAGGGCTTTTTCGTGGGAGAGCAGAAGCCTTCCGGCTTCGTCCTCCCTGTTCAGAAAAAGCACCTCGATCTCGTCGCCCGGCTTTACGGCAGCCGCGCCCTTCCTTCCTTTCCTTCTGAACTCCGCCAAGGGAAGGACGCCCTCTGACTTGAAACCGACGTCCACGATCACTTCCTTGGTATCCACATAGACAACCTTGCCCATTATGATGCTGCCTTCTTTGATTGTCTTGACCCTTCCCAGAGTCTCCTCGTACTCCCTCTTCATGTCTTCCATCTTTTCCATTTACCTGTCTTCTAAACCTCCCTGGCCGTAAGGCCGTTTCCGTGCCCGCATTCCAAAAAGCCTGCCGACAAAATTACGCGCATCCCTCGCAGTGCTGCCGCCGGCAACGCGGGTCACGGATCTTCTCCACCAGCTCCCTTATCGAGACGTCCGGCGTAGAAGTTCCCGAAACAACGCCAACCCCTGACCGTTGATGCGGACCGCAACCCCTGTCCCCGCGCTTAAGGACTTTCCTTAAAGCGCTGAGGACCCTTGTACCGCGCCCAAGCTCGCCTGCCGACTCTATGTGGAAAGCAGGGACCTTTTTCCTGCAGAGTTCGAACAGGCGGCGTGTATTGGCGCTGTTGCGCCCGCCCACTACTATCATCGCGCACACCTTTCCCGCCAGATCCACAGCTTCCTTCTGGCGGTCCAGGGTGTGAACGCATAGGGTATTGCAGACTTTGAGTTCGGAGCTCTTCCCGAGCAGGACCGCCACTATGTCCCTGAACCTGGACAGCGACTCCGTTGTCTGGGCGATCACTCCGATCTTTTTCCTGTAAGGCAGGGATCTGCGAAGGTCCGCGGCACGGTTCACCACCGTGCCGGCCCTGCCGATCCTGCCGATTATTCCCTTTATTTCCGGGTGGAACTTTTCCCCGACGATAATGACGTGGTAATTGTCCGCCGCGAGCCCGGACGCTATCTTCTGGCTCCTCAGCACGTAAGGGCAGGTCGCGTCTAAAATTTTCGCGCCCCTTTTACGGGCCGCTCCGACAACCGCGGGCGCAAGCCCGTGGGACGGGATCACGAATATGCCCCTGCCCGCGTAAGCCGCGGATGTTATGACCTTCACGCCCCGTTTTTGAAGGTCCCTTACCACCGGGGGGTTATGTATAAGGGGACCAAGCGTGTAAATGGTCTTGCCCGGATTCTCCTTAAGCGCCTTAAGAGTAAGCGAGAGAGCCCTTTTCACCCCGAAACAAAACCCGATATTTTTTGCTAGTTTTATCCTCATATGAATGATTACGGTGATTATTAACTAATGATTACGGTGATTATTTAAGTTTCAGCGAATAGGGAGCGCATGGCTGACTGGACCTCCGCGGTGATCAGGTCGTAGGTCTGCCTGCATCCGGGCATTTTGAAATATTTTTCAAGTTCCGGGGGCCTGCCGAACCTTACGGTAATTTTGCGGGGCAGGATCATCTTTGAGCCTTTGGGCATTACCTTTTCAGAGCCCCTTATTACCGCGGGCACTACCCTGACCTTCGCCATGTATATGATAAACCCGGTGCCGGATTTTATTTCCTGTATATGGCTGCCGTCGCCCCGGGTGCCTTCAGGGAAGAACAGGACCGGCTCACCCTTTTCCAGGAACGATATCGCCAGCCTTATCGCGGTCCTGTCAACAGTGCCGCGGTTGAGCGGAAAGGCGCCGAAAAAAACTATAAGCCACCTGAAAAGAACGTTCCTGAAGAGCTCTCTCTTCGCCATGTAGCGGAATTCGCGGTGGTACGCTAAACCCATGAGCACAGGGTCCATATTGCTATTATGGTTGGCAGCGAATATGAGCGGCTCGTTCCGTGGTATGTTTTCACTGCCGATCACATCCATATTGAAATATATCCTGCAGATAATCCTTAAGAAAAAATGCAGGATCGTAAATGAAACCCGCCTTATGTGCGCCTTCTCGGTTCTTATCATATAATACCGATTACGGTGATTTTTTTAATGATGATTACGGTGATTATTTTAAATTAATTCCTTGCTGTTGATTCATAATTCATAACTCATAATTCATAATTGATTTTACTCATGGCTCATGACTGCTTCAAGGAGGCGGCGCGCGACTTCCGCGATCTTCATCCTTGTGGTGTCTACCAGGACCGCGTCGTCCGCTTTTCTGAGCGGGGCTATCTTCCTTGTGCTGTCCATCCTGTCCCTTTCCAGGGTTTCTCTTAAGACCTTGCCGAAGCTGTCCGGGAAACCTTTTTTCTTCAGCTCTTTGTGCCTGCGCCTGGCGCGCTCTTTGGGAGAAGCAACCAGGAAAAATTTCCTGTCAGCAGAAGGGAATACAACGGTGCCTATATCCCTGCCCTCTGCGACGATCCCGCCTTTCCCGCCCATTTTCCTCTGCAGGACCTTCATCCTCGCCCTGACGCCCGGAACAACGGATACGTAGTGAGTATTCCTGCTCACCTCCGGGTCCCTTATCCTGCCGGACACATCCCTGCCGTCAAGGAATACCTTCCTGTCCCTGAGAGAGATCCTGGTCCTTGCGGCAAGCAAGGCAAGCGCCCTGCCGCTTTTCATATCGGTTCCCTTTTCCATTGCCTTCAGGGTGAGAGCGCGGTACATTGCGCCCGTGTCCAGGTAAAGGTAACCGAGTCTTGCGGCAACAAGCTTTGCCGCCGTGCTTTTACCCGAGCCCGCGGGGCCGTCGATAGCGATCACTAGTTTTTTTTGCATATGATTACGGTGATTATACTAATTAACCACAGAGGACACAGAGACACAGAGAAATATCTGGCTTTGGCAAATAATTAATAACTACCTTTTTAACCACGAATTTACACGAATTTACACGAATTTGCACGAATTTCAACTCTGTAAACTTTATAAACTATATAAACTTTGTAAACTGAATTTTGATTTAGGTCTTAAAGACCGCGTCGCGGGATCTTTTGGCTGAATCGAGTATCCTGGCCAGAGAAGCGCCGTTACCGCTCTTTATGAGGCCTTCTATCCTGAGTATTTCGGACCTGAATTTCTTAAGGGCTTTCAGCACGCCCGCGCGGTTGGAAACGAATATGTCCCTCCACATCCCGCCTGAGCTGGAAGCGACCCTTGTCGTATCCCTGAACCCGCCCGCAATGAACCTTTGCGCGCCTTCCGCGCCCAGGGCTGACCGCACAAGCGCCACGGCAACAAGATGCGGCAGGTGGCTTGTAAGCCCCAGGACTTCGTCGTGTTTTGCGGGGCTTAACAGCTCCACGCTTGCACCCGCGCTCTCCCACATCCTTTTAACCGCGGCAAGCGCCTTACGGTCTGTTCCGGGAACAGGCGTAAGCACGCAGACCGTTCCGATAAAAAGGTTTGATCTCGCGTTTGCCACGCCGCCAAGCTGAGAACCGGCAAGCGGGTGACCGCCCACGAAACCAATTCCGTTCGGGAAACGCGGTTTTATTTTATCTGCGACAAGGGCCTTTTTGGTGCTGCCCGTATCGGTGATCACGCAGCCCTTTTTCAGGAAAGGCAGGATCCTGCTGACGATCCCCTGTATAACGCCGACAGGCGCGGCTATCACGATGATATCCGCATCCCTTACGCCGGCCCTGAGATCAGTTGTGCAGCTGTCAACCGCGCCAAGCCTCACGGCTTTCCTCAGCCTCGCCCTGTTCCTTCCGACGCCGGTAACCCCGGACGCCGCTTTCTTTTTTCTTAGCGCCATTCCAAGGGAACCGCCGATCAGGCCCACCCCGATAATACTTATATTTCCGAGTTTTTTCATCTTATTAGCCACAGAGGACACAGAGAGATACTATTTTACCACGAAAGCACGAAAAAATACATTTTTGGCTTTGACAAATGACTAAAGACTGCCTTTTAACCACGAATTTCCACTAATTCCCACGAATTACAGACTATGTAAACTTGTAAACTCTATAAACTATGTAAACTGCTCCAAAGACTACCACGGAAGCGCGGAAGGACGGAAACACGGAGTAATCTTTGGCTTAGACCCAGAAACCTTTAATCCATTAAACCTTTAAACAAATACATAACTACTTCATAACCACGAATTTCCACGAATTTAACTTTTAACTTTTAACTTTCAACTTTCAACTTATTTTATCACGCTCCCCTGCGCTTAAGGATCGCTTCAGCCAGCGTGAAATCCTCGGGATAGGTGATCTTTATGTTTTCCTCGGAACCCGAGACTATCTTCACCTCGTGCGGCAGTCTTTCAACAACGCTTGAATCGTCGCTCCCGACAAAACCGTCCTTCCTGGCCTTGTCATACGCCTTTATTATCACGGCGCGCTTGAAACACTGCGGGGTCTGCACGGACCAGAGTTTTGACCTGTCAATGGTCTGCTCTACGAACATTTTCTTGTTACCCAGCTTTACGGTGTCCTTCACAGGCACGGCCGGCACAGCTGCCCCGCACCTGACCGCTTCCTCCATGCACAGGCTCACAAGCCCGGCTGTCGCAAGCGGGCGGACGCTGTCGTGTATCAGGATTATGTCTATGTCCTTCGCGGTCTTCAGCAGCCCGCTGTAAACCGAGTCCTGCCTGAACCTGCCGCCCGGCACAACCGCCTTCACCTTCCCGTATTTATGCCGCTTGGCGATGCTGCGGCAGAAACCCATCCTGTCATCCGGCGCCACTATCACCACATCCCTTATGCCCGCGAGGTTCTCAAAAAGCTCAAGCGACCAGCATATCACGGGCTTGCCGCCCAGCATCAGGAACTGCTTGTAGGAATCCTTCTCATCGGAAAATCTCTTGCCCTTTCCCGCAGCTACGATTATCGCGCACGCTTTCATATCACCCCCAAACAGATCCTGGATCCTGGATACTAGTGTGGTGTCACATAAATCCCTTGACATTTGATTCTGCTTTGAGTTGTCATTGCGAGCGACCAAAGGGAGCGTGGCAATCTCGATTTTTAGGTCGAGATTGCTTCGTCGTTAACACTCCTCGCAATGACAGCCCAAATGTAAAGATCTGTTAGAGACACTACACTAGTGTGGTGTCACATAAATCCCTTGACATTTGATTCTGCT
>MNUP01000138.1 GCA_001871075.1 Candidatus Desantisbacteria bacterium CG1_02_49_89
CATATATGAAACGTACATTGCCATTATTGTCATATTGCCAGGTAGTTGTCTTGCTTCTGGGGTTTATCAATTTCGTAATACCATTACAAGGACCTCTAAATTCTTTCGTTGTTTCCTTTTGAGGTCCACTTGTGAAATATTCAATATTCTTTTCATATCTTATATTACCAGTTTCGTCATAGTCATATTTGGTATAGATGTTGTTGAAATCTACTTTGGATAAGAGATTACAGGTATCATCCCATGATCCAGTAGTTATATACCCCCCTTGCTCAATGGCAACATTATATCCTTTTTCATCATACCTGTCTTTGACTGTAAAAGGTTGAGAAGGACTAAGATACTCAGTAATTGATGCCTGGGGCTCGTTCCCAACGATTTGATACAAGAAATTAGCGAGCAATACTTGCTGGGCATTTTTGATATTGACTACTCTTCCGAATTCATCATATTCGTAATTCAGTTTAGAATCGCCGGGACCGCGCCTTGGTTCATCTGCATAACTCAATCTATGCATATGATCCAAATCATAATTGGCACTTTGAATATAGTTATATATAGAATTATAATATTTTTGTGTATCATTTGCTTGTTGAACCCAGGCTTCATGAAGGTATGGCCAGGCATATAATCTATTCTGGTCCTTTTGCTCATAAGTATAGCGATAAGTCCGGCCTTCAAAGGAAATACTGGTAACAACTGAGATATAATAAGTGGTGGGCGCCTGATCAGGACCGTTCCAGCGATCCAGGCAATAACGGTCATTGGTAAAATTAATAGAAAAATTATTTCTACTTGGGCTTGATATTGAATTAAGAGTAGGACTCCAATTTGAAGAAGACCACTCAAGATTTATCTCGTGGCCATTCTTGTCTCTTATCTTTTTTAGATAACCGTTGCATAATGAGGATGGTAAGGCAGTTTCATAATTAATAAAATAATATTTTGTTCCGTATTTGTCTTTAAGCACATAATAATTCCCGTTGTCCTCAAAAGAAAGCCAAAGATAAACACCCGGAGGTGCTTTAAATTTTGTATTTGGAAAAGTTCCTGTCGCTATGCACCTAAAAGCATGAACAGCTCCGGATTGGTCCTGGAGATAAACAGTATCGCCTATTGAGTATCCAGTCTGCTTCGGATTAAGAATCTTCATGTCATAATTTGAAGTCCACCCTTTGCCGAATATCCCAACTGCTTCAGATTGGCTGTTGTAAGTCCTAGCAAACCTGATATTTGGGCCTCTGCCCTGTATATTGAAATCTTCAACGGAAAAACATAAGTTTCCACTCAAGCTATTTACGTTTCTAACCAGTCTCTGGGTTCCTCTCACGGGTATTCCTAAAATGCTTGAGGGGCTAAAAAAGCATTTTACTTCTACTGAAGTCCTAACAAATATATTTGGAGCATTAGGGTTATTTAAATCAGAAGGATCGCGACCACCATAAGTAATATCTACTATATATCTACCTGTTTTTGTGGCTGCAAAAGTAGCAGTAGCTTCTCCTGAAGAATTTGTTCCAACAAAATCTGAATTGCTTCTGCCTACCTCTGTAATATAATATCCTCCGTCTACGGGTTGAAAAGTTAAAGACATACCTTTAAAGGGATGCCATTCTCCAATTTCAGGGTAATATTTTTTTACTTGGGCAGTTATTTTGCATGTCCCGCTATTGTAAATTATTCCTGGACTAACGTATGCCGTAAGTGAATAATATCCTTGGCCTGCGATCGCGATTGAGGAACAAGAAATACAAATAAAAACATATAAAATCATATTTAAAAATGGAAGAGATTTTTTCCAAAAATAAATATGTTTATTGTATAGATTCAATATTTATCCTAACTAAATATATTTGTTTATCAATTTCTTTTTTCGTTAATCGGATAAATTTTAAACAAAAAGGCGCCGGGTCTATATATTATACAGACTCCAAGCGCCTTGTATTTTTCCTGTAATTCCAGCTATTCTCTCTGCTAATACGACTCATAAAAACCTCGGTAAAATGACCTTTTTCAATACCCCTTTCTTTATCTTCTATTATAGTAGAATTTATATATTTGTCAAGGAAATGTTAGATTTATATGATTTTTTATACTTTGTTATGCGGAATCGCGGGATAAATCCCGAGGCTACCGCAACGGGCGTAAACGCCCTACTCCACAAAATCCCCCTCAATCCCCCCTTTCTCAAAGGGGGAATTTAAATTCACGGGCTACGACATAAATTTTTACAGGCTCAGCTCGGCGCGAGTTTGCGCGGACTGCCTGCCCAGGACAAGCACCTTGATCACCTCCAGCGTTTCCTCCGGAGGGAAAGGCATTTTTTTCGTTTTCACCATTTCAACGAATTTGCTAAGCATGTTCGAGTAGAAGTAGTTGCTGTCCTCGACAACCACCTGCCTCCATCCTTTCGCTCCGTAAAGGTTCATCTGGAAAAGGTAACCGATATCCTTGAACACAGTAAGAATGAACTGCCTTCCGTCCTTTTTTGTGACAACAACCATGTCTTTGCCTTCAGAGCCCAGGTTGCGGACCGACTTTATCCCCGGACCTATGACCGCGTACAGCTGCTCAAACGCGTGTATGCCGTAGAAGATAAGGTCCCCGCTGCACGTTGTATTCCCGGTAAGGATATCACCGATCTCATCCTTCTTTAAAAGGAAAGCCTCGACTTCCTTCGCGTAGCGCAAAGCCGAACAGGACATCATGGGGCAGTTGTATTTTTTCGCAAGCCCAATAATGGTCTCTGCTTCTTTTATGTCGGTTGAAAGGGGTTTGTCGATGAACGCGGGGATGCCCGCCTTCAAAAATGGCTCCGCCTTTTTCTGGTGCTGCATTGAGAGGTCGTCGGTTATTATAACGCCGTCCACCTTACCGATCACGTCCTCCATTTTCGGGACGACATTCTCGATGCCGCATATCTTCGCAAGCAGCCCGGCTTTTTCCTTGTCCGCGTCCCACAAATGGGTAACACGGGCGCCTTCGATCCTGGCACTGTATAAAGGATAGTTATTTTTCTGCGCGAGGTCCCTGTCATACCCGTTGAACATTTCGGAAAATGAATTCGCGTGCCATATGCCGGCCCCGCCGATGATAGCGATCTTTATCATTACAGCTCCCTGATTACAGTGATTTCAAAAGAGATTACGGTGATTATTTTTAGTATCAAGAACTAAAAAAAGCTATAATCTCTGTGCCTCCGTGCCGTGCCCGCCGATCTTTAAGGCGTGGCCTCTGTGGTTATCCTATTTTTATGGGTTTATTGGAAAGGGCGCTGTCCCAGACCGCTTCCGCGAACTGCAGGTCTTTCGCGCCGTCAAACAGATCGGATCTGGGCTTGTCCTGCCCGAGGCAGGACCTCACGAAATTTTCAAGCTCACCATTATAACCAAACGTCTCCCCTGACTTAGAGCCCAGTGAAAGTTCCACCCAGCCCGGGTTCCATTGAACCGTCTGGCTCCTTCCTCCCCAGGGCGGCACTGGTATAGGCATCGGCAGGCCTTTGGGCCTGTATTTGAAATGGAGCATCTCGTCTATGTCGATCCAGCACCCGTTGCCCGAGATCCTCAGGCCCTCTGTATAATCCCCCTCGCAGGCGCTGAGGTTCATTACCCCGACCGAGCCTTCCCTGAATCCGACCGTGATAGCAAAACCGAATTTCCCTTCCTCAACCCTGTTGAGCTTGGCGTAAACCTCCCCGACATCCCCGCAGAAGAACCGCACAAGGTTCAGAAGGTGTATGACCTGGCCTACAAGAAAAGCCAGCTCGTTCTCCTTTATGCCCCATATCGCCGGATACGGCCCGGGGTCCGAGAACCTCACTGAAATTTCCACGATCTTCCCGAAACCTTCCTTTTCCATGACCATTTTTGCCATATTGTAACATACTGAATACCGCTTCGTATACCCGACTGCGCCCCAGAGTTTTCTTTTTTGGGCGTGTTCCGCCAGATCCAGGGCATCCTTATAGGAAACCGCTGAAGGTTTTTCCACAAAGATCGGGAGGCCCGCGTCCAGGCATTGCTTTCCAGCCCCCATATACATCGGCGGGGGGCCGACAACAGCCGCTCCGTCAAGCTTTTCCTCTTTCAGCATTTTCCCAAGATCGGTATACCACTTCCCCGCGCCGAACATCTTCGCGTTGCGCTCGGCAAGCGCCTGGTTCAGGTCGCATACCGCCACAAGGTCAGCTTCGGGTATGCCTTTTAAGGCGGGATAGAGCGCGTTGGTCGCATGCCCTCCGCATCCCACAAACCCGATCCTCGCCTTCTTTTGTTCCATTGAACCTCCTGTATTGCGCAGATGTAGACGGATTAGATAATACGGATTCATACGGATAAAGAATTTCCACGAAATCACTCCGCCCGTCTTTCAGCGGGCGAGACTTCGCCCACCTAAAGGGATGGGCGAGGAAAGCACGAAAAACAGTCAGCCACGGATTCTCACGGATTACTACATTCAGCATTCAACTTTTAGCATTCAGCAGATTAACCCATGACCCGTGACACATGACTAATGACTGTTTTAAAGGAACTCGGCTTATTATAGCATATAAGGGTATTTTTTGCAAGTTTTTGGATTTTATTGGTATTTCTTTATTGACAAATGCCTTTTATCCTATATAATAGTAGGCTATATGGAGGCTATTCAATGATTTCTAAAGAAAGGGTTAGAAAAGCGATCGAGCACGCTCAGACCGACCGGGTCCCGATTGACTTCTCCGCCAGGCAGGAGGTTTATGAGAAGCTTGGGGGGATATTAGGCCTGAAACCCGGCGAATCCGTTGAGCAAAGGCTGGAAGTCGACCTGCGCGGGGTTGGGCCCGCGATCAAGAGATCCGCCAGCCCCCTGTGCTACGCTGATCCCACGATCAAGGTGGAAAACAACGTCTATTTTGACATCTGGGGAGTGGGTTTCAGGCAGAACCGCACGGAGTCCGGGGAATACATGGACCTCTGCTTTAACCCGCTTAAAAAAATTTCCGGCGTTAAGGAGCTCGATGATCATCCCTGGCCGGCAGCGGATATGTGGGACTATTCCTCTCTTTTTGACCAGGCAAACGCAAACAGGGATTTCTGGGTCGGGGCGCACAGCAGGGGCATGTTCGAGATAGCCTGGTTCATCCGCGGGTTTGAGGAATTCATGGTGGATATGCTGGTAAATCCGGGCCTCGCCTCCGCGCTGCTGGACAGGATACAGGAATACCTTATGGCCAGGTCGGAACGCATACTTGCCGAAGGAAAAGGGCTCATTGACATGATGGAATACAACGACGATGTCGGCGGGCAGAACGGGATGCTTATAAACCCGGACCTCTGGCGCAAGTTCATAAAGCCGCGCATGGCTTCCTTTATAAAGATGTGCGGGAAATACAACGCGAGGATAAGGTTTCATTCCTGCGGCGGCATTCGGCCCATAATCCCGGACCTGATAGAGATTGGGGTGGATGTGCTCAACCCGGTCCAGACCCTGGCAGCAGGTATGGAACCTGCGGGGCTGAAAAAAGATTTCGGCGGCCGCTTGGCCTTCAACGGCGGCATAGATACCCAGGAACTGCTGGTTAATTCCACTCCCGAACAGGTCCGCAGGGAAGTAAGCAGGCTGATAAACATCTTCGGCAGGAACGGAGGGTACATCCTTGCCCCCTCTCATGTGTTCCAGGGCGACGTGCCCATAGAGAACGTTGTGGCGGTCTATGAGATAGCGTTAAATAAGAAATTATCTGTTTAAAACTGTTGACGTATTACGTGTTTTTTAACTCATGACGCATGACCCATGACACATGACTGTTATAAGGAGAAAGCTTGACTCTCGAGCAACTGATGAAGCGGGCGACTGACGGGCGCGCAATGGACAGAAAAAAGCATTTGCGCGCTTCAAACATATACCGGCTTATGAAAGAGCCTTTCGGACTGTGGTGCGACTATTTCGCACCCGGGGATGAAAGGGTCGAGGAATCCTGCCGCTACGATGAAATAATAAGGCAGAAAGGCAGAGAATTCGAGGAGACCTGGGTCAGGCAGAACTACCCGGACGCGAAGAAAATTGAACAGGCGCGGAGCGAAGAAGCGCTTGCGAACACCCTGCGCGCGATGCTTGACGGCGTTCCCGCGATATCGTCCGCGCAGCTATGGTGCCTGGGCGACGAGGTTTACGGGAAATCCGACCTGCTTGTCAGGCGGGACGACGCGTCTTCAGACCTGGGCCCGTTCCACTACCAGATCAAGGAAATAAAGATGTCTTTCGCCCTGAGGGATCACCAGTCGATGCAGGCGGCGCTCTA
>MNUP01000048.1 GCA_001871075.1 Candidatus Desantisbacteria bacterium CG1_02_49_89
CCGAAGAACGAATCCTTTGACCCGCCGAAATGGAAGAAAGCCATAGGCGCCGCTACCCCGATATTTACTCCAAGGTTCCCGCAGCGCGCGCGGTACTTGAATTGCCTTGCCGCTGCCCCGCTCTGCGTGTAGATTGTCGCGGCATTCCCGTACCGGCTTTTATTTATTATTTCAAGCCCCTCGTCCATGTCCTTGACCTTCATTATGCACAAAACAGGGCCGAATACTTCTTCTTTTACTATTTCCATGTCCTTTTTGCAGTCAATAAGCACCGTAGGGCCCACCCAGAACCCGTTCGGGCAGCCGGGAACCTTGTATCCCCTTCCGTCCAGGACCGGTTTCGCTCCTTCCTTTATTCCCTTCTCTATCCATCCCTCAACGTTTTTCTTCGCTTCGGCTGATATTATGGGCCCCATATCGGTCTTCTTGTCAAGCCCGTTGCCCACCTTTACCTTTTTCGCGGTTTCAACCACGGCTTCAGTAACGCGCTTGTACATATCGTCGCCCACAGCGAGAATGCATGCAAGCGCGAGGCATCTCTGGCCCGTGCAGTCAAAAGAAGACGCTGTGATGTTCGGCACAACTCTTTCAAGCTTCGCGTCCGGCATCACTATCCCGTAATTCTTCGCTCCTGCCTGGACCTGCACCCTTTTACCGTTCTCGCTGGACTTTTTGTACACGTATTTTCCCACTGTTGTGGAACCCACAAAAGATATTCCTTTAATATTCGGGTGCTCCATAAGCGCGTCCCCGACGTCCGCTGAGCCGTTCACAAGGCCCAGCACGCCTTTGGGAAAACCCGCCTTGTTTATTAGTTCGAATGTCTTTTCCAGGGTCATCGGCACCTGCGAGGAGGATTTCACCACAACGCAGTTGCCGCATGCGACAGCGTAAGGCAGGGACCAGAAAGGGATCATTATGGGGAAGTTGAAAGGGTTAAGGCTCGCGAAAACCCCGAGGGGCTGGCGGACCGCGTATTCGTCTATGCCGCTGGCAACGTCCTCGAGCAGGTATCCCTGCATAAGGGACGGCGCCCCTGACGCGACCTCGATATTTTCTATCGCCCTTTCTATCTCAAGCCACGCCTCCTTGAAAGTTTTACCGTGCTCCTTTGTCATGACTTCAGCAAGCGCGTCGTGATTTTCTTCGACAAGCCATTTCAGCTTCATCAGCAGCCTGCCGCGCTCAAGCGGGGGAGTGCTCCTCCATCCCCAGAAAGCGTCGTCCGCGGACTTGATCACCTGCTGGACCTCTTCTTTGGTGCTCATCGGCACTTTTGCCAGGATCTCGCCTGTAGCGGGGTTCAGCACGTCCCGGGTTTCCCCGCTCTTCGACTCGGCGAACTCCCCGTTCACGTAATTCCGTATCTTCCTTATCGTCATTTGCCCTCCAATGAATGATCGCAGTGATTATTTAATCCCCCTACTTCCCCCTTTATAAAAGGGGGATTGAGGGGGATTTAACGTTCAACTTTCAACTTTTAACCTTTCGAAGAGCCATCAGCCTCGTTCTGGCTCGCAGATCCCTGTGTTAAGCCCCGATTTATCGGGGCTACAGGGATAACCTTTTTAACCCTTTTAACCTTTTTAACCTCTTTAACTTGCAAGCAGCCGCTCCGCGGCATCCGCGATTGCGTCCGCTGTCATGCCGAACTTCGCGAACATATCCTCGTCCTCCCCTGAATCCACGAACGTATCAGGTATCCCGAGCCGCTTGATCCTGCATGGACTCGCTTCGCACGCAACCTCGGCAACAGCCCCGCCCAGCCCCCCGATCACGGAGTGATTCTCGATCGTTATTATCCCCTTTGTCTCCTCCGCGCATTTCTTAATGAGCTCCCTGTCTATCGGTTTTATTGTCGGCATGTGCACGACCCTCGCGGATATTCCCTTTTTCTTTAGCGCCTCCCCTGCTTCTTTTGCCCTTGCCGTCATCATGCCTGTGCCGATAACCGTGATATCCCTGCCGTCCTGCAGGACAACGCCTTTCCCCAGAATAAATTTATGATCTACGGGGAATATCGTGGGAACCTCGCAGCGCACCGTTGAAATATAGAACGGGCCGGGTATTTCCGCTGCCGCTTCGATCACCTTCTTCACCTCAACCCCGTCCGCCGGTATCACTATCTGCATGTTCGGTATCGCGCGCATTATCGCTATGTCCTCAACCGACGAGTGGGTCGCGCCCGCCTTTCCCGTGGGTATCCCGCCGTATGAGCCTACTATTTTCACGTTCAGGCGCGCGTGCGCGGCGCACATCCTTACCTGGTCAGCCACCCTGCTTGAGGCGAAAACCGCGAATGTCACGGGGAACGGTATGAACCCGACAGCGGCAAGGCCCGCGGATATCCCTATCATGTTCGCTTCCGCTATGCCGATCTCCAGGAATTGGGACGGCAGCTTATCCCGGACGTAACAGGTCTTCGTGGACGTGCAAACGTCCGCGTCCAGCACCACAACCTTCGGATTTTTTTGCGCTATGTCAAGCAGCGCCTCCCCGACCGCGTCCCTCATCGCCTTCATCTCGCTCATACTAACCCCCTGATTCGTTCGTCGTGCATCGTGCGTCGCAACTACATATTTTTAATAAAATTCGTAAGCATCCTGCCAACATGATCGAGATGAACGAAGAACGAAGAACGATGAACGAAGAACGTTATTTAAGCTCGTCCAGCGCTTTAGCGATCTCATCGCCTTTCGGCACGCGCACGTGCCACTCAACCTTGTTCTCGGCGAATGAAATACCCTTGCCCTTGACGGTGTCCGCTATTATAACACTCGGCCTGCCCTTGTTCTTCCTTGCTTTCTCAAACGCCTTGCACAGCGACTCTATGCTGTGCCCGTCAGCCCCGATAACATTCCATTTAAACGCCCTGAATTTATCCGCAAGCGGCTCCAGGTCAATCGCGTCCTGCACCCGGCTTGCGAGCTGGAGCTTGTTATAATCTATTATCGCGGTCAGGTTATCGAGCTTGTTGTGTCCCGCGTACATGGCGGCTTCCCATACCTGGCCTTCCTGGACCTCCCCGTCACCCAGCACAACAAAAACCCTGAAGCTTTTCTTTAAAAGCCTGGCGCCGGCAGCCATTCCTGCCCCCACTGAAAGCCCCTGGCCCAGGGACCCTGTTGACATATCCACGCCCGGAGTTTTATGCATATCAGGGTGTCCCTGAAGGCATCCGTCTGTCCTGTCAAAAGTAGAAAGCAGGTCTTTGGCGAAATAACCCCTTTCAACCAGCGCGCAGTACAGGCCGCATGAAGCGTGCCCCTTTGAAAGGACAAACCTGTCCCTGTCTTCCCAGTCCGGCCTGCTGGGGTCGATTTTCATCTCTTTAAAATATAGCACCGTAAGGATATCGGTAACGGAAAGAGAGCCTCCCGTGTGCCCTGCTTTCGCGGAACTCAGCGTCTCCACGATTGACCTTCTTATCTTCTTAGCCGTCTCTTCCAATTTTTTTATATCATCTTTTCCCATAGCTTCTCCCTGAATCCTGTCATTGCGAGGGCAAAGCCCGTGGCAATCTATATACGAGATTGCTTCGTCACTCCCGTTCCTCGCAACGACGGATTGTCCCGAAGGTCCCCATGGGATCCCCTAGGGAGATCCCTTTGGGACTTCGCCGCTGCGCTTCTCGCAATGACATTTCTTGTGAGAATCGAGTGCAATCGTGCGGTTAATCTGTTTTTTATATCCGAGTTTTCTGGAGAACCTGCCTGCCGCGCTTTTCACTTCTTTTATAATCCCTTTTATCTTTTTGGCGCCTATCCTTGAAACGGGTCCCGATACTCCTATCGCGGCCGCGACCTTTCCGCGGAAATCGTAAACAGGCGCCGCAATGCACCGCACGCCGTCCCTGTATTCCCCGTTGTCCACCGCGAATCCCTGGCGCCCCGCTCTTTCTATTTCGGCGATGACGCTCTTGACGCCTGTTTTCGTGCTCCTTGTATATTTCTCTAATTTTCCTGAAAGCAGGGATTTAATTTTTTCTTTCGGAAATGAAATAAGCAGCGCTTTCCCCAGCGCCGTGCAGTGCAGGGGCTCGCTCCTGCCTACGTCCATGTTCACGAATATCACTTCGGAGCTGTCTTCCTTATCTATAAGAAGCGACCTTCCGTTCGAATATATGGCTATGTGCGAAGATTCTTTTGTCTTCCTCGTCAGCTCCTCGAGGAACGGCCTTGCGATATCGGTTATCTTAAGGCCTTCGTACAGCTTCCCGCTCAGCTCAAGGATCTTGCCGCCCAGGCGTTATCTCCTGGTCGCGTCGTCGCGTTCAAGGTATCCCCGGTTCTCAAGCGTCAGCAGAAGGCGGAAAATGCTTGAACGGTCTATGTCCAGCGCGGATATCAGGTCGTTCAGCGCCAAAGGCGTGCCGCTCCTGCCTATTACCTCAAGCAGCTTCAGGCCGCGGTCCAGGGACTGAATTATCGCGGTTCCTCTTTTGGCTTTCATGTCAGTCCTTAATTATGAGTTATGTCCCAAAGGGATCTCTTCGGGAAATTATGAGTTATGAATCAAAAACAAGAATTTTATCGTAACTCAAGGCTTCAGCCTTGATAATTTATCAGACCTAAAGGTCTGAGTTACAATAAATTCCATGCTGTTGAATTATAATTCATAATTCATAATTCAGCATTCATAACTATTATTTCACAATGCGCACATCTATTGCATATTATACACAAAAGAAGAAAAAAGTCAAGGATCGCGCAAACTTTTCATGCTTATAGACGAAGATCCCCGCGGTTTGCCCCGATGTTGTATCGGGGCAGCAGGGGATCAAGGAAAAACTACGAGATTGCCCCGAAGGGATCCCCTTGGGACTTCGTCGCCAAAAAGGGCGAACTCGCAATGACATAAAGATCACGCGCAGAAACCCGAAAAACTGCAATATTTGCAGACGTCTTTGTCCCCCTTGTCAGCCTCGAACGGGACATCCGGGTCCAGCATCTCGGAAACAAGCGCCCTCAGCATCGGCAGGAACACCTCTTCCATGACCTGCTCCCTGTTCCTGCCCTTGCAGTATGCTATCTTATCGCCAAAGATCCTTGATTCTTCCATTTCTTTCATATTGTAAAAAGCGGCGTTTATCTTTTCGTAGGAAACTTCCCTGCTGCCGCCGTGCCTGAACAGGTAAACATATACCGGCAGCTGGAAGGATTTCACGAAATCCCTTATCGCGGCCCTTCCCTCAGGAACTGCCTCGATCTTTTTCCTTTTATCCGGGTGGGCGCCCTGCCCGGTTTTGTAGTCAACAATGAATATTTCCCCCTGCCTGTCGTCAATCCTGTCTATTATGCCGTGCAGGCGGACCCTGCCTGGTTCCTGCCCTATGCCGCCCAGCTCCGCCTTCAGTTCCTTTTCGGTGTCCAGCACCGTGAAATCACCCAGCTCTTCGTGCTTTTTAAGCAGGTATTTCAGCCTGAACTTGATTATCTCCTTGATAAGATAAATGTTGCCTTTCAGGTGCCCGAACTGCTTTTCCACTACCTTCTCGGCGGTTTCCCCGAGCATCCCGTTCATCTCTTCCC
Organism: Candidatus Desantisbacteria bacterium CG1_02_49_89; assembly: GCA_001871075.1. GTDB lineage: Bacteria > Desantisbacteria > UBA1551 > UBA1551 > UBA1551 > UBA1551. Next base: position 5,532 of record MNUP01000048.1, read on the forward strand.
TGGCCCCGCTGTAGGGCCTGCCTTTAAAACTGCCGAACAGATCGCTGAGTATCTCATGGACGCACCTGCCTATCTGGCTCGCGTCAGGGTCTTCGGCCATCTGTTCTTTTTCCTCAAGGCGCAGTATGTACCTGAAGTAGAACTGTGCCGGGCAGTTCAGGTACGAATTGATCTTTGTCGGGGAATATTCCATCGCGCGCAGCTCTTCCGTTATTCCTGGTGTTTTCGGGACAGGCTCGAAGGAAGAAGACTTTATTTCGGTGCTGAACCTTGCCAGCGCGATGAATTCACCGTCCTTTTTATAAACGCGTTTCCCGGCTTTTTCCTTTTTCTGCTTCTCCCATATTATTTCCTCTATGAACCTGCTCCTTATATCCCTGTCCTGCTCGCTGTAAACAAGATGGGCCTCAGTTGCGGAATTCACCAGGTCCATGAAATGCCTCCTGGTCACCTCTTCCCTGTCTTTGCACAGCGGTAGGCCCAGGAAAGCCCGGACGCTTTCCGGAAGGATCGGGTCGATCTTTGAGACCGAAGGCAGGATACCCTCCTGCACGTCCATAACTATGACCCTGCGGAAATTCAGGTTCCTGGTCTCAAGCAATCCCATCACCTGCAGGCCTTTAAGCGGTATACCGCTGAAGGGTATGCGGGTGTTGTCCACGTGGTACCTGAAAAGATTGAAAAGGTCCTCCTTTTTCATCGGCTCATCCTTGCACAGCGCGGAGGACAGCTCCTCAAGCACCCTGAAAACGCATTCCAGGAATTCTTCGGAGAACGGGTAATCGCCGGCGAACGAATACTTTGTTATAAAGGAAAGTATCCCGGAAAAAGCCCGGGAAAGGCCTGCCGCGGTCCTGACGCTCTCAAGCTCCCTTGCCGCGAGCGTGTTTATGCCTTTCAGCAGCGGGAACTCTGACTCTATTTCCTCAAGTTTCACGAAAGCCCTGTTCTGGGCAGTAAGCCTTGCCTCAACAGACTGCGCCAGCATCCGCATTTCCTCAGGCTTCGCGTCTTTTGAAGCGTTCTTAAGGTAGGGATGCAGGAGCACGGAAAGGTAAGACCTCGCGTAATAACCGTCATCAGTTTTTGTCTCCTGCAGTTTCATAAGCTCGTTCAGGAACGTGAAAACAGGCGTCCTTTTAAGCGGGTACCCCATCGTGACGTTGTAAGGGCAGTCAAGGTCTTCCAGGACATTCCACAGGACAGGCACAAGCGCGTCCGGCTGGGGCATCACAACCGCGGTCGATGAAAAGTCTTTTTGAAGGCCTTTAAGGATCTCCCCTATGGTCTTTACCTGGGAATGTATGTCAAAAGCGCTGTGTATGGATATATTGCCTGTTTTCCACGCGGTCTCCGCCTTTCTTTTTATCTCAAGGGTCTTCTTCTGCCCGCGCAGCAGATCAAGGACCTTCTGCTCAAGCCGGGTGCTTTTATAAAAACCCGCTAAGATTATTTTGTCCCAGCCGCCCGCGATGGTGTCCGCCGGTGTTTCCGAAACAACCCTGTAACCCAGGGCTGGCGTGTGGAAACCGTGCTGTTCCAGGGCTTTCCTGAAACCGGCTTTTATCTCCCCGAGCCGGCTTATCACGTTCTTCGCCTCTTTGGGTATATTCTCGGTGGGAAGGTTCTTTAATTTGCCGTCAGGCACGTCCTCCATTTCAAGCTCGCTCAAGACAGATGCGATCTTCAGGCCCCAGAAATAGAATTTGTGGAAATCAAAACCTTCAAAAAGACCGTTCTCCCTGATCGCCCGGTAAAGAAGCCATATCTCGTCCATCTGGCTTGCCGGGACCGAGCCTGGCCTTACCTCGAGCATCTCGCATTCAATAAATTCCGCTATTGAAAGAACGCGCGGCGGGAAAAACGCCCTGCCCAGTTTTTCCGCGAGCATGCCTGTAATGTAATAAGCCGGGCGCTTGTTCGGCAGAATGACCAGCACTTTTGAAAGGTCCCCGCTGCCGCTTTCTTTCAGCGCTTCCCCTGTAATTCTCTCAACCAGGTCTTCCGCTTCCATCACCCTGTCAGCCACCTGCTTCCACCACCCTGTTCTCTTCTATGTAAACAATGTATCCCTTGACCGTCCTGCCGGAACCGGCCTCTGAAACAAGGCGGATGTAGTTCCTGACCTGCTCAAGGTGCTTTTCTTTGTCCGCCCCTCCTGATTTGAAATCTATTATCTCCACCAGGCCCTCTGAACAAACAACCCTGTCCATCCTGAACGTTTCGCCCTTGCCTGAAACCACCTCTTTTTCATTCTCGCCTTTCGCGGAAAACCACTTCCGCACCCTTTCGTCCCTGAAAAGGCCTGCCAGCACCGAACCCGCCTCTTTCAGGTCGCCGGCGTATCTCTGACGTTCCGCCGCGGCTTTCAGTTTTTCATCCATGAATTCCCGCGTGATCTCGCCTGCCCCGTTGATCGAAGACAGCACGCCGTGGATGAACTCCCCTCTTTTCTTCCTTTCCATAACGCCCGGGTCCTTGAACGCCTCAGTGCCTGAAACCCTCCTGCTTATCCTCCTGCCCCATCCCGGGGTGTCTTTTATCCGCTCTGCCGGCACAGCCGGAGCATCGCTTGCGGGTTTTTTCCGGGCGTATCCCTCCTGGTTTTCCGCAGGCCCTTCGGCCACTGTCGCAGGCACGGCCGCAGGCGCCTGTTCGGTCCCTGCCAGGGCAGCCAGTTCATTGCTCTGATGGGTTTCGCAGATAAAAGCGCGCAGCTCGTCTTTTGCCCTTGTCATGCCGACGTAGAGCTCGTTGAACTCGTCAAAGAACTTTCTTTCAGTTTCTGCCTCGTATTCCTCCCTGAGCCCGGGGCAGAAGCCGGCGTATTCCTTTGTAATGTATTTCATCGTCATCCTTCCGTTCTCCTCTGCCAGGAAACTGTTATCCCTTACGGTATGCGGCAGGAAAACCATGAATACCACCGGAAAGCCAAGGCCCTTCGCCTTGAAGATCGTTTTTACCTTTATCGCGTCCGGGCAGGAAGGAAGCACGAGCTGGAAGCTGTCGTCGTCCTCGTCAGAGGAAACCCAGTAATCAAGCAATGCCCGCAAAGAATTTTCGCCTTTTTTCTCGAGCTGATTTATGAATTCGAGGAGCCTCATGACAAAACTTTCTGAACCCGGGAAGTTTTGCAGGACATTGTAAACCTTCAGGAATTCGGAAACAAGGTCGTACGGCGGCAGGAACCCCGCTTTCTTGAAGAAATGCTCGAAGCAGGTCTTCCACTCCGCGGGATACGTTTTCCGGAACGCCGTGTAATATATCCTCTCATCCTTGAGCGCGTTGAGCCGGGCGTAGCTTTCTTCCCTTGTTATCCCGGCTGCCCGCCTGAATATATCGCCTGACAGGAACGAGCTGAGCGAAAAATTATCGGCAGGCGAACCGAGGAATTTCAAAAAGCTGATGATCTCCTGCGTGACCCTGTTCTTCCTTATATCCATGGTAACCTGGGACTCTGCCTGGAACCCCTGCTCCGAAAGCCACGCCGTGAGGATCTCAGTCTCTTCGTTCGACATTACGAGGAACGCCACTTCTTCGGGCTTATGCTTTTTCAGCGTTCCCTTCAGGACAGGCAGGAGCACGGCCTTAAGCTTTTCGTACAGGTCCTCTTTATTGGCGGCCTTGAACCTGACAGCGCTGAAAATACCGCCATCCGGGTCCTCCCGCGCGGCTTCCTGCTTTACGTCCCTGTAAACCTCCTCGATCTCCTTTTCGAGCTTTTTGCCTTCGATCGCTTTTTTCAGGTTCTGACCCGAGAAAAATCCGTTATTCGCCTCGACTATTTCCTTTTTGCTCCTGTAATTTTCCTCCAGCCTCTGTTCGGAGATATCCTCAACGATATCCCGGAAGGATTCCCTCGCCTCCGAAAAAAGCCGCGGGTTGCCTCCCCTGAACCTGAAGATCGCCTGCTTCCTGTCGCCCACGTAAAAAAGCGAACCGCCCTCCGAAAGCCCGTTCTCTATAAGAGGGCGGAAATTATCCCACTGCAGATCGCTTGTGTCCTGGAACTCGTCTATAAGGTAATGCCTGATGGTCTCGCCGAGCATGCAGTATATCTGCGGCACTATGCCTTCCCTGGCAATGAACTTCCTGACCTCGGTGTTCAGCTCATCCACGAACACTATGCTTTCCTTATGCCTTATGCTTTCAAGCTCAGCCTTGACCCTGTCAAGCATTTTCAGGTATTCGGAATACCTGCTGGAGGAAAGCCTGTAGTAGAAATCCGAAAGCGCTTTCTGAGTTGCAGGCAGCAGCTCATCCATCTTGCGATCCTTCAGTTTCCCGGGGTCACCTTCGTTCAAAGCATCTCTTACTTTTTCAGTCAGTTTCTCGATCCGGGCTTTTTCCTTTTTATCCTCTGTTCCCTTAAACTCGGATTCAAACCTCGGGATCTCTTTTGTTTCGAAGGTTTCCATTATGGCTTTTTTTGCTTTCTCAAATTCACCCTTGGTTCCGAAACCGTGTTCCGGCAGCTGCAGGCTGGAACCCAGTATGCCCTCCCTCTTCCTCAGTTCCGTGACATTCTTAAGTATGATGTCCCTGGGGTTCCACGATTTTTGGTCTTCAATGGTCAGGTAACTTTCTATGAATTTGCCGAACTCCCTTGCGTCCTCCCGGCTGCCTATGCCCGAAACCAGGTAATCAACGGCGTATTCGATATAGGGCTGCGCGTCCATCACGACTTCGTACCTTGGCGGAAAACCTATCTCGAGCGCCGATGCGGCGCATACGCGGTTGACAAAACTGTCGATGGTGCTGACCCTGAAGTCGAGGTAATTCCTGAGGATCCCGTCTATGGCAAGGGCTGCTTCCTTCTTCACTTTCCCGGCGTTCAGGCCGTCCTTTATCTTTTCCTTCAGGATCTCGCCGATAACCTTTTCGCCCTTCCCGGAATCCCCATCCTCAAGCGCCGCCTTCTTGAGCGTTTCAAGTATCCTCTGCCTCATCTCCCTTGTCGCGTCGTTGGTGAACGTGATGGCAAGCATCTCTCTTATGCCCTTGGCGAAGATAAGGTTAACGGCGCGCAGCGCGAGCTTCTCGGTCTTACCGCTTCCTGCTGACGCGTCCACGACATGTATGTGCGGGAATTTTTCCATAGGGATTTCCACAAAATTAACCACGGAGGCACGGAGACACAGAGAAATCTTTTACTTTGTAAACTTGTCCCAAAGGGATCCCTTCGGGATAAACTATGTAAACTTTGTAAACTTCATCTGCGACGCACGATGCACGACGCACGATTAGTTATCTTGCCCACTGCGCCCAGTTCTGGAACACGGTCTCTTTCGGGAGCGCGCAGCCTTTTGACACGGTGACCCAGTAGTATTCCTCTATGAGTTTTGGCATGGTTGAATTGGGCCTTTGCAGCATCTTTGGCAGGTTCTCAAGCACAAGCGCGTGCCTTCTGCAGGTTTTTTCTATCCCTTCTATCATTGATTTAACGCTGCGCAGGTAGGACGTGTACGAAACCGTGGAGCCGTTGAAACCCAGGCCTTCCCTTGTCTCGTCGTCCCACGGCGCGGCAGCCCTGGGCCTGAGAACGAATATGATCTTTGCGGCCGCGGCAGGACCGACCCTTATCGCGAAAGACCTTCCGTCCATCTCCTTGTAGGAAGCAATGTGGTCTACCAGAGATTCGAAAACAGTGCCCATCTGGTTCAGTTCCTGCGGGGTCAGGTCCCAAAGGTTTTTATCCTTATCAGGAAGCATCGCGAACGCTTTCGTGTGCCATGAAAACAGCTCTTTGGAAGCATGCTCGTAGTATTCCTGCGCGAACTGCCTGCACCCCCACCTGTTCAAAAGGACAAGAAGCGCCTCCCTGTGTTCCGGTTCATCCATATTCGGGGCGCCTTCCGTGACGTCCCTGAACCAGTTATAAGGCCTGTCGTATTCATTAAGTTTCCCGTAAAGATAGCATGCGAACGCTAGCTCGGCCAGAGTCATTTTTTTCCTCCCGAAGGCTTCGCCCCGATAAAATCGGGGTGAGCCGAAGGCTTCGCCCGCTGCAAAGACGGACGAGCAACTTGCTTATGCAGTTAACGATTTTAGTCTCTTTAATATACCTCATTATTATATCTTATTTAACTAAAAAAGCAAGAAAAAAACCCGCTATTGAAACGGGTCTGTGCTTTAACCGCCTTCAATTCCCAAACTGGACACTGGTCGCCGCTACGGCGACCCGCCGAAGGGGCGGGACACTGGTAACTGGACACTGATTAGAACTTTGCAGATAGAGATATGCGGTGTGTATAACCTACTGATATTCGCTTAATTGGTTGACGTTTTTTGATGTCATTGCGAAGGCGAAGCCTGTGGCAATCCCGTCGTTAAAAACGAGATTGCTTCTCTATCGCTCGCAAAGACAACTGTCAAGGTATTATGCGATTCTCAGTAAATCGCCATAAGGGTCGCTGTCCCGATGAATAAATCGGGACGGTTTAGCGACGCCTGCGAGATGGTTGGCGTGCGAGGAATAACGAACACAAGCTTGCCAACGGACTCGAGTTGGTGAGAGCCCCGGAGAGCAGGCCGGGTTCCGCCGGGCATTCACTCGACTGCGTTAGAATTTCGCAATGAGCGAAATTCGGTCCCCCCTGCTCTGATGTAAATCAGAGCAAGAAAGGGGGGATAGGAGTTTATTCAAAATTTAAGTAATAAGGAAACCCTATGGGTATAGCCTAAGTCCCCGTAAGGAACGAGGGCGTAATCTATGCCCAGTATCCCAATCTTAAAGCCGGCGCCGCAGGTTAGGCCGGCAAGTGCTCCCAATGTGTTGTTTATCGCGCTGTTATACTTGTAACCTGCCCTTATGGCAAACACAGGATGGACCCAGTATTCAATACCTGCTCCCACAGCCCATATAGAATCAAGGATGGAGTAGTTCAGGTCAGATGATAGAGTAAGCTTGCTGTCAGCAAACTTATTGGTAATGCCTGCTTTCAGGTTCATAGGCAGAGGGTTTACTTCCGTAATGAAC
>MNUP01000009.1 GCA_001871075.1 Candidatus Desantisbacteria bacterium CG1_02_49_89
ACCGCATGGATACTGCGGCATTACGACTACCCTGTCGCCAGGCTTTACAGTTCCCTGCTGGTCAATTGCGGTAACTTCGCCTGCCGCCTCGTGGCCCAGGCAGTCGGTTTTCCACCCGTTCTTGTACGCCTTGTATTCCGTGCACATCGGCGCAATAATGATCTTTACCAGGACCTGTTCTCCTTTAGGTTTCGGGTCAGGCCTGTCCACCAGGCGCACTTCTTTCTCACCGGTAATTTCCACCGCTTTCACTACAACCTCCTTAAACCACAGAGAACTCAGAGTTACTCTTGGTTACAAGATAAAATATTTAACCACACGATTACACACGATTTCCACTAGAAAGTCATTGCGATCGTAGAGCCATCTGCTCAGTTCTGGCTCGAAGACCCCTGTGTTAAGTTCCAGTTTTATCGGAACTACAGGGGGAAGAATTTTGAGGTGACGAAGTCCCAAAGGGATCCCTTCGGGACAATCCGATGAAGTCGTTGCGAGCGATAGCGAAGCAATCTCGTATTGGATTGCTTCACTTCGTTCGCAATGACATATTGTGTGAAAATCCCGTTTTTCTCTGTGACCCCTGTGGTTAATTTTATTAGCAGGGAGTGAAATCCATCTTCTTATTGACTCGTAAAATGAACTCGCTGATCAGCTTCGTGATGTTATCCAGGTCGGTTGTGCTCACAAGTTCCACAGGCGAGTGCATGTACCTGTTCGGTATGCTTATCAGCCCTGTCGCAACCCCCGACTTCGTGAGTTGTATTATGCGCGCATCCGTTCCGGTAGGGCCTGATATACCCTCCACCTGGTATTTTATCTTCTTCTCCCTGGCAATCTTGACGAACAGGTCAAAGACCTTCGCGTTTATATTCGGGCCCCTTGCGATAACAGGCCCGCCGCCGATCTTTATATCCCCTATTTTCTTCTTATCCGCGCCGGGCATGTCCATCGCGAAGGTTACGTCTATGGCAATGCCTATGTCAGGGCTTATTCCGTACGCGCTTGTCTGAGCTCCCCTTGTGCCAAGCTCCTCCTGCACGGTGGCAACCCCGTAAACAGCCGCCTGCGGCTTTTTCTTCGAAAGGACCCTGAGCACCTCGCTCACTATGAACGCGCCTATGCGGTCATCGAATCCCCTTGCTACTATTCTGTCCCCCCTTAGCTCCTCAAATCCGACTGCCGGGACCGCCGGGTCGCCGACCTCTACAAGCGATTTGGCTTCTTTTTCGTTCTTCGCGCCTATGTCGATCCAGACATTGTCAGGGCTGATGATCTTATTGACTTCGTCCCCTTCCTGCAGATGCCTGGGCTTTCTTCCGGTGACCCCGTGGATCTTCCCTTTCCTGGTCTTTATCAGCACCCTCTGGCCCGGTACAAGATGGTAGTCTATCCCGCCTATGGGAGAGAAATAGATAAAACCTTCCTTGTCTATGAACTTTACCATATACCCGATCTCGTCGATATGGCCGGCGAGCATTACCCTGGGGCTTCCGTTCTTGTTCAGGACCCCGGCAGTATTGCCGTGCACGTCCGTCTTCACTTCGTCGGCAAAAACCTTTGTCCGCTCCTTCCATATCCTGGCTGAATCTTCCTCGTACCCGGACGGGCTCATGCTGTCCATAAACCTTTTAAGAAACTCTTTCGGCTCCTTTTCCATTATTCCTCCTCGTTCATCGTGCATCGTCCGTCGTTCATCGCAGTTTCAATAAAAATAAATTCCTTGCAGTTACGCTGACACGTTGACGCGCTTTTGCTATTTGCCGGAATATATCTTATCGTACAGCTTGCTGATCAAAGGCGAGCGCGCGTCCACTCTTTTCATGGCGTCCATGCAGTTCAGGGCTCTTGTTTTGTCTCCCTGTTTCAGGTAAAGCAATCCTGCCTGAAAATAGTTGTCGCAGGCAACGGACGCCATCTTGCTTTTTTCATAAACAACCCCCAGGTTAAAGCAAGCGTTGGCAAACTCAGGATTGATCCGCAGCGCCGCGTTGTAATCATCAACCGCGTTTTTATTCTGGCCTTGAGCTTTATAAGTGTTGCCCCTGTTGTAATAAGCGTCCGCGTATTGAGGTTTCACTTCAACGGCTTTTGAAAACTCCCTGATCGCGCTGTTGTAGTCTCCCTGGTAATAATATGAATTCCCTTTATCCAGGTAGATATTTGCGTTGTTGGGGTTCAGCTCTATCGCCTTGTTGAAATCGTTTATAGCGTCGCTGTATCTCTTGAGCTGGTTTTTAACAATACCGCGGTTATAAAAACCAAGGTAATTCTTGGGATCAAACGCTATTGCCTTTGAAAAATCATTTACCGCGCTTTCCATATTGCCCAGCAGTATGTACGTATGGCCGCGGTATATGAAAGCAGTACTGTATTTCGGATTAACTTCAATTGCCTTGGTGAAATCATTCAGCGCGTCTTTATAGAGACGCAGGCGCAGGTAGGTATAACCGCGCATATTATAAAAATAGTCTGTCTTGGGGCTGAGCTCAATTGCCTTCCCAAAATCTTTTTCTGCCCTCATGTAATCATCCCGGTTAAAATATTCCCTGCCGCGGTTATAATAGGAAAGCGAATCTCCGGGATCTTTCTCTATTGCTTTTGTGTAATGTTCCATCCTTACTTTCTTGCCGTCTTCTTTGTCGCCGATAATGATGTTCAGGGTCCTTTCGTAGCCATAATGGATCACCCTGGCTTCCACCTTCTCTCCGGGTGTTTTCATCTCCACCGCGCTGACAAGTTCCGGGTAGCTGGCGATCGGCCTGCCTCCGAATCCAATAACCACGTCGTTCGGTTCCAGCCCTGCTTTTTCCGCGGGGCTTGATGAAAATACTTCCAGGATTAACGCCCCGGTCTTGCCCGGCAGGTTCAGCTGCTTTACGGTCTTATCGTCTATGCTACCCATCGATACACCCAGCCATCCCTCTTTCTTCTGCGATCCTGCTGTTTGGGCAATCCCTGACCTGTCATAACCGGCTTTAAGGCCGGCTATTCTGTTCACCGCGGCCTTGATAGATCCCAGCAGTCCTTCTTCCTTGCAATCGGCGCATTCCTCTGTCTCGGCTTTTTCTATTTTTCCCGACTGCACATCTACTATTTTCAGGTTTACGAGGTAAATGTCCCCGACTTTTCCCACAGAGCCTGTGAACATCTTCTGCACGCCCAGCAGCTTGCCTATCTCAACGATCTTTGCCTGGTCCACTGCGCCCGAAAGCTGGAACTGCTGCTCCTTGAGGACGGACTCCATGTTCTCGCGCGTTATGATCGCGAACTTATCAGTGTTCACAAGCTGTATACGCAGGTAGTCTGATATCGTTGAAGCCACTCCCTGAGAGATCCCTTCTTTCGCTTCCAGGTCAAGCACAGCGGCGGCTGTCTTCTGCTCTTCCGCGTTCACTGCCCACACCCCGCCTGCCAGCCACAGCACCAGAAACAATGGAATAAAAAATTTCTTCATAGATCATCCTTTTGCCATTAAGGCAATATTAACCACGTTAACCACACGATTCCACTTTAACCATACGATTACACTAGATTTCCACCAGAAATGTCATTGCGAGGAATGAAATGACGAAGCAATCCAAGAGATTGCCGCGGGCTTTGCCTGCAGGCTTTGCCTGCACAACGACTTCGTCGGATTGCTTCACTTCGTTCGCAATGACAAGAAAAGTGAGATCGCGTGGTTAAAGTGTTATTATTTTATTTTCGCGGATCGATCTTTTTACCGCAAGGCATATTTTCACGGATTCCACCCCGTCCTCTCCGGACGCAAGCGGCTTTTTGTCATTTATAACGCAGTCGATGAAATGCGCGATCTCCTCTTTGAACCCGTCCGGCTTCGCGAAATTCTCGGTGTAAACCTTGTCGGGCTGAGAGCGGTAAATATATTGCAGGTTCCCGGGCTGGTCAAAATTTCCCTTTACCTCACACACCGCTTTCGCAGTCGTAAAACTCACTTCTTCTTTTGCGAACGCCCATTCAGAGCCGTATCCTGCTCCCACACCCGCCATCCCGCCTTCTTTAAAAGATAAAGTAAAAATTCCGGTATCTATCTGTGGAGATCTGTGTCTCATAAAATAATTTCCGCCTTCAGCGTGGACCCGTTTCACGTCTCCCATAAAATACCGCAACAGATCAATTACGTGGACCGTGTTCTCGGTTATCGGGCCGCCGCCGTCCTGCTCATCCCAGAACCAGTCCATGTCCACCCTTCCGAGCGCGAATTTCACAAGAGCCCAGACAGGCCTTCCGAGATCCTCATCGCATTTTTTCTTTAGAAAGGCGTAAGCGGGCGCGAGCCTTTTTTTGAATCCTATCATAAGCTTCACCCTGTGCTTGCCGCAGGTGTCAACCATCTTTTTGGCGTCGTTAACGCTGGTGGACATCGGCTTTTCGCACATCACATGGACCTTTCTTTCAGCTGCCATCTGCGTAAGCTGCAAATGGGACCTCGGCGGCGTACAGATGCTTACCGCGTCCAGCTTCTCGCTCTTGAACATTTCTTCCGCGCTTGTATACGGCTTTGCCCTGTATTTTTCGCTGGCCGCTTTCAGCCTTTCGGGATTCATGTCCGCGGCAGCGGTTATTTCCACTTCGGGAACAGCCGCGTATTCTTCAAGATGCCTCATCCCTATCCCAAGCCCGATCACGCCCACCTTCAACTGCATAAGATCTCCTTTAACCACGGATTAACACGGATTCTCTCGGATTTAGCTTTTCCCAAAGGGATCCCTTTGGGACAACTTTCAACCTTCAACCTTTAACCTTTAACTTTGTTTAACACTGGCCGTAATATGCAGACTTGCCATGCTTCCGCAGGAAATGCTTGTCCAGCAAAGCGCGCCCGATGGACCTGGTCCCTGAATTTATTTCCAGCGTGAAATACGCCATTTTCGCGATCTCTTCAAGCATTATGCTGTTGTAAACAGCGCCTTCAGGGGTTTTCCCCCACGCGAATGGGCCATGCGAAGCCACGATGACCATTTCAGTGATTTCAGGAGACAGGCGCATTTTTTTGAAAGTTTTTACTATCTGTATCCCTGTCTCTTTCTCGTAATCCGACTTTATCTGCTTCGCGCTCAGGTTAAAAGTGCAGGGAATGCTGCCGCGCACATAATCAGCATGTGTTGTTCCAAAACAGGGAATTGGTTTTTTCGCCTGCGCCCAAGCAGTCGCATACGCTGAATGTGTGTGCACCACCCCGCCAATATCCGGGAAGCTTTTATATAAGACAACGTGGCTTCTCGTGTCCGAAGAAGGCTTGAATCTGCTGTCCACGGTCTTGTTGTCCAGGTCAACAAGCACTATTTTTTCCGGAGTGAGCTCTGAATAAGGGACACCGCTTGGCTTTATGGCGACAAGACCGCGTTTCCTGTCTATGCCGCTTGCGTTGCCGAACGTGCGGACCACAAGCCCGCTCTTCCACAGCTCCATATTGCATTTCCATACGATCTTCTTCAATTCCTTCAAAGACGCCATGCAATGCTCCTTTTGCAACCACAGATTAACACAGGTTAACACCGTAAATGCATTAATATTTTGCAGGGATTCAGAGAGATTTAAAAATAATAGAAATTAAAGTGGTTTGAATCCCGTTAAATCCCTGTTAAAAATAAGATTTATTTTGCCGCGTTAAACCTGTGTTCACCTGTGTTCACCTGTGGTTAAATTATTTTCGGGCTTCGTCGATCATTGCGGCAATGTTCTCTTCCGGCACGTCTGCCTGTATGGTTATTCCCGGCTCAAGTATGTACCCGCCGCCTTTTCCCATTTTATCCTTGAGCATCCGCACTTCTTTCTTTATTTCTTCGGGCGTGCCGCGCGGAAGCAGGTCCTGGGTGCGCAGCCCTCCGCAGAACGCCAGGTCTTTACCGAATTCTTTTTTAAGCGCGAAGATATCCATTGCCTCAGGCTGTATGGGATGGAGTATATCCAGCCCAATCTCGATCAGGTCCGGGATTATTTCAACGATATTGCCGCACGAATGATGGAACACGACGCGGTTGTTCGCGCGCGCAAGGCCGTATATCTCCTTTAAAAGCGGCTTGACGAACTGCCTCCAGTCAGCAGGGTTCATCACAAGCTGTTTCTGGTTACCGTAGTCGTCGCTGAGCGCCACCCCGTCAAACCGAAGGACCTGCTGGAAAAGGATCTTCATCGTGCCCAGGATAAAATTACTTATACCGCAGAGGAGTTCCTTCACAAACTCAGGGTTGAGCTTTATATCCATAAGCAGGTTTTCCATCCCCCGCATGAACGTCGCACGCTCCCACAGGTCCCCTATCCAGATTATCCGGAAGCTGTCCCCCTGCCTTTTGCACCACTCTCCTATCTCATCAAAACGGCAGGGCTGGTCCGGAAAAGGGAACCTGTATCCTGAAAGGTCAGGCTCTGCCAGGCAGGGCTTAATCGGAGAGCCGCGGTCAATGGCGCTTGTGCTCCATATCACGCCGAACTCGTCCTGTATCTGCTCCCCGTATTTTTCAGGCGGGGCGTAAAGCGGCTTAATGCTCCTGGGGCTGGTCATCCTTACGGGGAAGTCAAGCTCTCTTTCTATGCTCTTGATCTTGTAATGGCTTTCAACCAGCCTGCGCGCGGGCGGGGAAAACATGAAATTATACGGGGTCTTTCCCGTATCCTTATGCTCTATAATTTGTTTGATCCATTCTCTATTATTCATTTTTAATAGGGACAGGCACCAATTTTTAAATCCTTATTTTAAATGATTTTTAAAGCTACTTTTCAAATTTTTGAATTTCGTCTAATCGCCAACCTAATCGCCAACCTAATCGCCAACCTTATTTTAAGATGTAATGCAGGGACCGGCCCTTGCCTTTGCTTTTAATTACATCGAGTTTAACCAACTTCTTTATTTCTTTAAGCGCGCCTTCATCTGAAAGCTTAAACATTTCCCTGACATCCCTGTTGGTTATCCCTTTATTTTTATTAGCGTATTCCACGATCTGCATCTGCCGCGGGGTAAGCGCGATCTGGGCGCTCTTTCTGGTCCTGATCCCCAGTTTCAAGATCGCCTCTTTTACTTTCTTCATTGAAGATACCACGCCGTCTGTGAAATATTCCAGCCATTTTGTCAGATCTCGCGTTTCCTTGTCCACGGTTTTCAGCGCGTTATAATATGATTGCCGGTCCTTGTCATAAAAATCATCAAGTGCGAATATCCGCCTGTGGTCAAAACCGCTTAAATAAAGGACAAGCGTCGCAAGCAGCCTGGCTGTCCTGCCGTTCCCGTCTATGAAAGGATGGATCCTTGCTATCTCATAATGAACAATTCCCGCAAGCAGGACAGGGTTCATCTCAAACGTATCTTCCAGATTAAGCCATTCAATAAACTCATTTACCAAAACCGGGACTTCTTCTGTTTTGGGCGGCATATACGTAATCTCTTCTTTGAATCCGGTCCCGTTAAAAACCCTCCTTCCCACAAAAACCTGCCTGTTCCTGAATGCGCCGCAGTCAGAATCATTGTTAAGCGTGCCTTTCGTGACCATTTTGTGGATATTGAGCAGATCCCGGATCGTGAATTTTCCCTTTTCCGCGAGGACGGGGATTTTTTCCAGGGCTTCAAGATAGTTCAGGACCTCCTGCTTGTCTTTTTCTTCCGCAATGACATTTTTCCCCTCTGCCAGGTCCTCCACCTGTTTGAGATCCAGCCTGTTCCCCTCAATGGCGGTGGATGAATGCGAATTGCTAAGGATTGCCTGGCGCCTCAGCTTCGCCTCCCATTGAGGCACCAGATGCGACTGCTCAATGACCTCGCGCGCGGAGGTAATTGCCGTAAGATTGTTTAGGATTTTATCAGTTATCGTGTATTTCGGATTAAATAGCATTATACCCCCATACTAAATTTATCAGGCTGCCAGCCGCCGCATGTTTCGAATATCTTGTGGCCTATAAACGGAATAAAGCACTGAATAATGGTATTTGCGTCTAAGTTTCCTTGTTTCACCTTTCGATGAAGAGCGCGGTTAATTGTGCCAAGCGCAAGATAATCATTGCCGAGTATATCGGGATAATGTTTCTCGCATATATCAGCCAGATAGTTTTCCAGCTCTGTTTTTTTCACAATTATAAGACCGCAGTCTGCGCAGAACCTGCATGATTTGTTAAATGAGAAAAGATTTTTTGGATCTACGTGGATGATTAGACAAAACATCCGCTCTTTAGTTGTCTTCCTGTTGCATTGCGGGCAGCGGGTGAAAGCAATGTCATCATACTTATTTAAAAAGAAATAGTATCTATGTTCTCGATTGCCTGCCCATCCTTTTGTCATTTTTTTCCTTTTCTGAACAGATTGCTGGTTCAATCGAATTTATCCACGGTTTCATCTTCTTCTGCTTCTTCTCTTGTTTCTTCTTCAAATCCTTTTATCCCAAGTGCGGCAAGAGATTCCGACGACCGTAAAATCATATTCCTGATAATATTCAAAAGCCCTGTTTTTGTTTTCTTCTTCAGGTTTTTGATTACATCATTAAAGTCAACGAAAGTTTCAGGGGCGATTTCATACGTTTTAGCAAGAGCAAACGCATGCTTGCACGGCCAATAATCAGACGGACAGGTGCAGGTTATTTTTTTGTTATCCTTCATATCTATCTGCGTGCGGTAATCACCGTAATTTCCCTGAATTCTGCAACTGATGATCCTGCCGATTTTCAGTCGATGAGTAATGCGGGGAGAATTTACGTATTCGGCTATGCGGTCAGCCATTGTGTTCTGTCTATCTTTCTTTGCATCTCTTCTTGCCTTTGTTTTCATATTTGCCTCTTTCAAGCAAGGGCATCCTTGAGCAGTTTGCTCTGGCGCTCAAATGCCTGGCGCGGATTGCGCGGGTCCTTCATAAGAGAAATTTCCTGCGTGATGAGACGAGCAAGGTAGAAAATGTATGCCTCTCTGTCCTTCACCGCTCTCTGATGAAGCGGGTGGTCGCGGTTAATCGTAATGATGGTTCCCTGTGTTTCGCATTCGGGACCTTCGGGTCCGAAGTGGTCTATGAGACAACTTACTCCCTCCCTGCCTGCTGCCAGCCTTTTTACGACAGCGGTAGGGGTCAGGGGTTTGACAGAAGGGCGTTTCATTCTTTTCTTTTTTGGCTGTTCTTCTGTTTTCGCGGCAGCCCTCTCTGTTTTACCGGGTTTTCCGCTTCCTGTAAAACCGGGAGTTCCTTCCCCGGCTTTTCCTTCTTCTCCGACCGGCAGCAGACCTTCGGGACAGAATTCAGGATTCATAAAAAGACTGTCTTTTACTCTTTCAAGTACCTCGGTCAGCACCCGCTTGGTTCTCCGGTTTTGCTTGAAGTCAGAAAGTTCTTCAACGGTCTTTTTAACTCTTTCCATCACTCTTTCCATCACTTTGCGGAAAGCCTTATATTCCTCGCTGTCCCTTATAAAATCACTGCGGTCACTTGTTATTGGAAGGAAATCCGCGTTGACCTCGCCGGTCACCCTTGCCGCGCCTATCTCCCACTTTTCAATCCCGAAGAAATCCCTGCGGATTGTCGCCTGCTTGACCTTACATTCAACGCCGGCTTCTTTCGCGTCCGTCCGGGATATCGGAGTGATTATTATCTCGCCGTGGACTACTCCGAAATCAGTTCCTTCAAGAAAAGGAATCCTGTGCCCCGGAACGAACCTTGGAGAGACTTTTTTGTCATTCAAAAACACCGAGAAGTGCGGAGCCTTCAAAGGAACGGATTCTATGAGACGCCTCTCCACGTCCGCGAGATTGAATTTTTTCCTCAGTTTTTTCAAAGTGACAACCGTGCCGTCTGGCTTTTCGGAATCAACCGGTTCTGCAAAGAACGGAAGATTCCAGGATTCAGGGGATTTCTCCCACTCATCCTTGTCAAATACGACCTTTGCCTGAAAATCGCCCTTCTTTGTCCAAACTTCAAAATACGGACAGGCCGAGAGAACCGCGAATTTGCCTATGCCAAACTCACCTATGCGGTCCCTGTCGAATTTTGGGGATTTGCGGTGAAGTCTTTTGTGGGGTGAGCCGATGTTGAAATACTGTTCAATATCCTTCCTGTCCATTCCGCTGCCGTTGTCTGAAATGATAATTTCGTCATCGCTGATTTTTATGCGGACCTCGCTTGCATCAGCATCGTAGGCGTTGTTTACCAGCTCCCTGATCAGCTCAACGCTTTCGCCGTATAACCGCTCGCCTATGGTAACGATGTGGGTCTTATCCACTGTCACAGAAATAGTATTTTCAGCCATCTTATCTCCTGTAAATCACAAATTGCGATAAACGAAATTTTATTTCTTATAAAGTATGCCGAATTATCCAACAATATAAAAGGAATAAAAATGGTGCCTGTCCCTATTTACGTAAGGATTCTATCCAGCGCCTTCTTGCTGACGGCTGAGGCTTCGAACGGCTTCGGGTGCTCCCAGACGTCTATGTCTAGCCAGCCGTCATACTTCCCAACGGTTTTCAGCGCTTTAATAACTCCCGCAACATTCATTTTCCCGTCCCCGATCGCCATATGCCTTGAGCTCTTTGACTCGATCTTCGTGCAGGTGCCGTCGTTATCGCACACGTGGGTGTAACCGATCTTTCCCGCGACTGCCTTGATGAATTTCATGGGATTTCCCTTTGTAAATATATTCACGTGGGAAAAATCAAAAATGCACTTGAAATATTTTGAATTGACCTTGTTCAGGAGTTTCACAAGCAGGTCCAGGGTGTTTATCATCTGCACCGGCTCAGCTTCGAACGCAAGCGTGATATCATATTTTTTCGCAAGTTCCGCGCATTTGCGATAGCTTTCTATGAACCAATTCATCGCGTCATCTGACGGCCCGTTTCCAAGGAGTTCTCCAGCCCATACCCCCATCACTTCGCAGCCCATGACCTTTGCCAGGTCCAGCTGCTGTTTTATGCCGTCAACATATTCTTTGCGCAGCATGGAGTAACTGCTTCCAGGGTTGCCTTTCAGGCCTCCGGGCAGGGACTGGAGAGCCGGAACTTTCAGTCCTCTGTTGTTTATCAGTTTTTTCAGTTTTTTCTGTTCTTTCAGGTCTGTCGGATATGGGTCAGGAATGCCGAAAAGCTCAACTCCGTTAAAACCCAGCTTTGCCGCGTGGCCAAGTATCTCCGGCAGGGAATATTTCATTTTATATACCTGGCTCGCCCACCCGAACCCGTTCAAACCTAAAGCAATACCACGAAATCCGCTCATGCTAAACCCCCTGTAAACCACAAAATTTCCACGAAAGCACGAAAAATTCAGCCATGGATTTGCACGGATTAATACAAGAAATGTCATTGCGAACGAAGTGAAGCAATCCGGAATTTAGATTGCCACGCCCTTCGGGCTCGCAATGACTGATAGACAGTCATCTTGTGGAATCGCGTGGTTAAATCTTTGATCTGAAATTATAAGTTCCGGAACCTATTTCAAAAATTGCTCTGTGATTCTCTATTCTCACAAACTTCACGCCGGAAGACTGAGAAGCGGGTTTCCCGCCCTCTGTAACATGGGCTTCGTTTTCCGCCGGAATATAGATCGTAGCGGTCGTGTTCGGCGGAACAGCCACATCCCAAACAAGATCCGTGCCTTCTTTTTTCCACCAGCTCTCGATCTTTCCGTTTACGGAGTGGTATATGCCGCGCACCCAGTCCAGCTGGCCGAAAAGGTGCGGGTTCAGGATTATATGCCTGAAACCCGGCTGCCTTGCATCGGGATTTATGCCCGCGATACCCGAGAAGAACCACGCGTCAAACCCGCCCTGCATCGGGTGGTTGAAGGAAAAAACCGGCTTTGTGCCGTCCTTGTAAGCCGGGACCATTGCCTCCCAAAGGGTCGTGGCGCCCTGGCTGAACATGTCCGTGAAACTCGGGAAATCCGTTTTGGCCAGGATGCCATAGGCGGTGCTGTCATACCCGAAATCGCTCAGCGCCCAGTAAAGGTGCCTGCTTCCTATAATTCCTGTCGTGAAATGGCCGCTGTGCTTTTCCATAACGTCGGTGTTAAGGCTTTTTGCAACCTCCGCGCGTTTTCCATCAGGAACAAGGTCCAGGTAAAGCGCAACCGCGTCAGCTGTCTGGCTTTTGAACGTCATTTTCTCAGGATCAAGGAATTTCTTTATGAACGATGCTTTTATCTGGTCCGCGAGCCTGCCGTATTGTTCCGCGTCCCCGGTCTTGCCAAGCAGCTTTGCTATTTCTGAAAGCAGGCGGGCGTCAAAATAATATAAGGCTGTGGACGTAAGGACAGGCGGGCATTGCATATGGGCATTGTCTCCGGGCGGGCACCAGTCGCCGAACCCGTCCTCCACGATATTGTCCTTTGCCATCGCAGTAAGGTAGTCAACCCATCGCTTCATATGCGGGTAATGTTTCTCGAAAACGCTTGTGTCATTGTAATAAAGGTAAATGTACCAGGGCACCTGGACTATCGCGGAACCCCAGTCAGGCCGCGCCTCCCCGCAGGTGCGCTTGCCTGTTGAAATATTGCAGGGAATGCCGGGACTTGCAGGCTTGCCTGTGGCTGTTCCCCCGCCCATACCCAGGCTTGTCTCTATATCGTTCATGTATTTCGCCCAGAAAAGCGCCATGTCATAATTATAGATCGTCATTTCACCTGACACATGCGCGTCGCCCAGCCACCCGCACCGCTCCCTGTGCGGGCAGTCTGTCGGTATGCTGTGCAGGTTGCTGATCTCGGTCCACAGGCAGGTCTTGTGTATGCGGTTAAGCAGGTCGTTTGAGCAGGTAAAGCTCCCGTTCCTCTGCACGGACGTGTGCACGACAACGCCTTCGAGCATATCCAGGTACGGCTTACCCGGATAACCGGTCATTTCAACGAACCTGAAACCGTGGTATGTGAACCGCGGTTCCCAGACCTCAATCCCTTTCCCCTTGCAGGTATAATAATCGGTCTGGACCACACCGGTCGCGAAAACTCCGGTGCTGTTGGGGTCGATCCTTCCGTCAGGATAAAGGACTTCCGTGAAACGCAGCCTGATGGTCGTGCCTGCAGGCGCCTTGACTTTCAGCTTCACCCACCCGGTGAAATTCTGGCCCAAATCAAAAATGCAGTGGTGAGTGGTGAGTGGTGAGTGGTTAGTTAATAAATGATTTTTATCGTCTGCTGACCACTGGTCACTGGCCACTGGCCACTTTAGTTCAACGGGTTTGACAGTGGCCATGCGCTTGATCGGGGGGATCTGCTGGGAAACAAGTTTCGGCGTCAGCGGCTCTCTGACAACCGCGTTCTGCCACCCGGAATCGATAAATTTGGGCTCAGACCATCCGGGAATTTCTTTCCGCGCGTCATATGTCTCTCCGGCATAAACATTGTTGAAAACAACCGGTCCCTCTGATGCCTTCCAGTTTTCATCGGTAATTATCGTATCGGCCGTGTTATCGCTGTAATCGATCTTTATCAAACAGATCGCTCCGGGTTTGCCGTAAACCAGCCCTCCCCAGACAAGGTCCTGGTTATACCAGCCGTTACCAAGCATAATGCCTGCGGCGTTCCTGCCTTTCCTGACCTGTTTTGTTATGTCATAGGTCGCGTAAAACGCATAATGCTCGTAGTTTGTCTGGCCAGGGTCAAGCACGCTGTCCCCTGCCTTTTTTCCGTTCAGGTAAAATTCATAATAGCCAAGCCCGCAGATATACGCGCGCGCCTGCCTTATCGGTTTTTTCAGCTCAAAAGACCTGCGAAGCAGGGGTGAAGGGAAAGGCTTGGGCGCAACAGGGATCCTGCCCCAGGGCGGGTCCCCGTATTTCAAAACAACTTTCGCATTCTTCCAGTTCTTAGGCTCAAAATCGATCCCCTTCCAGTCGCCTTCAATTTCCTCGGCTGCTGACCAGGAATTGTCTGTGAGTACTTTTGCCTCAGCGCCGTTTTCGTATTTCACCGAAAGCCCGAAGAGCGCGCCGGCGCTTGCCTGGGTTGTGTTCATATTCTGCCAGCAGTTCGCCTGGATGAGAACCGTGTTTTTTCCCGGAAAGAGGTATTTCGCGATATCAAAATCAGTGGTATAAAGCAGGGTCCCGCAGTCGCCCACATGGATCCCGTTTATGTAGAGCATCCCGCAGGCGTATGCCGCCATCCGCGCCTTTGCCGATCTTATTTTATTTCCCTGCTCAACATTAAAATACCGGCGCAGGTAAACGGTCTGGTGGCCCTTGAATTCAGGATACCATATCCAGTCACCGACAGAAATATCTTCCTTGCTGCCCGGATCAGGCCTGTGGTCTATAGATATCCATTTCGCGCCTGACCAGTCTTTCTGTTCGAGCAGGCCCATCTCCCAGCAGGCAGGTTCAGACCATTCTGATGCCTGTCCATCCTGGTCCCACACACGCACCTTCCACCAGCATTGCATCCCGCTTTTAAGCGGCTTGCCTGAATATTTAACCTGGGAAGTTTCGCTGGATTCTATTTTCCCCGAATCCCACAGGTCAGCCTTGTCCGGATCCAGGATCTCGCGGCTGGATGCGGCCAGGATATGGTAAGCGGTCTGTTTAAGACCCCTTAAAATGGGGACAGTCCCGATTCTACGCTCCGACTTTACGTCGGAGCCGTAAATCTGGGACAGTCCCCTGGTCGCCTCTATCTGCCAGGAAAGGCGGGGCTGGACCGCGTCTATCCCTATCGGATTTATCTGGTACTCGCTTTTCAGCATTACCGGCCGAATATTAGCCATTTAATACTCCTTTACAGTTTATATAGTTTACAGAGTTTACAAAGTTTACAGAGTTTATATAGTGAAAATCTCAGTGGATTAAGTGAACTCAGTGGCTGAATTTAGTTTATAAGTATAATCCGTGTGAATCCGTGGAAATCCGTGGTTAAATGTTTATCTTGGGATTGTATTAGCGATCTCGCGGCACAGGATCTGCAGGAGGAATTCCGGGTCTTTTTTCATGCGGTCCCTGTCCTGCGGGTCCACAAGCGCCTGTATCCTGGAGTCAGAGCTCCTGAATGTATCTTTTGCCTGCCAGACCTGCGAGCCCTTTTCAACAGACACAAGCCGAACGCTTATCCCCGCTTCCCCCGGCTTATACGCCGAAAGCGTTCCCAGCACCACCCCGTGCGCTCCCAGCATCTTCCCGATCTTTACCGCGGTGGATTCGTCAAGGCGTTCCGGGTCAAAATCCTGCTCCTTGAAAACTTCCTGTATGCGCAGCCTTTCCACGAGCGTGAAATGCCCGGTCTTTCCCAGCTGGAGGTTGAATTCCTCGGTCGCCTTTTCCCCGGCAAGAACATCGCCTGAAACGTTCTTGAACGGCAGGACCGCGACCCTTTTCTCCCTTATGTCCTTGAGCGAGTTGGCGTCAAGAAAAAAGTTGGTCACCTTGTATGCCGCAGGCGGCGCCGCGCATCCCGCTACCATAACCACCGATAATATCAAAAGCATTTTACGATACATGCAAACCTCCTATTGCAACCACAGATGAACACCCTCTACAGGTTTCTGCGAAACCTAACCGTGAGGGCAGGCAGGTGAACACTGTTTTGACCACTGAATATGCCAAAAGAAGTTATTTTCACAGGGAATTGACGAGAACTTAAACTGAACTTATTACTTTTTCTGGGTTTAACCTAAGAATTTTAAGTTCTCTTAAGTTCCCTGTAAAAGTATTTCTGTGTTAACCTGTGTTTACCTGTGGTTATTTAGTTATTTTTCTATTGTAAGAGCGAATTCGCGGCACAGGGTCTGGCTGAGGAATTCAACGTCCTTCACCAGTCTATCCCTGTCCTGCGGATCAACAAGCGCCTGGATCCTGGGGTCATTACCCTTGAAGGTCTCTTTTGCCTGCCACAGCTGCTCGCCTGTCTCAACGTTTACCATGCGCACGCTTATCCCG
>MNUP01000030.1 GCA_001871075.1 Candidatus Desantisbacteria bacterium CG1_02_49_89
AGGAATGCCTGGTGGTTATCTATCGCCCAGATCTCGCCCTTTGAAAGCCTTGCCAGCTCAAGGGTCTGCATCCCCGGGCCGCACCCGACATCCAGGATCCTTGGCCTTTCAGGCAGATCTTTCAAAAAACCGTATGCCCTGCGCGTGGAAAGGTTGTTACCGGGACCTCCCCTGGGCAGTTTTTCGAATATTGAAAAGAAAACATCCCACTCTTTGCTTGTCCAGTCTTCCATTTCTAACTCCTTAAAGAATAATCACCCTCACCACAATCCTCCCCCGCATTAACACCCCCATCTCAATCTTCCCCCGTCTAAGGGGGAAGAAGACTTAGGAATAGATAAATTCTTAGGGGGAAGAAGATCAAGGTTTAAAATTTTATTTTAAAGGTTTTGATCTCGAAGGGGCGGAAACTGGCGGAGACCGTATTATCAATAACTTTAATAGGACTAAGGGAGTCTTCAAGAAGGTTGGCTTCTTCGGCGGAAACAACTTTCGCAAGGCTTCCGCCAGAGGCGGATCCGCCAATCTCTGTGGCGGAAAAGCCCTGCACTCCATTAAAAAATTTTATTTCAACGTTCTCCGCGGGCTGGCCTGCCGCTTCGTACGCGCGCAGGATCAAGCCGCCCTTCTCGTCCTGCTTCAGCGCTGAAACAACGATATTAGGATGTGAGATCTCAAGCAAACCCCACCTTGCAGGCAGGTCTCCGGGATGGGATCCTGCCAGGCGGCAGATGAGCGGGTTGTTGAACTCAAGGCCTTCCCTGAAGATCCCGGCTTCCTGCCAGGTCCCCTTGTGCGGGACAAGCGCGTATTCAAATTCCAGCTCTTTTTCAAGCTCCAACCCTGTATCAGAAGACATCCCCTCTTCGTAGCCGCCGGCAAAAGCGTAGGATGTTATGCGGGTTGAGCGCATAAGCGAAAGCATCATTACGCTGTCCGCGACGTTGTTGCCAGGCAGGCCCTTGTTAAGAAGCGCGACCCCCCTGTCAGGACCCGAATGATCTATCCAGTTCTGCGCGGGGAATTCAATGCCGTCAGGGCGTTCTATCGCCCCGAACGGGATCTCGTGGAAACTCCTGCTCTTTCCGACCGCAACCGGAAAAAGCGCGCGGTAACGGACGAACTGCGCCCTGTTCTTTATGCGCGTGCGGATCTCAATCCTGCGCAGGTTCCTATAAAGGCGTATTTTCGTGGAAAAAGTGCCGCTGCCGAAAAGATGCGTTACTTCAAACTCGCTGTAAACGCTGCCCTTTACTGTTTTTTCAGGCCTTCCCTTGAACTGGTTACTGAAAACAGCGCCTATTCCAGGTTTCGGCGCCGGATGCCTGTCCTTCATGGCTATAGCCGATCCGCCGTCCAGCGACCTGTAGAGTTCCCAGAAATCCCCTTTGTCCTGCTCCTGGACAACCACGTTCGCGGAACCGCCCAGCACGCTCATTTTATCCGGCTTTATCTGGATCTTCGTTATCGTCCCGGCTGCGGAATCTAGTTCAACGGAACAATACCTGCCCTCCATTGAATTCTCTTTTTCCATCCCCCGGGCCGGCTTGGTAACAGGGGATCTAAAGAACGTCTTAAGCCTGAACACCGAATAGCCGAAAGCGGGAATGTCTTCCGCGACAAAAGTAACCCTTGCCTTGCTGATCGTCTCGTTATCATAGCGTTCAACGCCGGAAAGCTGGACCGCAACCTCCCGGTTGTCCGGGTCGAACAACTTAATATCCAGAACTTGCCTGCTGGTAAAAACCATCTCAATACTTGACGAGTCCGCGCGCTTCCATCCCAGGGAATTGAAAACAACAATGGCCTGGCCTTCTCCGCCTTCTGTATTTATTCCAAGGACAAATTCTTCCAGCCTTTTCTCAAATTCCGCTGCTGCTGTTTCCCCGGAGAAGTTATATCCTTTTAGCGTATCCTCGTAAACCTTATCGGTCATAACGCCTGACATCAGATCGTGCGCCTGGTTAAAAAGCAAGGGCTCCCACGCCTGCCTGAGAGTATCATCTCTAACAGACATACCAGTGCATTTAAGCATTACTCCCAGTTTTTCGGCTGCGAGAAGCAGGTTCTCGGTCTCCCTTAACTTTTGCTTGAGCTCTATCCTCGAGCTATATGTGCCCTGGAATATCGGGTTGAGCTCACCCTTTATAATTGGCCTTTCGGGTTTTTGCGAAACCTCCTTTTCGTATTCAGAGGGAACCGCAAAGCTTATTTTGAAGGGCGGGGTATCGGGCTGGGCATTGAATTTCTCCGCAAGATCAGGCAGGTGTTCCTCAGGCGGAGCTACGTCAACTCCCGCGAGGATCACCCTGCAGCTGCCTTTTGCCCTGGGCACGAGCGCGTCAAATTTTTTCTGAAAGAACTCGGTAAAGCTCTTCAGGAACTGCGGCGAGCCGTATCCGTCTCCGTAAGGAACCCAGAAGGCGGGTATCCTGGAGCCGTCAATCCCCTCCCACAGGAATTCCACGGGTGTGCCCGGGTCCGGAACGCCGCGGGAAAACCAGAACGATGTATATCCCGCAAGCTTTAAAAGCTGGGGCATCTGCGCGTGGTGGCCGAACGTGTCCAGCTGCCAGCCTGCTGTCACCTCAACGCCCAGTTCTCTGCGGAAAAATCCCTTCGCGTGAAGCACCTGGCGGACGAACGATTCGCCGCAGGGCATGTTGACGTCAAGCATCACGTGCGTGCCGCCGCAGATCTCAAGCCTGCCTTCGGATATGAATTTTTTAAGCTTGTCGCCTTCCGGAAAAGGATATTTTTTAAGGAAGGGCTCCACGTAGCAGGACTGGTCAAGCACGAACCTGTAATGAGGGTATTTTTCAAGTATCGCCAGCGCCTTGAGGATGTTAGGCAGCCCTATTTCAAGGTATTCTGCCCGCGTCTTAAACACAGCGCCTTCCCAGTGGGTGTGGGGAATAATAAATAATAATGTGGGCTTGATTTCCTTAGCTTTCATAGTTTAGCCAGTTCTATTAAAAACAATTATGAATTATGAGTTATGAATTATGAATCATAAGCATAAGGAATTAATTTTAATAAATCAGCTTCTTTTCAATCTACAATCTGAAATCTACAATCTGCAATTTCACCCATGACCCATGACACATGACTCATGACTGCTGTTATTGTTCGGCAATAACAGTGAAACGGAGACGCTCACCGAAGGCGCAGCGACCGTCAGCGGACATTTCAAGTTCGACAACACGCGGGCTAAAGCCCGCGGCTACCGTCCCCTCACCTCTATCCTCTCCCGCCCGCCCAGCAAGATTGGCGGGCAAGCCAGGGGGAGAGGATAAAACAAAATCTGAAAGGACGGCGTCGGCAAGGTATGGAACGTCTGCCTTGATCTCAATCTTAATTTTGATCTGAGAATTAGTGGTTGACACGAGGAACACCCCGCCCTTCGCGCCTTTCGCGTTCGAGGGAGCGATCCATCCTGCCTCGCCGTTATTCCCTATGACAGCGGATGCCAGCACAGGTTCATTTGCTTTCACAGTATATCTCTTCCCGTTCTCAACTTCCTTCCACCCGTCAGCGGTCTTTATTTTAAACCGCATAAACATCGCGTTCAGGTACTTGGGCGGGTTTGTTCCGTTGTATTCTACGTTGCCCACCGCGATAAGCGGGGTGTTCAGGGAATTCGTTCCCGTGCCTTGTGTCCTGAAGCCGCATACCTTACCGGACTTCATTGACGAGAAATATTCGTCCTTTATCTCCTCGTAGAACGCCTTGTAACCGCGGCAGTATTTATCCCTGTCAAATTCAAACCACTTGACAGGCTTTGGGATCTCCCTGGAAGCCGTGATCTTCGAAGAATTCTGCATTATGGCTTTTCCCGCGGGCCGCAGGTTCCTGTCAGGCGGCGCGATGCCGTAATCGCTTTTCTCGTCCACCCGGTAACCTCCCGGATACCACCATCCGAACCCGCCGTTCGCGCCGCTCTCGTACATCATCCGTAGTATATCCGTCCACAGGCCTCCCTGTTTTTCCATAAGCCCCTGGTCGTAGTCAAAAGTGCTGCCGGTCCATATCGACATCCCGAATTCCGCCCATATCACGGGTAAAATCGGGGCGGCGTAACGGGCATACGTCACGGTAAACAGCCCGCCCTTCACCTTTTCCCAGTCACCGCCGTTCAGCCCGTATCCCTCAGGGCAAAGCATATCCACTGCCTTTGCAATGCCGCGGAAATCGTAGCTAAAAGAAGAAGACGGCACCCCCACGTCTCCTGCAACGTTCATCCTGAAACTCACAAGGTGGTTTGGGTCAATGTCCTTTATTTTCCTGTTTATGTCCCAGTATTTCCTGCACAGGAAATCGTCGACAAACCTCCTGTATGAGCAGATATACCGCAGATGTTCGCCTTCGCTGTCCATCTCCTTGTCAGACGGGGCAGGCAGGCGCGAGCCCTGAGACACGGAGATACCCCAGTCCTTTTCCGCGTTCTCAACACCGCCGTATTTTTCAATGACCCAGTCCTTCCACTGCTTTTCAAACCCCTTCCTCCCTGCCTGGTTCCCGTAACCGCCGTTGTATGTCCCCCAGACCGGCTCCCACGCAACGTCATACGCGAAAAGCACGTCGTTAAGGTCAAGCCTCGCGAACTTTATCACCTGATAACTTTCGCCGATATAGCAGTTCACGTGCATGCCGTATTTCCCGCACCTGCGCATGAAATCCAGCGCGTTCCTGATGCTGTTCCTGTCACCCGCTGAAATGCTCAGGGCAGTCACCCCCCATTCCTTCAACTGGCGCAGGTCCGGCTCAACCAGCTCAGGGTCATAGTTACCGTAGGTGAGCCAGTGAGACCAGTATTCATCCCTGCTCATCCCGGAAATATACAAAGGCCAGTAATTCACGCCGAAAGGATACCATTTCTGGCCGCGCAGGTAGAAATCCCCGTCTTTCGCCGTAACGAATTCCTTCTTTGAATCAGGGGTCCATGGCAGGATCCCCAGCTCCTGGACAAGCACGTCAATGACCTTTCCGCTCTCAAGAAGTTCAGTTCGAATATCGTACGCTTCCGCGCTGAATCTGTCGACTTCCCACACTGTTTCCAGGGAATCTTTCTCCCCTGCCGGGATCTTCATTGCCTGTTCCTGTTTGAATACTGCCGTGGTTGACTTCTTCGGAAAGACAGAGATGCGCGCTGTCACATTTTTTTCCTCTTGGCTGAAGTTCCCGATAAGCGCGCTGATCTTCACGGAAGTTTCATCCGTAAAAACACTGAATTCCTTTGAGCCCGCTTTCAGGATGTAGGCACCATCCCTTATACGGTCAATAACGCCTGTAAGCGCGGACATAAGTGCGGGATTTTTCAGGAATTCTTCCTTCGGGATGCTGAATGCGCCCCATAAAGACCTGTTGTATTTGCCTGAATGGCTGATATAAAGGTAGGCAAGCGTGCCGCGCGTCTCACCTGATTTGTCCTTCGCGTAGATGAGCGGGACCCACCTTGTTTTCATGCTCTGCTGAAATCCGACTCCCCGGGGCCTGTGAACGCAGGACCAGGATTGCTGGGGCGGATTGAATTTCAGGTCAGGCTTAATAAACGCCTGTTCCGGCTCAACCGCGTAACCGGTAATGTCTTTCAGCTGGTAATGCTTGTAAAGCGGGGTCATTGCCTCAAGCTCCATCTCAATCTCAGGCCCTGCTAACTGGAATGGATTTTTCATGGCGCCTATCTCGTCTATCCAGAACGTGTGCGGGCCGGCTTCAACCGCGTTTGTCTGTCCGAACGCGAGCCCTATCATAAGCTGGGCAGCGTTCTCCGGCTTGAGCACGTCTCTGGCTCCGCCCCTTCCCTTACTGGGGTTGTCAGGCCAGTATTTGAAATCCTTAGGGGAAAGCATGAAAAATTTCCATTTCGTCTCAAGATTAATTATAGCGAACCAGCGCGACTTATCCTCTTCTGTCCATTCGACCAGCAGCTGCTTTGTTTTTTCATCTCCTTTTGCCCAGAACGATATGATATTGCATCCGGGCGGGAACGGGTTATCGATCTGCTGAAAATAACAGTCCCATCCCTGCAGGTCTTCCACGTCAACCCTGGCGCTTTGCTTTGTGCCGCCGCACCCCGTCCCCTCGGCTTCTATGGCGCTCTGGCTGCCGTTCGAGGAGTGGACCCACCCGTCAACCCCGTCCTCAAAATTGAAAAGAACCGTCCTGTCAGGGGAAGAGGAAAGATATTCCTCAAGCTCGGGCCTTGTCATCCACTTCACCCCGCCTTTCGGGTCTGCCTGCTTCCACGCGGTATCCCTGAACGGCGGGCCTTCAAAACACAGCATGCTGCCGCCTGTTTTCAGGAACGACATCAGCGGCAACTGGGCGTTCGCGGGAAAAACTTTTGAATGCGGCAAAAGCAAAAGGAAAAAGTTATCGGTTGAAAGTATGGACTTGTCTGAAAGCTGTTCGCCGTCAAGGAAAGTTACTCCGAAACCTGAGCCGCGCAGCTCTTTCGCCATCGCATCCGGAAAACTCATGTCCGCATCCCTGAATTTTTCCTTAAGTATCGCGATACTTCCCTTCCTACCTTTTTCGACACTGATTAACACAGATGGACTCTGATTTTCAGAAGATACAGATTTTTCAACCTGGGACCCAGCATCTTTTTTGACACTGATTTCCGCAGATTCAGATTTCTTGTCGGATGCCTGGGCAGCGGATGCCTTAACTATCGGTATCTGGTCAGTGAAAACAATAGGGGCAAGCGGGTTCTGCCAGTCTTCGCCCAGCCACACAGCCATAATAAGCGCCTCCTTCTCTGAGAGTTTCGGGGCAACGAATTTGAATTTCTTCTCGCCCTTGCCCGAAACCTTTTCCTTATAAGCCTTCAGCACGCCATGTTCAGGGTCTTTCATCTCGCAGTTAATGGAGGCGGAGCCTTCGGGGATCCCGAACTTCGCGGTCACCTCGAACTGCTTTCCTTCCTCTATCGTGTCAGGGGTCTTTGAGAACTCGCAGACAGCGTCCTCTGCCCAGCAGACCGTGTAAGGTGTAACGTGTAACGTGTAAGGCAGGCAGAAACTAAAAACTAAAACCAAAACAGGCACAAAAAACCACAGAAGAGTTCGCTTCATTGAAGCTCCTTTAAAAATTAGCCACGGACTGTAACGATTTTACAACGATTTCCGGAGAGTCATTAACCCGGTTCTGACTCGTAGGTCCCTGTGTTAAGTTCCAGTTTCACCGGAACTACAGGGATAACGATGTTACAACGATTCTCAACGATTCTCAACCTATCGTTTTATATACATCGGGCGTTTCGCCATCTTGCGGATCGAGTCCCTTTGCATTTCCCGCCGCATCTGTTCGCGCAGCTTCCTCATATCAACAAGCTGCTTCTGTTTCACCGGATCCTTTGCCGCAGGTGCCTTGTCTTTTGACTCTTCCATTTTTTTGTCCTTTCCCTTTTTTATGGATAATAAATATAGCAAGCCTCCCTCCTTAAAAACTGGCGGGTCTGCGAAAAGGCTTGCCCTACGAAATCCTAAGGTGAGGGTGTTCAAGGGCGGGCAAGCCCGCCCCTACGCGTATTCGCAAGCTAAAAACATAAAATTATCATAATCCGTGATAATCCGTGTGAATCCGTGGTTAAAATTCAGTGGTTTTTATTGAATAGTTACTGCTTCGCCTTCAAGCAGGTCGAGGATGAGGAGGTCGCCGTCTTTTTTGGAGCCGGCATTCCTGCCGGTAATTTTGGAGCCGGATTTGAGAGTTGAAAGGAATTTTGAAGGGGATATTTTTACCTGAAGGTCGCATGTGGACATAATTTTAAGTTTTCCGCTGCCCCAGTCCAGCATAACGTTGGCGGGTTTTCCGCCCTTGAACTGGAGGCCATCCGACTTGTATTCAGTGTTGCCGATAAAGAGGGCTTTGTCTCCCTTGAAAACATAACCTGTGCCGATCATGTTCTGCGCCTGCGCGGTTTCCATTGTCCCTGTTGGGCCTGCCCTGTTGATATATTCTGAAAGGAACTGGGTCGCGTGCGCGATCGGTTTCCTGTGCCCGAAAGGAGTGCCGTCATAGTAGAAGAACCCGAACCTTTCCTCGTAGAAATTGTCGTCCCCGCGCCAGGCATTGGGATTGTCGTTCAGCATCCACTTGTAACTTCCTTCATACCCCCTGCTAAGCGGGTAAAGGTAATGGATCATTTCACCCACGGCTGAAGAGTAGAAATCCAGGTATCTTGAACCCATCATAATGCCGTTCGAATACCCGAACTCACCGAAGCTGACAGGTTTTTCAGGCCATACAGCCGCTATACGGTCAAACGTAGTTATGTTCTGAATGACCGAATCGTATGAGAAAGGCCTTACGTAAACATGGTGCGAGATAAAATCCAGCTCAGAAGCGCACGGGAACGCGGAGAACGGAGTATTGAACCCGACTGTGACCAGGTGGTTCTTGTCAACCTCCCTTATCGCATCCTTGTTAAGCTTAATCCAGATACGGAAGCTCTCGTCACCCGCTTTCACGACTTCATCGTCCAGCATCGGGACTTTGTTATCCTTCAGCTTGGGGAAGGTGGTCCACTCGCCCAGGTTCTCGCCTACGTATATACCGAACTTATTGACTCCGTCCTGAATGTCCGTAATAGGAAGTTTTATACCCGCCGGATATTTTTCGGCAATAATAGCGGGAAGCCACGGCTCGTTCTGGATGTCGTAACCGAGCACCATTGGTTCGTCCTTAAGGTGGGCGCATAGCTTCCTGATGCACTCCTGCGATTTTTCCATCTGCCCGTAGCGTGCAAGGTGCACGAGCAGGTGTATGTCATAGCGCCTCGCGAATGTAAGCATAATATCGATCTTGTGGAAATCGTCCTTCATAATGTCGTCAGCAAGCTTATAAAGGAAGAGCCTGAAGGTATTTATCCCTGCCTCGTGCGCCTTCCTGAAATCCAGCTCCATCTTGACCGGGTCAAAATATTCCTTCCACTCGTTCCAGCACCTGTCAAACCAGCCGTGGTAGTTCGAGCCGATGCAGAAGAACCTTTTTCCGTCAGGATAAACCAGGTGTTTTTTGTCAGCGCTTACTTTCATGAAACCTTGTTGCACTGGCGGCATCGGCGCGACATCAAACATATGTTCGGCGATATCGGATACACCCTTGCCGCTCTCTCTCAATACCACCCTCAGCATATAGCTTCCCGCGTCCATAGGGGTAACCCAGCCGCATTCAACTGCCTGGTTCTTTCCGGGCTCAAGCCCGATTTCAAATGCTTTACTGAATACAGTTTTGCCGTCCTTCACAACGCTTATCTCAGCATTCGCCTGTTTTGCCGCAGATCCAAGGTTGCATACCCGTGCAGAAAACAAGGCTTCTTTACCCGGTTCGTAAGTAAGCCGGCCCGGACTTATGCTTCCCAAAAACAAACCATTTTTCATCGCTCCGATTATTTTTGAAAGCGCGGGAATGAAGGACGGGTCCTTGTAAAACCCGGGATCCTTTATCCCGAAACAGGCAATGACCGAGTTTTTCATAGCCTTGCTGTAATTTACAAGCATAGACGCGATAGCGCCCTTGTATCTGCCATATTTATCATAGGCGTTGATAAGCGGCACGTACCTGCCGCCTGTCTGGTTCGGATACGCAATGGCAAAATCCCCGCCTGTTACGCCCGCAAGGTTAAGCCCGGATTCAAGCAGCGCCTGCGCGGAATTTATTTCCGCCTTCGCGACATCATTAATAACATAGGCGCTGTAGGCGTCGTTGAAAACAGGGACCTTCATCCTCGCGGTAAGGTCCATTTTCGGGTAGGGATTCTTCGCAATGCCCACCTCGTCTATCCAGATCTCGTGCTGGCCGCCCTCCACCGAAGTGTGAGAATACGCAAGCCCGATGCTGATAATGGACGCGTTCTCGAGTTTCACCGCGTCGCCCTTGCCGCCCCTTCCCTTGCTGGTATTATCCTTCCAGTACGCGAAGGCCTCGGGCAGGAGGCAGTAGTGTTTCCATTCGGTTCCCATGTTAACCGTGGCGATCCAGCGCGAACCGTCCCGCTCCCCGATCTCCACGGCGATCTGTTTTGTCCTCTGAGACCCTTTTGCCCAAAAGCAGACAAGGTCCTGGCCTTCGGATATGGAGCCGTCTATGCCGGCGCTCCAGTTGTCCCACCCGGTAAGTCCGGGTATGAATATTTTAGCTCCTTTGCCCTTGTATCCCTTGTCGGCCTCCAGGCTTCCCGGGGTTGAAACGTCGTTAGTTGCCCTGCGCCACCCCGAAGGCTCGTCCTCAAAATCAAAAAGCATGTTCTGGGGCTGGACCGATGAGATCGTTTCCTCTATCTGGGACTTTGTCATCCACTTGCCGTTAAAATTCCAGACAAGCTCTTTGAACGCGTACCCTCCAAGCGTCACGAGGTCGCCGCCCCTGGTCAAAAACCTCAGCAGGGAAGCGGAAGCGGAAGCCGGAAAATAATCCGCACCTCCGGCAATTACCAGGCAGTCAAAATTCTCTATATTAAGTATGGAGCTATTCCGTATTTTCTCGCTGTCAAGCACTGTCACGCCGAAACCGGATCCGCGCAGGCCCGTAACAACAGCGTCCGCAATGCCTGTTCCATCCATTCCGGGAAGGCTGTCCCTGAACACCGCGATGCTCCCGTTCTTCCCTTTTTCCACGTCAGGTTTCCCTCCGGGCATACCGCTCATCTCCTTTCCGGTTATCGGTATCGGCTCTGAAAACTGTATGGGCGCGAGCGGTTGCTGCCAGTCCTGCCCGAGCCAGGCGGCGATCACCACCTGCCCGGTTGAAAGGACCGGAGCAGTAAAAGAAAAAGTCGCCTTTCCTTTTCCTTTAACTTCCGGCGACTCTGATTTCAGAACGTTGTTGGACATATCCTTCATTTCGCAGTTCAGCCTTGCTTTTCCGGCTGAGGAAGGAATGCTGTATTCCACTGTTGTCATAAATTCCTTTCCTTCCACCACCTCGCCTGGCAGGTCTGCGATGGCGCAGGTTGCTTCCTTGCCGGGAGGCTCCCCGGATTCCTTAACTTCGGATTTCGAAAAAATCTCTAATTTTGACACTGATTCGACACTGATCTTACTGGTTTCTTCAGACTTGGAAGCTTCCTTCTTTTCTTCCTTCGGCTGGGGCGCTGATCTTTTCTCCACAACAGGGATAGGATCCGAGAATTTTATGGGGGCAACCGGGTTCTGCCAGTCTGTGCCGGCCCAGCAAGCCATGACTATTGCCTCCATCTGGTCCATTTTCGGCGCTACAAAAGTAAGGGTTTTCTCGCCCTTGCCCTTTACCCTCGGGGACTGGGCTTTCAGGACATTGACGCTGTCCTTGTCCTTCATCTCGCACTGCAGGATCTGCTGGCCCGCGTCCTCGGGAATGTCGTATGAAACCGTGACCTCGAACTTCTCGCCTTCGCCCACCTCGGACGGCAGCTTTGTGAATTCACAGGAAGCGTCTTCAGCCCAGCAAACCGTAGAAAGTGCCCACCCTGCGCAAAGGCAGGGCGAGGTCTCGCCCCGATATTGATCGGGGCGGATAAGGTGTAAGGTGTAAGGCAGGCAGAAACTAAAAGTTAAAACCAAAGGAATCACCACGGAGGCACGGAGTCCCCTACAGCTCCGGAATAAAATCGGAGCTAAACGCAGGGACCTTCGGGTCAGAACGGAGTTAATGACCCTACGGCACGGAGAAAACACAGGTCTTTTCTTCAAAGTTACCTCACAAAAATTACTTTTTAAACTACTTTTGCAACCACGAATTAGCACGGATTTCCACGAATTTCAAGCTTGTAAGCTTTGTAAACTACACTTGAAACCAAAGGTGAACACGGGTTAGATACATCAGGGCTGAAGCCCTGAGTTACAGTAAATTCCTTGCTGTTGATTCATAACTCATAATTGATTTTGCCCGCTATGGTCTATGGACTGCGCTACTCCCACTTCACCACCCTGCCTTCCTTCACCCATTGCAGGCGCATCGCGGCGTCGCCGTTACCTGGATCCACCCTCAGCACGGATTCGTAATACGTAGCGGCTTCAGGAAGCTTGCCCAGCCTGTAGTAGATATTACCGATATTAAGGTCCGCTGCGGGATAATAGGGGCTCAAGAACTCATCAAGATACTTTTTTGTAGACTGCCTGGCTACCGTGGCGCACCTGAAAGCCCACAGTGCTTTTTCCCATTCCTTCTTCGCGGAATAGCAAACGCCCAGCATGAAAAAACCCACGTCGTTGGACCAGTCATACTTTACAGTCGTCTCGAACTCCTTAAGAGCCTCGTCGATCCTGCCCAAGTTGTAATACGTGATACCGAAATTATAATGAATCTGGGTGTAATGGGGGCAGAGGCGTTCTATCGACCTGTAGGTTGTCAGCGCCTCGTTCCACATTTTTTTCTGGGCGTAAATGTAGGCGAGTTTGTACGGGACTTCAATATTGGTAGGCTCGTATTTAAGGGCTTTGTTGTAAGTCTGGATGGACATATCCCATTCCTGAGGCGCGTCCCTGCGAAGATTGCCATTCCTAAGGTTTATATCGGCAAGGAAAGGATAGATCACCTGTACGCAAAGGAAAATGAGCAGAACAACCGAGCCGATATAAGCAAGCACCCTGATCTCAGGGCTCAGCAGTTTCTTCTTCTCCTGCGCAGCCCTCTGCTGCGGCTGGGGCGGCGCCTGGGGTTTCGCCTTCTGTTTCTGCTGCTCCTGGGGTTTATTCTTCATCTGCGCCGCAACAGGCGTTATTCCGTTCAGGTCAGTGCGGTCAGGCAGCCTTGAAACAACGATACCCAAGGCAAGCGTAAGCCAGAAGAACGGGGCGCAGGAGGTCCATCGCAGGTTGACGCTTCCCAAATTCTCAAAAAGTATCGCGAAAACACCGGTCATCAGCCCGAAAAGAAGGTTCTGTTTCCACCGGTCAGGGGTATGCAGGGGGCCTGATCTTTTCATAAAAAAGACCCACGCGATCCACAGAAATAATATAATGCCTACCGCGCCCTGTTCTGAGAGTATCTCAAAATATTCGCCGTGCGCGTGCTCTGTGTTGTGGCTGACGGTCTTGAACCTGTAGAAAGGAGGCCTGTGAGGGGGGAACGCCTGCCTGTATGTGCCCAGGCCCTGGCCGAAGACCCAGGTGAACGGCCTTTCAAGGAACATTCTCCAGGCGCCTGTCCATATCAGCACACGCACGCCCGCTGTCCCTAATATTTTACTGCGGTAGATATGCGCCTTTGACAGAAGCTCGCGGTTGCCGCCGTCCTCGAGCCACTCCGGAGGCGGGTATTGCGGAAACGGTTTCACGTATGTTATGAACTCGGGTGCTTCCTTAATCAGATCGACACCGAATGTAAGCGTGGTTACCATCCTGTCACGGAGAGGGCGCAGAGGTTTGGCTGTGAAAAAGATCAAGACGCCTACGCAAAGCGCCGCAAGAGCTATCAAGGACGCCCGGATAACGGTCTTGTTCTTCAGGACATTCTTGAACCCCGTTACATAAACCTTAAGGAAAACAAGGTAAACAAACGCGAGGGGTATTGCAGCTAACCCGCCGCGCGTTAACGTATAGAACAGCCCCATGAGCTGAAGGACGGTGAGGATCACGTAAGAAACACGGTTGATGGTGGATTTTGTGGCGAATATAAGCCCGGCCCCTATCGGTATCGTGACGCAGAGGTACCCGCTGTAGAAATCCGGGTTCCCGAGGCTCGCGGGTATGCGCGCCTGCGAGGCCCAGGACACAAAATCATACCCGAAATGCTGGAATATGCCGTATACGGCAATGATCGCCGAAGTTATCATCAGCGTAGTTATTATGCGCCAGACCTGCGTCCTTTCCTTAATATTGTTTATTATTATGAAGAAAATAAGGAAGTAGGTTACGAACCTGTAAAGCTCCTCGAGGGAAACGTATTTATACTGCGATGTTACAAAAGTGACCACGCACCAGATCCAGAATGCCATAATGGGAATGTTGATGGGGGCCTTTGCCAGGCTGAAAGAACCCTCCTCGATGATCTTCAGGAACCACATTATCGCGATAGTGAAAACTATTATCTGCGTGAATACGGTCTTGATGAAAATCGCATCGTTCGCGCGGGTATCAAGCTGCCAGGGCACTATGGCGACCAGCAGAAGTATCCCGGTCTCTATCACTCTTTCATAAAACAGAGCGAGCCTTGCCTTGGGGTTTACGCGCGTTTTGCTGCTTCCCAGAAAATCCACAAGCAGCGGGATGACGAAAAGGAACGAAAGCAGGATCACCTCTATTTTGGTAGATGGACGCCAGCTGCATATCCACGTAAGAACGTAAATTATAGGCAGAACAAGCCACCAGACGAGATTCATTTTTTCTCCTTTATCCGTCGTACGTCGCCCTGGCGGGTCGTACGTCGTACGTAAAAACTTGGATTTTTATATACGATTGAAACATCCAACGCATAATGTTATTTAGCTCTTATTACATGTTATAAGCTTATGCGGTATTTATTTCGCAATAGTTTTACAGGCAAGGATCTTTAAAAATATCCTTAAGTAGTTGCCATAGGCTATACACTATAAGCCATAAGCAATATTTTCACATTCAGCTTTTAGCTATTTCGGTTTTTTGGTGCCGAGGAATGTGAACTTCACGGCGTCAGCGATACCGTTGCCGTTCCCGCCTGAGTTCGTGCTGACATACGCCTTATCGCCTTTCTTGCATTTGAACACGCCCA
The DNA here is from genome assembly GCA_001871075.1 of Candidatus Desantisbacteria bacterium CG1_02_49_89. Classification (GTDB taxonomy): domain Bacteria; phylum Desantisbacteria; class UBA1551; order UBA1551; family UBA1551; genus UBA1551. Next base: position 14,677 of record MNUP01000030.1, read on the forward strand.
GGGAATTCCATTTCCCGAAATCTTTTTTAAGGTCAATTACGAATACCTTGGTTTCCTTGTCATTCACAGCCACTATGAAGAGAGCATTGGTCGCATGGTCATTGTTGGGATCCCCGCAGTACCAGATAGAAACATCATAATAGCCTTCCTTCGGAAGGTTCGGCCTCCACCACGCTATGTCAGAACCCTTAGGGTTCACCATTGCCCACAGGGAGTCTGTGCCGAAGCCCTGCCCGCCCTGGCCCTCATCGGTCATCCACTGCCCTTTCGTCACAAATCCTTCTTTGCTGGAATTGTCTATGATAAACTCCGTCACTTCCTTTGCCTTCTCCGCCGCCATTACCGCGATGGAACCGGCAAACAAACAAACCAGCAAACCAACCAACAATACTTTTTTCATTGAGCCACCCCCATTAATATATTTTGAATATTTCTTATAGTGTATTATATATATATTTTAAATAATGTCAAGGAAAAAACCACACTCTGTTCCGCAACATTCAAAAGCGGACATTTGGGAACCTTAAAACCGAACATTAATTAAAGATGGAACTCTCCAATTTTCTGCTCATCCTTTAAAACAATAATCTTTCTGTTGGGGATAAGACCCACGGTTACTTCCTGTTCTGGAAATCGTCCTACTTTCCAGGTTCTGCCTTCGAGAGTACCCCCCCCCTCACCCTACCCCTCTCCCTCGAGGGGAGAGGATAAAGGAGAGGGTGATTATTACCTGATTTTTAAACCAGCCAGCCTAAATAATTTTCCCCCGGCTATGTGACACTTTGATTGTTCCCAATGTGACCTTTTGATTATTTCCGCACAGGAAAAAACCACACTTGTGTTCCGCAACATTCAAAAGCGGAC
>MNUP01000073.1 GCA_001871075.1 Candidatus Desantisbacteria bacterium CG1_02_49_89
AAAGCTTGAATAGCGCCAGATTGATTCAAGAGATAAACAGAATCGCCAATTGAGAATGTAGTTTGCTTTGGATTAAGAATTTTCATATCATAGTTGGAAGTCCATCCTTTGCCAAATATTCCAATCGCATCAGATTTACTGTTATAGGTCCTGGCAAGCTTTATATCTGGACCCCTGCCGCGTATTTCAAAATCCTTAACAGAAAAACAGAGGTTTCCGTTCAAGCTATTTACATTTCTAACCAATCTTTGAATTCCCCTTGCAGGCACACCTAGTGCGCTTGAAGAACTAAAATAGCATATTACTTCTACTGAACTGCTTAAGTCAATTTGTTGTGTGGTCTCATAAGGGTCACGCCCATTATAACTAACATTTATTTCATATTTACCTGTTCTTGTGGCTGTAAAAGTAGCGGTTGCTTCTCCCGAAGAATTGGTTCCAATAAAAGCATAATTTACTTTGGTTGGAAGGGGAGTTCCTCCCGCTGAAAGAAAATATCCTCCTTGCGCACTAGAAAGAAAAGTTAAACAAATACCTCGATATGGGTAACCTGATTTTGTCACTTTGGCTGTTATTGTACACACATCATCATTATAAATTACACTGGGTTTTACATTTACCACGAGCATATAGGACGCTTCGCTTGTAACTGCAATTAGCGTGAAAGTAAAAATAAAAAATAATACACTTACGAATGTATTTAAACTGAAGGAAGGAATTTTCAACAAATAATGTTTTTTGCTATTTACTTTCATTGCTTATCCTCATTACAATAATCTTCTGTTTTTTTATTCTCAGTTCAAAATAAAAAAAGGCTCCAGTCCGCCACCAATGCTTTGGCGGATTCAGCGCCTTGTGTTTGTTCCATAAATCCCGCTATTCTCCCTGACCGAAGCAGTATCCCAATTAGCATATATCAGGATCTTCGGACAGCAATAGCCTAATTCTTCTATTCTTTTACTCAAAAACAAAAATCCCCCGGGCGTTTACAATATTAGCCCTGTTTGGCGCTCCTTTCTTTAAAACAGTTAAAAGTTAAAGGTTGAAAGTTACCCCTCTACTCCGATGTATCGGAGTCCCAGGGGGATCTTCGAAAAGTTGTAGGATTGGAGGAAGAGTAATCGGCAGAGATTTTAAGGATTAGGAAAATAAGTAAATAGGGAAGTTAAAGAAGTTGGGTATATATGTATTATAATCCGAAATCGTTATTTGTCAAGAATAAAGGTGAATTTTATACGCAACAATGTCGGATAAATCCGACCGCTACAAAATCCCCCTTAATTCCTCTTTGAAAAAGGGGGAGATAGGAGGATTTGAAACGGAGTAGAGCCTTCTAGAGTAGAGCTTTAGGAGTAGACCCTTCAGGGTCGTAAAACAACGGGGCTGAAGCCCCTACTCCTAACACACGCAAACCTCCTTCCTTGAAGATTGGCAGCTTGCCCGCCGTAGCATCCGCAACCTTTCCGCGAATAGCGGAGAGCTAAGGTTGACGGAGTATCTGCGCAGGCGGGGGTCTTCGAAAAGGTTTGCCCTATCCGCCCCGATGGACATCGGGGCGAGACCTCGCCCCAAAGGGGCGGGCGATGCACGAGTCTGTCTATTCCCAGAACGCCGCGTACATCGCGTCCGCGTTCTCTATGGGCACGTCTTTCGCGATCTCTCCCCTTCCGATAAACCCGCCGTTCTTCGCGTCGAATGTTTTTACCACCCTGCGCGTGTAGTCTCTTACCTCCGCGGGTTTCCCAAAAGGCAGGAAATGCTGCCTGTCTATATCCGAGAGTATCACGAGCCTCTTCCTGGTAAGAGCGGCAAGTTTTTCAAGGTCCATGCACGAAAACTGGGGGTTGAGGATGTTAAGGCCTATTTCCATGAAATCCGGGATTATTTCCATTATCATTCCATCGCTGTGGAAATGGGTATACGCGCCGGCCCCTCGCACCATGTCAAACAATTTTTTGTACCTCGGCTTGAAAAAATGTCTCCATTCCCTTGGGTTTATGATCAGCTGGACCTGCGTGCCCCAGTCATCGCTGTACGCCACGCAGTCCGGCTCAAGCAGGAGGACAAGCCGGGTCCCCCTAAGCATGTAGTCAAGCAGCATGTCCATCAGCTCGTATATCTCCTTCGGCTTTTCCATAAAATCCATCATCAGGTTCTCGTACCCCCGCAGGAACTGCAGGCGCTCGAACAGGTTGCCCAGCCCGTATGGCCCGGCGAAATAAAAATATTCCTCCTTGTGTTTTTTAACCGCGTCTCTGTTCCTGAGGACGTCTTCCTCTGAGGGAAGCGGGGGGAGTTTCAGGGATTTCAATTTGCCCCAGTCGCCAAGCGGCACTTTCAGCACCTGGCCGTGCATCCCCTCCTGCTCGTTGCCCCACAGCGTGCCCCAGCCGTCATAATGCTGCCCGTATTTATATTCGGGAGGAAGGCTTTCCTTCGGCGGTATCCCGTGGACCGGCGGCCCGAAATCGTGGGGATATTTTTTATTGAACATATCTACAAGCGCCTGGTCGTGCGCGTAATACGCAGCGGGCAGAGCGCAGTGCATTATCGGTATTCTGTCCGGCGCCTCGAATTTCAGCGCTTTTAGAACCCTTTCCCTGCCTGTCATTTTGCCTCCGTCACCGCATCTCCTGCCCGCCGGTCACGTTGACCGCCTGCCCGGTCATATAGCTTGACCTGTCGCTTGCGAGGAACAGGGCTACCGAAGCCACGTCCTCCGGAGTCTGCGCCCTGCCCAGCGGGATCTTTCCCGCGAGATATTCTCTTACTTTCTCCGCGGGCATACCCCTTTTTACGGCGTATTGTTTCTGCAGCTCGTCCCAGTGGGGCGTAAATACTATTCCCGGGCAGACAGCGTTGACGTTTATTTTATAGGGGGCGAGGTCAAGTGCAAGCGACTGGGTAAGGCCTATAACGGCGAATTTTGACGCGCAGTACGCAGCGAACCACGCGTTTGCGCTCTTGCCGGACTTGGAGCTCATATTTATTATTTTCCCGTATCTGCGCTCTATCATCCAGGGAGTAAACGCCCTGCAGCACAGGAAAGTCCCCTTAAGGTTCACGCCGATGATCTTGTCCCAGATTTCCTCGGTCGTGTCCGTGAAGGGAAGGATTTTGGCGATGCCCGCGTTATTCACGAGTATGTCAAGCACAGGTCCGAACTTTTTTTCAACCGCCTGTTTCATTCCCCCGACTTCCCCGGAAATACTTACGTCCGCCCTGACTGCAAGGGAACGCCTGCCGGTTTTTTCTATCTCGTCCGCGGCTTTACGCGCGGTCTCAAGGCTCACGTCGTTCACGATGACGTCCGCGCCCTCTTGCGCAAACCTCAGCGCGATGGCTTTCCCTATTCCCTGCCCCGCGCCGGTCACCAGCGCAATCTTATCTTTCAACCTCTGCATTCAAACCTCTCAAGATTAACCACAGAGACACAGAGGCACAGAGAACTACAAGTTTTTTTACAGGGAATTTATGAGAACTTAAAATGAATTCTTTTAGGTTCCCTGTGAAAAAAAGTTCTTCTCTGTGTCTCCGTGCCTCCGTGGTGAATTATTACGGGTTTATGATTATTTTAAGGCCTTCTTTCTTTTTCATTGTTTCAAGCGCTTCGGGGAATTTTGAGAGCGGGAACCTGTGTGTGATCAGGGCCTTGGCGTTAATTTTGCCGGAAGCCAGCATGTCAAGGGCGAGTTTCTGGTGAATGGCGCGCGAATCGGAACTGCCGCACACCCGCAGCTCCCTGTAATGGAGCAGGTTGGTGTGCAGGGTTGCGTACGGGTTGTCTTTAGGTATGCTTGAAAAGAAACTTATCCTCGCGCCTTTCGCGGCCATTTGGATGCTCTGCGCCTGCGCCTGCGCGTCCGGTGCCGCCACAATAACCGCGTCCGCTCCCCTTCCTCCCGTCAGATCCATGACCTTTTTAACAGGGTCTTCTTCCTGGGAGCATATCGCGGCTTCAACGCCGAATTTCTTCGCGAATTCAAGCCTTGTCCTGGAACGCTGCACAAGTATCACGCGTATTGCGCCTCTTGCCCTCGCGGTTTCAACATGCAGGTACCCGATGGGCCCTGCGCCTATCACGACGACCGTGTCCGCGGCGGTTATGCCGATTATCTCCTGCGCGTTTATAACGCACCCAAGCGGCTCTGAAAGAGAAGCCTCGTCGCTTGAAAGCCCGTCCGGAATCCTGAGGACGTTCCCCTGCGCTATCCCTAACGGCGGTATCAGCATGTATTCCGCGAAAGCCCCGTCTATGGCGGTGCCTACGGGAATCAAGTTCTCGCACATATTCTGCAGGCCCTCCAGGCATAGAATACACCTGCCGCAGGGAATGCTGGTAGCCATCGTGACCCTTTCACCGATGCTGAACCCGGCCGCGCCGGTTCCGATTTCCGTTATCCTGCCGGCAAACTCGTGGCCCAGCACCAGCGGGGGCTTCATCCTGGGGTTGCCGTGCACGTAAGCCTTAAGGTCCGTCCCGCATATCGCACAGGACTCAACCCTGATAACGATACCGCCCGCAGCCGTGGCGGGCATCTCCGCTTCCTTTACCGAAATCCTGCCCACGCCATCGTAAACAGCCGCCTTCATTTTTACCCCGGGAAAATACGTTTTTGGCCCAAAAAAGCAAAAAGGGCCGGAAATACCGCGAAACACGCCATATTCTCCAGCCCTTCAGCTCTATTTTCCTTTCATATAACCTGATGGTTATTTGCCGGCCTTTTCCACCACGACATCCTTGAAAACGGCAACGCAGTCAGACGTTGAATTCGTCCACTTGCGCGCGCCTAACACTATCTTGCCCTTTGCCACGTACGGCGCCTCGTTCCAGTCCTTGTCTTCCGCCTTCAGGACCTCCTTGCCGTCCAGGCTTATCGTTATCACGTTTTTGACCGCGGTTATCTTAAGGTCGTGCCACTTCGCGTCCCGCAGGGTCAGGTTCTCGCCTTCCGCTATCTTAAGCGGCGTGTCGTCGTTGGTGCCGACGCCCTCGGACATCTTGTGGATAAATATCCCGCGCGCCTAGAAAGCTATAGTGTACAGGTTCATTTCGTCCATGTACCTTATCCCTATCCACACGCCGTCCCTCCAGTCAGCGCCGGGAGAAGTCATTTTCAGCTTGCAGGAAAGCGAATAATCCGCCCAGTCTTCCTTGCCTGCTGACACCCCGACCACGTTCCAGCCGTCGTTCCCGCTGTTCTTAACCTCATACCCGTCAGCGGTAACCGCTGCCTCGCCGCCTTCCACTGTCCATGCCGGCGAACCGTCGCTGCCCTTGGCATACTTCTTGAAATCATCCGAAAAGAGCGGCGCGTCCGCGGCGAAACACCTTAACCACAGAGAACACAGAGACAAAACCAGGATCCCGGCCAATCTTTTTCTCATATCTCCCTCCCTTAAAATATGAACCCGTCCTTTTTTTAATACTGGCGGTATTTTATTGTGAGGTAGTCCCAATTTGTGTCTGTACTGTTCCTGGTATACCCTGTCACATACACATTGCCTGAGGAATCAACTGCGATACCTCTGCCACCATCATCAGTTACCCCATTCCATACCTTCTGCCAGACAGTATTTCCATTTGTGTCATATTTTATTGTCAGGTAGTCCGAGTTTGTGCCGTTAGAGGAATACCCTGTTACATAGACATTGCCAGAGGAATCAACTGCGATGCCATAGCCATAATCAGCACCTATGCCATTATATGCCTTCTGCCATACAGTTTCCCCATCTGCGTTGTATTTTATTGTCAGGTAGTCATAGGTTGTACCGTTATAGAACTGCCCTGTCACATACACATTTCTTGAGGAATCCACTGCGATGCCTCTGCCCCAATCATCATTTCCCCCATCCCACGCCTTCTGCCATACAGTTTCCCCATCTGCGTTGTATTTTATTGTGAGGTAGTCCTTGTTTGAGTTGCCAGTGGAATACCCTGCCACATATACATTGCCTGAGGAATCAACTGCAATACCATAGGCATCATCATCTTTTCCTAATCCCCTATCCCACGCCTTCTGCCAAACAATATTCCTTGCTGAATCGTATTTTATTGTCAGGTAATCCCAGTTTGTGTCTGTGCTGTTTCTGGTATACCCTGTCACATAGACATTGCCCGAGGAATCCACTGCGATGCCTCTGCCACCATCATCAGCTACCCCATCCCACGCCTCCTGCCAGACAAAACTCCCTGCTGAATCGTATTTTCTTGTCAGGCAGTCGTTCCCCGGGACTGCGCCGTTATAGGACCACCCTGTTACATATACGTTGCCCGTGTCGTCAACTGCAACGTCATAACCCCAATCATCACCACCAAACCCATTCCACGCTTCCTGCCACACAGTATCCCCGGTTGAGTTGTATTTTATTGTGAGGTAGTCCTTGTTTGAGTTGCCAATGGAATACCCTGTTACATAGACATTTCCTGAGGAGTCAACTGCAATGCCATAGGCATCATCATCATTTCCTAATCCCCTATCCTACGCCTTCTGCCAGACAGTTTCTGCGTTTGTGTATTGCACTGGTCCAGGCGTTGTTTCGCCACCTGTTCCTGTATCCGGAACTTTTGGGATTTTCCCCTCATCCTGGCCCTTCTTTATTACCTGCTCTGCTCCGCCTGATGAACCGAAGCCCACAAAGAAAGCATAAGAAGAAACAGTAACCAGTATTAAGTAGAAAGCAACTAACAGAAACACTAAAACCATAACTGACTTTTTCATTTTCTTCTCCAATTTTTTAAAATTTAATGTATACCTGCCCTAATTTCTTCCTCGCGTCGTCCTCCTCCCTGTAGAACATATTCTCTACCGCCGCGGCGATCTGGCCCGCGACCGCGGAAAGCATTGTCAGGTTCTTGTTCCTGTAACCTCCCGCTTTCTTTTTCCCCAGTATTATCAGCCCGATATCCCTGCTTCCTAATTTTATCGGGCTTGCTATCATGGAAAGGATCTCCGGCTCGGATTTTATCTTCCCGGACAGGCCTTCGGCTGCAGCGTCGTTCACTATCCTGCCCACGGTTTCCTTCATCACGCTCTCCACCAGCCCGTTTTCAACGTCCGATATGCCTGCGGATTCCTTGACCGCGTATCCCTGCGAGAACTGGTTATGCAGGATGAATGCCGCGCAGTTTGAGCCTGTCGCGTTCAGCAGGGCATTGAGCGTTCCGGAGAGCAGCTCTTTCAGGTCGCGTGAGGAACCTATGGTCCTTCCGGTCTCGTAAAGCGCCACAAGCTCTTCGGTGGAGGACCTGAGCCGCTCGCTCATTATTTTTATCAGGAAAAACAGCAGCCTGGACGCGGTTTCGTAGTCGGTCCTGAGCATCCCCTCAAAAGCCCCGCGCTCTATGGCAAGGACCCTGACCTTTTCAAGCGCCTTGGCGTTGGCGGAATGGGGACCTCCGTCAAGCAGGGACATCTCGCCGAAGAAATCCCCCTGCTCTAATATCGCCAGCGCCTTGTCCTCTTTCCCCTCTATCTTTTTGCTTATGAGCACCCTGCCGGACTCAATGACGTAAAATCTCCGGCCGGGTGTCCCTTCTTCAACTATCTTTTCTCCCTCGGAATATTCCTTCCTGGCTGCAAGCCCTAATATCTTCTTCTCGTCCTGTTCGCCGAGGTCGGTGAAGACCGATTTCAAAACGCTCATCTTATAAGCCTCCTCAGCTCGTCCGGATTGCTGGATTTGGATATACCCTCATCGTATGAAATAAATCCCTTATCGTACAGGTCTTTTATCGCCTGTTCCATTGTTTTCATCCCGGCCTGGGTGCTGGTCTGTATGGCGCTGTATATCTGGTGGGTCTTGCCTTCCCTTATAAGGTTCGCTATCGCGGGGTTGATAAGCATTACTTCTCTCGCCGCGACACGGCCTCCACCCACCTTGCTCAGGAGCTGCTGGGACAGCACGCCTTCCAGCGCCATTGAAAGCTGCGCCCTTATCTGCTGCTGCTGGTACGGCGGGAAAACGTCTATGATGCGGTCAACGGTCTGCGCCGCGTCTATGGTGTGCAGGGTGGAGAATATCAGGTGGCCTGTTTCCGCAAGGGTCAGGGCTGCGGCGATGGTCTCAAGGTCCCTCATCTCGCCCACAAGCAGCACGTCCGGGTCCTCCCGCAGCGCGTACTTCAGCGCGCTGGCAAAGGTTTTTGTGTGAATGGTCAGTTCCCTCTGGTTTATGATGGCTTTCCTTCTCTGGTAGATGAACTCAATCGGGTCCTCTATGGTAATTATGTGGCAGTTCCTTTCCAAGTTAATAAGGTTCAGCATCGCCGCCAGGCTGGTGGACTTGCCGCTGCCGGTCGGCCCGGTCACAAGCACAAGGCCCCTGGGAAGCCTTGCCAGCCTGAAAGCCGCCTCAGGCATTTCTATCTCTTCCATCGTGGGGATAAGCGCCGGTATTGCGCGCAGGGCCGCCGCGATCCCGCCGGAGTCCATGTAAACGTTCACCCTGAAACGCCCGTTCGGCATGCCGTAGGAAAGGTCCAGCTCGTATTCGTTCTCGAACTTCTTAGCCTGATCGCTGGTCAGTATGCTGTAAACAAGGCTGCGGGTTTCTTCAAACGTAAGAGGCTTATCCCCGAAAGGCAATAACTCGCCGCTTATCCTGAGCATGGGCGGCGAACCCGCGCTTATGTGTATGTCCGAAGCGCCTTTTTCCAGCGCTGCCTTTAAAATGGCATTCATATCCATTTTTTCCCCTTAGAAGTGGAGCTTGGTCTCTATCGAGGTTGAATTGATTCTCTGCCCGTCCGGCGCGTATTTCTGCGTGTAGACGTAGATGATGTCAACGTTCTCCGATACCCCGTAAGAAACCCTTGCCTGCATCATCTGGTCATCTGGTTTTTGCGGGACTGCGCCAAGGTTCTTATAGTCATAAGCCGCGCTGATATTGATGCGCTGCTTGGTAATGCTGAACAGGTTCTCGTTGAGCGTGAGCCCGGCGTGCAGCCACGGGCATCCTTCCATCTTGGTGCCGTCCGTGAACGCGTCCTCATACGAAACAAGGATATACACCGCGTTCATTATGCCGAAGTTCAGCTCCCCGTACCACCCGTTATACCTTTCGGTCGTGGATTTAACGAGCTTGGGTTTGCCCATTTCATAGTAACCGTCAAAATACCGCGGGCTGAAATCCGCGCCTAAGTTGCGGTACTCAAACCTGTAGTCTATGGAGAACCATTCCCAGCCTTTGCCGCCCATGAACCCTGTCGCAAGCCCGTTGCCGTGGCCAAGCATCTGGGCTACGTCAAGGTAGTAAGTGAGCCAGCCTTTTATGATCGGCAGGTCAAGGTCAGCGCCTATTATATTGACCTTCGTTTCCGGCACGTTGGCAAGCGCGTCCACCGCAACGCCCGTCTCCACGTCAGTCGCGTAACTTACGCCTATCGCAAGCTCGCTTAACACCGGGATATCGGACCCTATGATCTTTAACGGCTTCACGTAAGGCCTCAGCCCGTAAACCGTGACCCTGTCCGGGAATATGTTGCTGAACACTGTTTCAAGCCCCCACTGCTCAAAATTCAGGTCCAGTTCAAGGCCTATGTTCCTGTAGGCGTTCAGGTACGCCCTCTGGTTCATATTTGAATACCCGCCCAGTATAAAACCGTGTCCCAGGGTCGCGGACTGCATGTCCCCGATCCTGAAATAAAGAGGGCTTGCGCCTTTCTCCGCCCACTGGATGAACAGTATGAGGTTCGCCCAGTCTTCCTTCTCCCAGAGCTTTATGCCGTCCGTGTCGTTCCAGGTCAGGCCCAGGTTGAGCCCGACCTTCAGCTTGTTGAATTTCATCACGGGCTGCAGCGCCACCCTGTACCACATTTCTCCGTTTATGCTGATAGCGCCTATGGAACCGCCCATTGAAAAATTCTCGCCTGCTGAAGTTGTCAAGGGAAAAACCAATCCTGCTATTAATATGGAAAAAACGACTATGCGCTTCATTGAAACCTCCCGTATAATATATTATAGTTCCATTATAGGATATATTATAACAAATTTATCCTGTTTGTCAAGCCCCGACAGCTTTTGTCGGGGCGCAGACCCCCCTGTTTTATGCCGAAGGCATAGGAGGGGTCAAGCCCCAATGACTTTTGTCGGAGCGCCGGGGGTCAGTTAATTCCCAGTATCTTGTGGAACTGGGGAATAATCCTGACGTCTTCCAGGCTGTGCCCGGCGATCCGCTGGAATTCAAACAGGTCCTTATGGCGCTGCCCGGACGCGGGCTGGATAACCAGAGGGATCTTTCTGTCAACCCCGGCAACAAGAAGCGCTGCTTTTTCAATCTCCCGGGCGGTAGTCCTGCCTGTGACCACGACCTTCACGAAAACCCTGTTCCCTGCCGCGCGCAGGAACCTTCGGTGTTTTTCCCACAGGTCTCTTCTACCTGTCGCGCTGGGGAATTTTATGTCCATTGCGACGAAATCCACGTTTTTTATTATCCCGCGCAAGGCGGCAGGCAGCGTTCCGTTTGTTTCCAGGTAGATCCTGAAACCCAGGCCCTTCAGGTCCGGGATCAGTTCTTTCAGGAAATCCGCCTGCAGAAGCGGCTCTCCCCCGGTCAGGGAAATTGAATGATAGTGAAAAGTTGAAGGTTGCCCGCCCCGATTGATATCGGGGCGAGATCTCGCCCCCGAGTAAGGGGCGGAAAAGTTGAAAGTTAAATACTCCTTCAAAACCGCGACAATATCTTTTGATGATATTGGATTTTTAAGTTTTAACCTTTCCCGCCCAATCAAAACGATTGGGCGAGGTCTCGCCCGCTGAAAAGACGGGCGGAGACTTTTGCAATCTGTAATCTGCAATTTATTTATACAATACTCCTGTCGCTTCCAGGAAAACCGGCTGTCGCAGTAATCACAGCGTCGAAGATTGCAGCCGGAGAAACGGATGAATATCTGCCTGACGCCGGCGTATATCCCCTCGCCCTGTATGCTGTCAAATATCTCCGCCACCCACGCGCTTCGCATAGTGATTGTTTCATTAGTCCGATTGCCCACAAACTATTTACAACAGGTTTATCGGGTATCTGCCGAACTCATGGACTGTCCTGTAAAACGCCAGAATGTTCTCAAGCGGCGTGGAGGGCGTTACCTCGCTGGATGAACCTATGAAATGCCCTCCTCCGGCAGAAGCATCTCTTATGCAATTCTTCACAGCTTCAATGACCTGTTCCTTCGTTCCCAGCGGAAGCACCTGCGAACAGTCCACGTTGCCCAGGAGTATAAGCTTCCCGTGGTATTTTTTCTTAAGCAGCGCGATATCCATGCCCGCTATAGGCTCTATGGGATTGAGCCCGTCTATGCCCGCCTCGATCATGTCGTCAAGTATCTCCATAACGTTCCCGTCGCTGTGGAACATAACCTTCACACCGTGCGCGTGAAGCGCGTCGCATACCCTTCGGAGCATCGGTATGAAGGTCCTGCGCAGAAAAGCAGGAGAGAACATCAGCCGCCCCTTGTACGCTATATCGTCCCCCACCATGCACAGCGGGCACGCTTTTGCTTCACCGGCAACCTGGGCGTATCTTACGTGCTCTTCGCATCTGTTGTCAAGAAGCCGCTGCAAAGCTTCGGGAGCGTCATAGATCGCAGTTGAAAAAGTTTCAAGCCCCATCACGCTGTATGACGCGTGGAACCCGCATCCGATGCACGGCACGAACATTGTCTTGGGCGCGAAAGCCTCCTGGCAGGTTTTTAACCACGGCAGCCATGAGTTTTGGTAATAGTCAATAGGGGGCGGCTGGAAATCAAACGCCTTCAGGTCTTCCATGGTTCTTACGGCGTGCTTTGTCTCCCACCTTGTCTGGCCTGACACCAGTGTTTCAACGCATCCAGCCTGCGTGCCCTGCCCGTTCTGTTCCTGCGAAAAACTCTCGCCGAAACCCCTGCACAGGTCTATCCCCAGCCCGTGGTACACCCTGACATTCGCCTTGAGCAGGTCGGTCTCGCCCGGCGCAAAATGCTCAAGGGCGTACCTGTTGTCCATATAATCCCAGATCGGGACCCTGTCTGCTTCGCAGAAATTTGCGGACTTCATTATCCTGTCGTATATTTTCGGGTCAACCAGCTTTTCGCTGTAAAATCCCATTTAAATCCCACCAGAAATGTCATTGCGAACGCAGTGAAGCAATCTCATATAGACTTCTACTTGATACTTGACTCTTTATTTTAGTATCAGCAGAAGCGCGGCGAGGGAGAAAAAGAAGATCGCGGTTATTATCTTAACAGGTATTATATTTTTCTGCGAGAATTCAGCGAACTTCTTTGAGCCGACCCCGAAATACGCGAGCAGAAATACTATAATGAGGGGAATGATGAACATCAGGTTATAAAGAAAAAGATAGAAGTAAGCCTGCGCCGCGAGGGCCGGGTCCTTGGTCATAAAAGCAATGGTCGGTATGTATATCTGTCCCGTGCACACGGCTTCAAGCAAAGAAACAAGCAGTCCCGTGAAAAACGCCCCGGCTATGATCAAAGGCGCGTTTATGTTTTTCCTTATCCAGAAATGTATGCTTTCCTTGACTGCCCGGGGAAGCTGGAGCGCTATCCTGCTCGAATCGCCGGTTTTCTTGTAGATATACGCGTCATACAGGCTCATGCAGCCCAGGAATACGGCAACGGCAAAAATGGCGTAGAAGATAGCGGAAGAAACAACCTTGAACGCGGATATGCTTTGCAGGACCTTAAAAAGCCCCACGCCAAGCATGTAATAAGCGGCAAAAACCCCTGCCGCGAAAAATATCCCGTTCAGCAGTATGTCCCGCTTGCTCCTGCCCGCGTAGGTCAGGAAAGAAATAAAAAATATGATAGTCGCGAAAGCGCAGGGATTTATACCGTCGATAAGCCCAGCGGCTATCACGGCAAACGGGCCGAAAGACCTGAACCTGCGGGCTATCACGCTTTCAGTATTAGCGCCTGCGGCCTGAAAGGTTTCGGAAAGAGTCTTTTTAAGCGGCTGGGTCTTCTTGGCCTTAATCGCGGCAAGCTCTTCTTCGATCAATTTTTCGAGCTTTTTCTTTATCTCTATGCTGCCAAGCAGACACCTTCCGCCCACATAAGCTTCCATGGGCACGCTTTTCTTTATCCCGTATTTTTCTTCAAGGCCCACGAGCATCTCGTAATTTTCTTTTTTCGAAATATCGAATTCTTTTATTTCGACAGCACCGCCGTATTTGACCCTGATCCCCGGCAGCAACCCTCCCCTTATTTCCTCGCACTGGCGGCATCCCGGCGAATAAAAATACATAACCTGCAACGCGCCTTTTTGCTGTTTGTTCGGAGTCACAAACTTTTGACTTTTACCTTTTACCTTTTGACTTTTGACTTGTATCTTCTCTTCGATTACAGGCCTTTTCACCCTTCCCGTTATCAGAATTGAACTCACCTGCTGGGTCGGGTCATTCGTCTCTATGTATAAGTTATAGATAAATGTTTCTCCGAGGACTTCTTCGGAAAAGAAAAACAACTTTATACCTGATTCCCCGAGCGGCTGAATACTGTCCGAGGCAGGAAGAGCGCTAATGCATTCGCAGGAAGCCCTTATTTTCCTTAAAACAAGTGTGTCTGACCCGATGTTGCGGACAGGTATCTCGCTTTCAACGGTCCTGCCCTTCTCTATCTCGCCCCAGTCCAGCTCATCCGGGACCATGATGAACGGGATCGCTCTTCCAAGCTTTGTTTCCGGGACGACCTTTAACGCGGCGGTTTCAGGTGCTGCCGTTGCTGCAAGTCTTTTTGCTTCCTGCAAAACATCGTATTCCGCCACAAGCGCGGCGGTCTGCGTGTCATCCGAAACTTTGTCGTTAAGCAGCGTCAGCTTGTAATCAGAAACCTTCAATATATAATCTTTTTTCTGGATATAGAGCTTGTATGTTGACTGGCCCGGGAACTGGACAAGGTTCGCTTTTGTCGCGATCTTATCCCTTGTAAGCGTGATCCTGCCCGCGTATTCGCCGTTTTTGCCTGCCTGGACGATAACTGCGTTCCCGGATTTAAGCGGTTTTTCCATCAGGGTCTGCGTGTGCCCGCCTACAATAATGTCTATTCCTTCCACCTCTTTGGCTAATTTTTCATCCCCTTCGTCTCCGAGATGAGAAAGCACGACAACAATGTCTGCCTTACCTTTTGTGTCAGCAATGATCTTTTTCAAAACCGCTGCCGGGTCAAGGATCACAAGCCCTTCGATCTTTTCTTTGGGGAAGAAAAGGAACGCCCTGTCATTCACAACAGACGCTATCAGGATCTTAAATCCGCCTATATCCTTGATTATGTACGGCTTAGTAAATAATGGGGACTGTCCCGATTTTTGTAAGTCAAAATC
>MNUP01000035.1 GCA_001871075.1 Candidatus Desantisbacteria bacterium CG1_02_49_89
TTCGCGTTTGTCTGCTGCAGATGGATGACCGGGGAGACCTTCGCGAACCTGCGCAGCCATTCGTAGGGATCGGTGTCTTTGTCGCTGTGGGGGAAGTTGTGGCAGCAGGCGTGGCCCACGTCCACCGTAAGGTAAACCGGCACAGCGGAATCCTTGTTGAACTTGTCGTAATATTCCTGCGCTTCATCGAGGGTGTAGGGTTTTTCGGATGGAACATACATCTGCTCGAGCATCAGGAACTTGAGGCCTTTTTTCCTGCATTCCTCAGCCAGCATCATAAAGGATTTGTAAACGCACTGCATAAGGAAATCTTTTTCCCTGGGCCTCATCAGGTTCCTGTAAGGTATGTTGTCCAGGTGGCCCCCCATTCCGGACGCGCCCATGGCCACAGCCACTTCTATTGCCTCTTTACACCAGTGCTCGCCGTCCTTCCTTACTCCGGGCCTTGCGTCCCCCAGCAGGTTTACGCAGTGGGTTATGGTGCCGGTGTAGTAGTCGTAGATGACAACTCCGTCTTCCTTGCATTCCTTCAGGGTTTTTTTCGCGATCTCCGTTCTCGTGGGTTCGGATATCATCAGGGGATCAAGCAGGTCCGAGCAGAACTCCACGTATTTCACGCCGATCTTATTGACCACCCACAGCCATTCCCTTGGCTGGGGCCATCTTTTTTTCGCGAACGCGAGGTTTATTCCCAGATGAAGCTTGGTCGCCATGATTTGCTCCTTTCCTTTAAATGATGATGTCAGCGATAAATACCCAAATTAATACTGTTTTTTTGTTTTTAATCGCTGAAATTGGTCTTTTATCGCTGTAATCATTATTTATTTGATTTTAACCACATGCGCCGGCATCGCGCCTTCCGCTTTGATCTTTGCCGCGAGCTCTTTTGCTTTTTTTTCGTCGGTAAATTTCCCGATGTTAACCCTGTAGAAATTGTCCAGGCCCACGGTAGCCTTCTGGGTCCAGGGGTCAAGGCCCTTCTTCTTAAGCTCCCGGACCTGCGCTTGAGCGTTCTCCTCGCTGATGAACGAACCTACCTGGACTGTCCATACCTGCCTGTCTAAAGGCCATAGGGCGTGTGTTTCAGCCACCGCTATCTTTTCAACAGGCACAGCCAGTATTTCAATTGTTTCTTCCGAGATCTCTGCGGTCGAAGGCGGAACGCCCTCTTTTATTTCAACCGTTTCCTCAGGGTGGCGTATAAATTTCGCCTCAGAGCTCAACGGGTACCTGCGGCACAGGTCGTCCGCGGTGATCTGCGCTACCCTGTCGTTATCCGTTTTCATATAGCAGAGATATGTCTGGTAAAGCACGTAGGGTTCTATCTCCCGCGTCGGGAAGATCCACCTGTATTCCCGCAGGGCCCGGATATAATCCTCTTTTTTATAATAAGCGTTGGCGATCCCGGTCTTTGAAGGGACCACAAACCCAGACCAGGGGTTTGACGAGATGGCCCTGCGGAATTCTTCCACAGCAAGGTCGTATTTGCCGTTTTCCATTGAGCACAGCCCCATCCTGTACCAGGCAAGGGGGGTCTGCTTGTGCCTTATGAACAGCTTCGTGAATACCTCGTAGTTAAAATGCGCGGTTTCGTATTCCCCCATCAGGAACCTGGTTTCCGCTATCGCCATATAGGCTTCCCCGGCTTCATCCGTCCCGGGGAATTTTTCAACCACTTTCAGGTATTTTTCTATTGCCAGCAGTATATTTTCTTCCTTCCTGGCGCTGTCCATCAGGCCCAGTAGTTCAGCGTTCATTCCCGGCACCTCATACTGGGAGAAAGCCGGCAAGGAAGAGGCAATTACCGCGAAAAGGATAATGACCGCAATATTTACTTTTTTCATTTCCCCCTCAAAGATTACCACGAAAGCACTCCGCCCGTCTTTCAGCGGGCGAGACTTCGCCCACCCGGAAAGGATGGGCGAGGAAATCACGAAAACACGAAATAAACAACTTTATAACCTTTATAAACTACCTTTTAACCACGAATTTCCACTAATTTACACGAATTATTTTTAACTTTGGAAACTCTGTAAACTATGTAAACTTGTAAGCTTATCAGCCTAAAACTCTGACACGCTGATACGTTGACACGTTGATACGCTTTAACTTGTTACTTGTTACTTGTTACTTGTTACTTGTTGCGCCATTTGCAGTATTATGGCGGCTATCCTTGCCGCTGCGCACGGCCTGCCGAAGTTCTTGCTCGCCCTGCCCATTTTTTCAAGGATCTCCGGGTTGTTTATAAGGCTCAGTATCTCACAGGCAAGCCTGCGACCGTTCAAGTCGCTGTCCGCTATTGTCCGCGAAGCCCCCCTTCCCATAAGCACTTCCGCGTTCAGCATCTGGTGGTTTTCCGCCGCGTAAGGGTAAGGTATAAGGATCGAAGGAAGGCCCCTGGTTGTTATTTCAGCGATGCTTGTGGCTCCCGCCCTGCATACAACAAGGTCAGCCGCGGCAAGGGCGTCCCAGATATCGTCCATGTATGCATACAGCTCATAGCTCATAGCTGATGGCTTAAAACCTGAAGTCAGGGATTTAACGGATTCAAAATCGTCACGGCCGGTAATGTGAAGGATCTGGAGATCGGGTTTATCAAGGAGTTTAAGGGCTTCGGCGAACACGGTGTTGATCTTTCTCGCTCCCCTGCTGCCGCCGAACACCAGCACCGTTTTTTTATTAAGGTCAAGCCCCAGCTTTTTCATCGAGGTTTCCCTTTCAGCTGAAAGGACCTCTTCCCTTACAGGATTACCCGTAACCTCTATCTTTTCCTTCGGGAAATATTTGCCTGATACTTCAAAGGTTATGCCTATGCCTGTTGCCGCCTTACCAAGGATCCTGTTCGTAAGCCCGGCAACCGTGTTCTGCTCGTGTATGAAAACAGGGACCCGGAGGAACCAGCCTGCCAGAGCGACAGGCCCGCTCACGTAACCGCCTACCCCAACGCACACATCGGGCCTGAATTTATTCACTATCGAAAGCGACTGGAAACACGCGGCAACGGCGCTGAAGAAAAACGCGGGGTACGTCAGGACGTTCCGCCTGAGGAGCTTTTTAGCGGAAATACTTTCAAATGGGATCCCGGCTTTTTTCACGACAGCTTCCTCTATGCCGCCCTTTGTGCCGACAAAAAGGATCTTCACTCCCTTGTTTTTCAGGAGCTGTTCAATGATCGCAAGCGCCGGATACAGGTGCCCGCCTGTCCCGCCCGCAGCAATTAATATTTTTATTTCCTTATTATTCATTTGTTTAAAAGTTAAAAAGGTTAAAGGGGTTAAAGGTTTTAAACCATAATTCGTGCTAATTCGCGCCGTAGCCCGCCACGAATATTGGCGGGCGGAGGCCCCTGTATTGAGCTGCATAGCAGCTACAGGGGGAAATTCGTGGTTAAATGTATTTCAGGGGGTAAACGATGAAAGCATCGCGATGATCTTCGAGTAATAGCCCTCAAGGGCGCTTTGAAAGAGCGCGTGCGCTCCCAGGGCAGCAAGCCCCACGAACGCGGCCGCCATCACGTACTCCACCATCCCCTGTCCTTTTTCCCTGAGTTTTACAATCATGTTCGCCTTTTGATTACAGTGATTTAAAAAGAGATTACAGTGATTACTTTTAAAATATCATGATCAGTTTTTCAATATCACCGTAATCATTAGTTAATAATCACCGTAATCGTTATTTAAAGGAAACGCTGGCGGCAAGCAGGATAAGCAGCGAAATAACGCTTGCACCCAGAGCGAACTTTGTTTTCCTGGTTTCTTTCCCCTGCTCATTAAGCCGGGATATCAGCGCGTCCTGCTGAGCTGCCGCGTCTGAAAGATTCTTTTCAAGCACTGCCATGTCCTGAGCCACACCTGTTACTATTTCGGAAGGCTCTTTCCGCGCTTCTTCCTTTATAAGCGATCCCCGGATCTCCTCAAACAGGCTTTTAAGCGAAGCAGGTTCTCTGTTCGAGACCTTGTAACCGGGGCTGAGCGCCAGTATTTCTCTTATTTCAGCCTTCATTTTCTCGTCGTCGCCGAAAGCCCTGTGTATCTTCATCATATAATAGTGCGCTTTTATTTTGTCTTCGTCAGGCGCGTCAGCGGAGTCAGCTATTCCCCGGAATTCTTTCAGGGCGTCTTCGTAATACGCTTTGTCGAACAGGTCAATGCCTTTCTTCATCTCCTGCGCCGGGCAGGAACTTTTGACACAGATCACCACAGATATCACTGTTACCGCTAAGATCAACTTTTTCATTTTAACTCCCGTTAGCAACCACGAATTTACACTAATTTCCACGAATTAAATGAAGTTATTTGCCAAATTTGCTAATTCGTGAAAATTCGTGATAATTAGTGGTTAAAATCAGTTCGAGCAGGTAGAGCATTTGTGCGAGCCGCAGGAACCGCATTTTGAACCGGAACTTGAGCAGGAGCCTGAAGACGATTTATTATCCGCGCTGTGCGCGCCGTGCACTGCGAACGCGGAAAGCAGTTTGTCTAAATTGCCGCTGCCGCACTTTTCGCAGTTTATCTTTTCGTCCTTCCTCATTACAAGGGTCTCAAACTCTAACCCGCATTCATTGCACTTAAATTCGCGAATAGGCATCACAACCTCCAAAATGCTCATAGCTCATAGCTGATAGCTCATAGTTAGAACAAAATACTTAAGCAGCTGCAATGAGCCATGAGCTATATGCGGCATTTGTTATTCTAAAGTGATTTCTCCGTTCTTGTAAATTATCCGCAAGACAGGCTTGTCGGGCGTTATTTCGACCGCCCGGATCTCGTCTTCATAGTCCGGATGGGTGATCTTTATAGCGTGCTTCCCGGCTTTGACATTTTTAATGACCCTGCTTCCCTCTCCCTGCGCCGCGTTATCAAAATATATAATTGCGTCCGCCGGGGTCGAGTTAATGTAAATTGCCCCGGGTATCTCCTCTTTTTTTGCGGAATAAACCGCCTTGTCTTCTTTAAGGGTGGTAAGCGAAGGGTCCGCGTTGTTCAGGGGAGCCGCGGGTGCTTTGCTGATCTCACCGGAACTTTCAGCATTTTTCTTTTCCTCCGGGACAGTAACAGCCGCGGGGGCCGCGTTTTCCTCAACTGACTGTTTGGTTCCGGGTTTATAAAAGAATAAGACCGCTATTATTGTGCACAAAAGCGCTGCGGAAGCGGTTATAATGACCTTCCGGGACATGCCTGATCCTGTTGCCGCTCTGACAATTCTGGAGCTGATCACCTGTGTCTGGGCGCCGGCCGTAGGTGACGCGCCGGCAGCGGTGGTATCTTCGGCCGGCTGCAGCAGTGCCGCGGCGTCTTTTTCGGAAAAAACTATTCCCAGTTCCCTTGCCGCGGCTTCCAGGCCGGTAAGCACTGCCTGCGCTGACCCGTACCTTTTATCCCTGTCTTTTTGAAGGCTTTGCCTCAGGACCTTCAATATCTCCTGCGGGACCCCTTCAAGTGAACGCAGGTCTGTTTCGATCTCAGCGTTGCGCACTTTCTCCAGTATCTCGAATTCCGATTCACCTGCGAACAGCCTGCGGCCGGCAAGCATTTCATACATTACTATACCGGCGGCGAATATGTCCGCGCGCAGGTCCGTGTTTTCCCCTTTCGCCTGTTCCGGAGAAAGATAGGAAAGTTTGCCTTTCAGCATCCCTACGCTTGTGTTCGAGGGAGCCATGAACGCGGCCCTGGCTATGCCAAAATCGCTGAGCTTCACCCTGCCTTCGTTCGAAATAAGGATGTTGGACGGGTTTACATCCCTGTGGATCACGTTCTTTGTGTGCGCGAACTGCAAAGCGTTCAAAACGGATGTTATCACAAAAAGAGCGGAAGCAAGCGGTATCCCGCTGGGGGATGTTTCCATTTTTTCCGCCCTGTCCAGCACCTGGGCAAGGGTCCTGCCATCCACGTATTCCATGGAGATATAGTAACTGCCGTCCTGCATCCCCATTTCGTATATGCTGACTATCCCGGGATGGTTAAGGTTCGCCGCGATGACCGCTTCGTTGCGGAACATCCGGACGAATTCCTTATCCTCGCTTAAGTGGAGTTTTATCATTTTGATGGCGACTATCCTGCGCAGGTCTGTCTGCCTGGCTTTCAGGACATTGGCCATCCCGCCCCTGCCTATCTCTCCCAGTATCTCGTAGTTCCCGAACTTCTCCATTTTGATTATGATTACAGTGATTCTAAAAGAGATTACAGTGATTATTTTTAAATTGCCATACTCAGCTTTTAAATAATCACCGTAATCATTAGTTGAAATCACCGTAATCGGTATTATTAAGCCTTGGGCATCTTGCCGGAACGCAGGCACTTGGTGCACAGCATAACAGTTTTCACCCTGCCCTTTATCTTGACCTTGGTTTTGTGCAGGTTCGGCTGGAAGGTGCGTTTAAACCCCTGGTGCGAGTGGCTGATCTGAAATCCCTGCTGGTGTACCTTGCCGCACAGTTCGCATTTTGCCATAATTCCTCCGGAATTCGTCATACGTCATACGTCGTAGGTCGTACGTTTAAACATTTAAAACGTATGACGTAAGACGTTCGACGCTCGACGTTATTTAGCCCGTGCCATTTTTTCGAACTTCCTTGTGGCTTTAGCCACAAAATTGTAATACTGCTTCCTTTTCAAAAGGGACGCCGCTTCCTCGTCCAGGAACACGTTGACCCTGCGGTGCAGCTGCAGGACGGAAGCGGTAACCTGCGCCGTTACCCCGCCCTCTATGGTTATGGAGATGACGTTCGCCTTGCTCTTCCCGTTCGCGAGCAGTATTATTTCCTTCGCCTCCATAACGGTGCCCACGCCCATTGTTATGGAATAAGTGGGCACTTCGCTCTGGTCTTTGAAGAAACGGGAGTTGTCCTGTATGGTTTCCTCTGTGAGCGTTTTTACCCTTGTGCGGGAGCCCAGCGA
Source organism: Candidatus Desantisbacteria bacterium CG1_02_49_89 (assembly GCA_001871075.1). Classification (GTDB taxonomy): domain Bacteria; phylum Desantisbacteria; class UBA1551; order UBA1551; family UBA1551; genus UBA1551. The sequence continues at coordinate 6,900 of MNUP01000035.1, forward strand.
TGAGCCCGGTTCGTTGAACCCTATGTGCCCGTCCCTTCCTATGCCCAGCACCTGCAGGTCGATGCCGCCGAATTTCTTTATGCGGCTCTCGTACCAGTCGCAGTATTCATCTATGTCGCACGGCTTCGCCATGCCGTTGGGCACGTGGACGTTCTTTATATTGATGTCCAGGTGCTTGAAAAGGTTCTCGCGCATGAAACGGAAATAGCTCTGTTCGTGGTCCTGCGCGATCCCCAGGTATTCGTCCAGGTTGAACGTAACCACGTGTTTGAAGCTCAGCCCTTCATCCTTGTGCAACCTTATGAGTTCTTTGTAAAGCCCCAGCGGCGTGCTGCCGGTCGCAAGGCCCATCACAAGGTTCGGTTTTTTAAGCAGCCTGTCCTTTACCTCAAGCGCGGCTTCCCTGCTCATTTCTTCGTAATTCTTCAGTATGAATACCTGCATGTCAACCCCCAATCCAATTATGAATTATGAATGATGAATTATGAGTCAAAAACAAGGATTTTTTTATTTAAATTTAACTCCATGCAGTTGATTCATAACTCATAATTCATAACTCATAACTATTATTTAAGAAGATTTTGAATAAAGTCGATTGCCTTGCCGACGGTCTTGACGTCAAGCGCGGCTTCCTCGTCCATGGTTATGTCGAACTCCTGCTCGAACGCCGCCACGAGCTCAAGGCTCTGTATGGATTCCGCCCCGAGGTCCTTTACGAAGTCAGACTCGTTTTTGATCTTTTCGGGCTGGACTTTCAGCTGTTTTGACACCACCTTCTTCACCCTTTCCTCAACGCTTCCTTCCATTTTTCCTCCACTTGGGATTACGGTGATTATAACTGAGATTACGGTGATTATCTAAATTTAAATAATCGCTGTCCCTAAAGGACCCCTGCGTCTTGTCCCGATTCTTATATCGGGACTGCAGGGGTAATCATCTTTCTAAATCACTGTAATCAGTTTATTGCATTCTCGACTTGCGGACTGCTTCTTCGCGGTCATCTTTGGTAATTTCATGCACGTGCTTCAGGAGCGCGATATCCTCTTCCGCCAGGCTGACGCCCCTTCTTGACATCGCGGCCCTGGCGGTTTCTGTCTGCATCCTGAACCCGTAGCCTTTTGAAAACGCGTTATTCAAAAACCAGCAGTAGGAAGGGATGTATTTCGGCGCCACTCCCCCGCTTCCCACAACATTGCACATAATGCCTATCACCGTGCCGGTGTTCAGGAGCGTGCCGATGCTTGTTTTGGTGTGGTCCCCGATAAACGAGCCCACCTTGGTGCTTCCGGAATCCACGGCCGTGTTTTTCACGTGCACGGAAACAGAGCTGTAGTCATTTTTCAGGTCGCTGTTCGTGGTTAGCGCGCCAAGGTTCACCCATTCGCACACGTAGGCGTGGCCCAGGAACCCGTCGTGGTACTTGTTGGAATAGGCGTGGATGATGGTTTCCTCCACTTCGCCGCCGACCCTGCACACAGGCCCGATGGATGTCCCTTCCCTTATCCTGGACGCTCCCATTATCTGCGAGTTCCTGCCCAGGTACATAGGCCCTTCTATCCGGGAAAAAGGAAAGATCTCAGAGCTTTCATCAAGGATGATCGGTCCCCTGGTCGTGTCCAGGACCACAAAAGGATGCACCTTCGCGCCGGGAGCGACCCGTATCCTGTTCTCGTCGCCGTACACACAGGCAAGTTTGTGTATCTCGCCTTTGACAGACCCTCCACCGGATGCCATGAAGTCATCCTCTATCGCTTTCGGGTTGTAATTTACAAGGTCCCACGGAAAGGATATGACAGGGATATCCGTTTCTTTTGCCGGGACCGCATGTTTAATTGACTCGAGAAAGATCCAGATATTACCGGCGGCTTTTGACGCTTTTTCTTTTTTAAGCCTTGCGAAAACCACGGAATCGCTTTTTATCCCTATTTCTTCTTCCCCGGTAAGCGGCGGCGCCTTCCCTTCCAGGACAAGCATCCTGCCGTTAATGAAAAGGATGTCGTCGTTAATCGCACCTTCGTTGTTCGCTCCGGCAAACCTTTTGCCGAAAACCGGGACCAGTTCTTCCCGCATCCTGTAAATGATCTCGCATTTCCCGTAAAACCTCGCTATTTTCTCCCAGAGCTTTGTCGCCCCGCATCTCAGCTCGAAAACCGGGCGCAGGAACGTAAGCGGGTAAAGCTGGTCGATCTTGTCGTCCTCGAATACGCAGACTTTCATTAAACCCCCCATTTCGCATATGGCTAATGGCGTATGGCAACTGCTTAAGGGTCTGGATTCATATCATAGGTTGTAAGCCATGAGCCATGAGCTATTGAGCGCATTTGTTCTTTTACAGGTTCATCCTTGCCGATATCCTGTGGGTATTGCCTACCGCGCCGAACGGTATCCAGGCGTAATCGATCGCGAACGACTCTCCCTGGATCCCCCCTCCGAGCGTAAGCCCGCCCGGGCATCCCGCTGAATAGTTCGTTCCGTTATAACCCGCGCGCAGGATGCATGAAAGAGAACCCGCAACGTTTACCGCGTATTCGGCGCCGGCCTGCAGCGATACGTCGGCATCATACGGCATTACTGCGTCCAGGGAAACAAGCAGCGACCGGAACCTGTACGAGGCACCCAGGCGCACCGCTGAAGGAAGCGTGTCCTGCTGGGATATGAATTTCATGGATGCCCCCAGGTTCTGCACAGACAGGCCGGCCCTGAGGCTGTCCTGAAGCACGGAATAGGTAATGCCGGCGTCAACCGCAAGCGAGCTCGCCGAAGACCCGTCTATGTCGGAATAGATAACCTTTGCCGCGAAACCCGCGTCCAGTCCCGGGATGATATTTTTCGCGACCGCGGCGCCTGCTGCTATGTCAAAGGGGGAGAAACTGCCCGCAAGTTCTATTCCGTTCTTGTCGAGCTTCTGTATCGCGCCGGCGTTCAGGTAACCGAAAGTAAATCCAAGGGTGGCGAATTCCTGCAATGGCACGGCGCATGCCACGTAATCGACCGTAGCGTCCTCAAGCCAGAACGAATGCATGAACGAAACCGATGCGTTCATCCCTGAAATGGATGCCGGGTTCCAGCACACGCTGAAAGCGTCACCTTTCACCGAAGAGAACGCGTCGCCCATAGCCGCCTGCCTCGCGCCCGGCCTGAACTTCAGGAACTGAGCCCCGGTTGTCCCAGCGTTCTGGTTTATCGCGTATGACACGCTTGCCCCGCCTGCCACCATCCCCATTATTATTACCGCTATTACTGCAGATGATTTTTTCATTTTATCTCCTTAATTTATAGTGTTTGAGACTACCGGACCATACTTATCTTACCGCTTTTTCTTTCCCCGTTCGCGTTGGTAATAATGTATATGTAGGTGCCGCTGGCAAGATCAGCGCCATTCTGGTTAACGCCCTTCCAGAGGAAGAACCCGTCCCCGTCAGTTTCCTCGCCTTCATATACGGGTTCGCCCATCATAGTATAGATACGTATCGTGGCTTTTGACGTAAGGCCGGCGAAAGTTATATCAGTGCTGTCAAGGGAGGTCCCGCTTCCCGGGCGCCAGGGATTAGGGTACACCTTCGCGTCCTTAAGGGTTGAAGAAACAGATTCCTTCATAAGTATGGAATAAACGGAAAAATGCCTTGACTGCGTTGTGAGCTCTTTGCCGTTCTTGTCAAGCGTGAAGGAAACCTTGTCCCAGGTTTTCGCAACTTCGTTAAAAAGATACAGGCCCAGGTTTTCAACGGGGATGCTTGTCCCGTCGACAATTCCGTCATTATCGCTGTCCTGGAACGGTATCCTTAACGTAACAGGCAGCACAAAGTTCTGAGTGAAACCTTCGCCGCTTGATGATCTGAACGCAGAGAACTCGCGCTTTATGCCTGTAAGCCTGTGCGCGCCCGCCTTGCTGTCAGCCTCAAGCAGGGAGTCCGCGTTGACAGCTATGGGCTGCGCCTGGGGGTCTGTCGAGATCGCCACAACAAGGTCAGAGCCAAGCGCTCCCGGATTTGCGTCCGCTATTGTTTTGCTGTCCTCCCCTGTTACGAAACCGCCTGCCGCGCTTGCTATGAGTTTTGCCGCGGGGAGCGCGTTTACCTTCTGGCAGTATAAGTTCCAGTCTGCCGCGTTCCTATTATCGCACCATACCGTAAAAAAGCCTCCGCCGCAATCGGTTAACGCGACCGGCGCGGACTTATCGTTCGCTATAACGCAGAGTGTTTCGCCTTTCGCGGTCCATACCGAATTTAAAGAACTGTTAATGTGCTGGGCGTACAGGTTGTAGTTACCTTTGCGGTTGTCCCTCCAGGCAGCGAACGCCCCGCCAAGGCCATCATTGGCAACCGATACACCCTGGCTCATCAAATGATCGTATAGCGTTATCCCTGAGCCGGATGCCAGCAGGCTGCCTGACGCGTTAACTCCCTGCAGCATGGCGTTGGTTCCGTCCGTCCATATTATCCAGCTCCCGCCTTTGCCGTCCGCGCATATGGACCAGTTGTCGTTGGTTAAGGCGCCTGAAATAAGTATCCCGTTGTTCGTCCACTTCATTATTCCGTTGCCGTCAAATCTCTGGGTGTAAACACAGCTAGCGCCTCCTGAGCGGCGGTCGCGCCAGGCTGTGATCGCTCCTCCTGAACCGTCAGAGATAACCGAGAGCGCCCTGCGCCAGTTCACCTCAACGCATACCGTAATGCCGTTTGTGGCCCATTTGGTATCGCCGTTCGCGTTAAAACTTTGCGCGTAAACATCGCAGTCGTGCACGCGCGAGTCCATCCATGCCGCGATCACCCCGCCCGCTCCGTCAGGCGCAATACCCATGTCGTTCTGGTAACCCGTGAACGTGCAGACAGTTTCCCCATTCTTTGTCCATAGCATTGTGCCGCTGGGGTCAACTC
>MNUP01000124.1 GCA_001871075.1 Candidatus Desantisbacteria bacterium CG1_02_49_89
CAATGACACAGAAGGAAGCGATGAACACAGATAAAATCATTATTCGCGGGGCAAGAGAGCACAATTTAAAGAACATAAACGTGGAAATACCGCGCAACAAACTTGTCGTGATAACCGGCTTAAGCGGCTCAGGCAAATCCACGCTCGCTTTCGACACCCTTTACGCGGAGGGGCAGCGCAGGTACGTGGAATCCCTTTCAGCTTACGCGAGGCAGTTCCTCGAGCAGATGGAAAAGCCCAGCGTTGATGAGATAACAGGACTTTCTCCCGCGATAGCCATACAGCAGCGCGCGGCAAGCCACAACCCGCGTTCCACTGTTGCCACAGTCACCGAAATTTACGATTACCTCAGGGTGCTTTTCGCCCGCATAGGCGTTCCCTTCTGCTACAAATGCGGCCGCAAAATACAGCGCCAGTCCGTGGACGAGATCATCAGCCAGATAATGCAGTCGAGCGTCATACGTCATACGTCGCACGACATACGACGTCCGACGTCCGACGGGAGAATCGACATACTCGGCCCGCTTATCCGGGGCAGGAAGGGCGAATACAGGGATATAGTTGAAGATGTTAAAAAGCAGGGTTTTATCCGGGTGCGGATCGACGGGACGATCTACGATATTTCCGAGGAGCTGCCCAGGCTCGCGAAATATAAGAAGCACGACATAGAAGTGGTTGTTGACAGGATAGCGCTGACGCCTGAAAACAGGAACCGGCTTGCGGATTCACTGGAAACCGCGCTCAAGATCGGCAAGGGCCTTGTCATGATACAATTCCATAGAGAAAAAATCCCCCTCAATCCCCCTTTGCTAAAAGGGGAGAAAGGGGGATTACGACATCCGACGTCCGACGCACGACGTCCGACGTTATTGTTCTCCGAACAATTGTCCTGCCCGAAATGCTCGATAAACTACGAGGAGATCTCGCCCAGGTCTTTCTCTTTCAACAGCCCTTACGGGGCCTGCCCCGGGTGTTTGGGCCTGGGCGCGAAAATGGTAGTGGACCCGGACCTTGTCGTCCCCGATAAGAACAAGTCGGTTAACGACGGCGCCATAGAGCCCTGGTCAAAAGGCATGGGATTCTACCGATGGAAAGCCGCGGCAAGCAACTGGTATCTTTCGATGATCGAGGATATCGCGAAAAAGCGGCGCATCGACCTGGATGTGCCTTTCGCCAGGCTGCCCAAAGAGCACCAGAATATACTTCTTGTCGGAAGCCCGGAGGACAATTTCGAGGGCGTGATAACGAACCTGGAGCGCCGGTATAAAGAAACGGATTCTGAAAATGTCCGCCGGGACATCTACGAGAAATACATTTCCTACGTGACCTGCTCCGCCTGCAAAGGGGACCGGCTGAAGCCCGAGAGCCTTTCGGTCAGGATAAACGGCAGGAACATATCTGAGATAGCCAGGATGCCGGTTAAAAGCCTTTTTGAATTCTTTGCGGATCTGAAGCTGAACGAACAGGAGCGCGTGATAGCGCGCGAGGTTATAAAAGAGATCAGGGCGCGCCTGGGGTTCCTTGTGGATGTGGGCCTGGATTACCTCACGCTTGACAGGACAGCCGAGACGCTTTCGGGCGGGGAGGCGCAGAGAGTGCACCTCGCCACCCAGATAGGGTCGGGCCTGGTCGGTGTGCTCTACATTCTGGACGAGCCCACAATAGGGCTGCACCAGCGCGACAACAAAAAATTGCTATCAACCCTTGTAAGCCTGCGCAACCTCGGGAACACCGTTATTGTTGTGGAGCACGACAAGGAAACCATAATGTCCGCTGACCACGTCATTGACCTTGGGCCCGGCCCCGGGATCCACGGGGGCAGGATCGTGGCTGAAGGAACTGTCTCCGACATAATCAAATGCCCGGGATCGCTTACCGGCAAGTATCTGAAAGGGGAGCTTGCGATAAAAGTGCCCGGGGCAAGGAGGAAGCCGGCCGGTTTCATCACGATCGAGGGCGCTTCGCAGTTCAACCTGAAAGACATCACCGCGAAGATACCCCTGGGGATCTTTACCTGCGTCACCGGGGTTTCGGGTTCGGGCAAGAGCACGCTTGTGAACGAGATACTTTACAAGGCGCTTGCAAAAAGAATATATAACGCGAAGGACAAACCGGGCAGGTTCAGGAAGATACTGGGGGCTGAAAAAATAGACAAGATAATCATAATCGACCAGTCGCCGATAGGAAGGACCCCCCGTTCGAATCCAGCGACATACACGGGAGCGTTCGCTCCCATAAGGGATGTTTTCGCGATGCTGCCCGAGTCAAAGGCAAGGGGGTATTTGCCGGGAAGGTTCTCTTTCAACGTGAAGGGCGGCAGGTGCGAGGCATGCCAGGGCGACGGGGTCAAGAAAGTCGAGATGCACTTCCTTGCCGACGTTTACGTGACCTGCGAGGTCTGCAAGGGGGCGAGGTACAACCGTGAAACTCTTGAGATAAGGTACAAGGGCAGGAACATAAGCGAGGTCCTGGACATGATCCTGGAGGAGGCGCTTGAGTTCTTCAAGAATATCCCCCGGATCCACAGGAAGCTGCGGATGCTTAATGACGTGGGCCTCGGGTATATAAAAGTAGGGCAGTTCGCCACGACGCTTTCAGGCGGGGAAGCGCAAAGGGTTAAGCTCGCCACAGAGCTGAGCAAGATAGGCACAGGCAGGACCATATACATCCTTGACGAGCCCACTACCGGCCTTCACTTCGCTGACGTTGACAAGCTTTTAAGCGTGCTGCACCGGCTCACCGACGCGGGGAACACCGTTATAGTGATCGAGCACAACCTGGAAGTGATAAAAACAGCGGATTACGTTATCGACCTGGGGCCTGAAGGCGGGGATGAGGGCGGAAGGGTTGTTGCGAAGGGCACTCCTGAGGAAATAGCCGGATGCGCCGGATCCTACACCGGCCAGTTCCTTAAAAAGATCCTGAAATAATTTCCACGAAAACACGAAAGTATCACGAAAGCACGAAATTCAGCCACGGATTGTTTGCTTCGCAACATTCTTTGTGAGCCACGTCGATAAACGACGAATTGCACGGATTTTTACTCTATAAACTTGTAAACTGTGTAAACTTTATAAACTGCCTTTAAGGCTTTTGCTCTGACACGCTGACACGCTGATACGCGTTTATTCCTCTGGCAATTCTGCTTCCCCTCCCTCGGGGAAGAGCGTGTTTTCTATTTTAGCGCGCTTGCGCACGTTCTTGAACCATTCCTGCAAAACCTGGTATTCCCTGGCGTTCTGGACTTCCTGCCTTAGTTCTGAAAGGGTTTCCGTGTCTTTAACCGCGATTGACTGCGGCACGTTCTTCTCGACGACTTTCGCAAGCAGGTATCCTTCTTCTGTTTTAAGGGGACCGCTCCACTCGCCGGTTTTGAGGTTCAGGATGGATTTTTTCAGTTCAGCGTCGCCTTTTATCCCCGGTATTTCCTTCGTCACCCTGAATAACTGGGTTGTTTTTATGCCTGAGGCGTAATTTTTTTCTCCCCCGGTTTTAAGGCCCGCGGAAATCTCTTTCGCGCGGTTGCCCGCCATTTCTTCCTGCTTCACGGACACAACTTCTTCTTTTATTTCCTTTCCTGCTTCCCCGATCGCGGGGACGTGCGCCTCTATTCTTTGGACCAGCCTCAGTATGTAAAAGAACTTTTCGGATTCAAGCCTGTCGGTCAGTTCTCCGGGGTCTGAAAGCATGAACGCGGCCTGGCTGAAAAGCTGGAAATCCTGGTTGTCAAGGCTCTGCAGCCTGGTGAAAAGCGGTGTTTTGTCGTATTCCAGGTTATACCTGTTGCCTGTTTCCCTCATGTCTTTTTTGTCCTTATCCATTTCGTTGTAGGCGCTCTCCATTGTTTTCTTAAGGTTGGATATGATGCCGTTCCTTATCCCCGAATCCGGGATGTCCTCTTCGCTTGGTTTGGGCGCGGCAAGGTATTCGACCTGCACCTGCTCGGGTTTCTTGTATTTTTCCTTGTTTACCTCGTAGAATTTCTGCAGTTCCTGGTCCGAGGGCTGGAAGGGGAAGGCTTTGCGGTCAAGGTATATGTAATCCATCCTGACCTGGGCGTTCTGTTCCCTGTAGTATCCCAGCAGGTCTTCGTCGCTTGTTTTCACCGTGTTCCTTATCGCAAGTTCCAGCTTCCTTGCCAGCAGCGTTTTCTTCATCTCAAGCGTCTGGGTTTTCCACCAGCTATTGGGAAGAACTTTCTTGCCCTGCATGTACCTGTTGGGGTCGAACTGCCCGCTCTCGTTCTGGAAGATCTGCAGGGATTTCAGGGCTTCATCTATCTCGTAGCCGGTGGTCTTCATCCCGTTCTTCAGGGCTTCCTGGTACATAAGCTCGTTGAACACCAGGTTGTTAAGTATCATCCTTTTAAGATTTTCAGCCATGGCGTCGTCAAAATCGTCGCTGTATGTTTTCCTGTACCTTTCAGCCCACTGGCTGTAGACAGAGTTAAAATCTTCGTAGGTGACTTTTTTGCCGTTTATTTTTGCCACGTAGTTCTTAGGGCCGCCCCTTCCCGAGAATTGAAGCCCCCACGCGATGGCTATAGTGGCAAGGAACACGACTATGATCCCCCATATGATAGCTTTCATATTCTTGCGCAATCCTTCAAGCATCTGTTCCCTCCATAGAAGATGATTACGGTGATTTTTTAACTGATGATTACGGTGATTATTTAAAACAACCAAAATCAGTATTTGTCAATTAATCTTAAGATATTTCAATAATCACTGTAATCTCTTTTAGAATCACTGTAATCACATATTATACCAAAAAACAAGGAAAATGCAAGTAAAACTTGCTAAAATCTCAAAAATCTGATATAATAGATACGCTTGACTATAATATATATCAAGTTACCCCCGCAGATTTTTTATGAAATCTGGACGCGGGGGTCCTTTCGGGACAATTAACAATTTACAATTTAAAATCAAGGAGAAAGACATGGGTATATTTAAAAATATAGCGGATTTGTTCTTAAATGACATAGGAATAGACCTGGGCACTGCAAGCACCCTTGTTTACGTGAAAGGGGAAGGCATAGTTCTGACAGAGCCGTCCGTGGTGGCGCTTAACAAGGATACCGGCAAGGTCCTGACCGTAGGCGAAGAGGCAAAGCAGATGGTGGGCCGCACCCCGGCCCATATAGTCGCGATAAGGCCCATAAGGGACGGAGTCATATCCGATTTTGAGGTTACTGAAGCAATGCTGAGGTACTTTATCGAGAAATCGCAGAAGCGCATGAAGTTTGTCCGCCCAAGAGTTGTCATAGGAGTTCCTTCAGGCATAACCGAAGTGGAACGCAGGGCTGTAAGGGAGTCGGCTGAAAGGGCGGGCGCAAGGGAAATATACCTTATAGAGGAACCTATGGCCGCGGCGATAGGCGCAGGCATACCCGTTCAGGAAGCAGGCGGAAACATGGTGATAGACATAGGCGGGGGCACCACAGAGGTCGCGGTCATATCTCTGGGAGGCATAGTCGTCAGCAAATCCGTAAGGGTGGCAGGCAACGAAATGGATGAGGCGATAATAAATTATCTGAAGAACGAATACAACCTGATGATAGGCGAGCGCAGCGCCGAGGCGCTGAAGATCCAGATCGGTTCTGCTTTCCAGATGGAAAAGGAAGAAGAAATGGAAGTGAAAGGCAGGGATCTTATCACGGGCCTGCCCCGGACATTGAAGGTAACTTCCCAGGAGGTCAGGGAAGCGCTTTCAGAGCCCGTAAAGACCATAGTTGACAGCATAAAAATGACGCTTGAGCAAACCCCCCCCGAGCTTTCAGCCGATATAGTCGAGAAAGGGCTTGTCCTGTGCGGCGGCGGCAGTCTGCTGAGAGAGTTTGATAAGCTTCTTGCCCAGGAAACAGGCCTTCCCATACACCTTGTTGAGGATCCGATGCAGTGCGTTGTGAAGGGAACAGGCAAGGTGCTCGAAGAACTGCAAACCCTCAGGGAAGTCCTCAGAGAGCGCACAAAATGCGAAGAACACACCCTCACTTAAAAACAGTCTATTACCTTATGGTACAAATTTTTAGTGTCTTTGCGAGGAGCGGCAGCGACGAAGCAATCTCGTATGCAGATTGCTTCCCCGCCACGAATATTTCCTCCATAAGAATTGGCGGACAAAGGCGGGTCGCAATGACCTGCTGGTTGAAAAGTAATGTTATAGAATACCAGTTTTGGCAGGATATATGACCCGCAGACACATACTTATCTGGCTGCTTGCAGCAGTAGCAGTCCTCACATTTATTTCGCCCCCCTTCATGCCCGCGGTAAAGGCAGTGATCCTGTTTCCTTCCAGGGCAGTGACAGCCACCCTGCGCAGTATCTCAGGGTTTTTTTCTTTTGTGGCGAGAGTGAAAAAAATAGACGGCGAAAACTTTGAGCTTAAAAAACACATTACCGAGCTTGAAACCGAGAATTCGGTGATCAGGGCGAGGATTTCCGACCTGGAAAGGGTTGCCAGGTACAAATACCTCGGCACCAGGTTTGTAGTGTCAGGTATAATCGCGCGGGAACCCACGAACTGGTTCAAGACCGTTACGGTTGACGCCGGTTCCGATGACGGCATCGCCAGCGGCATGTCCGTTGTCCTGCCGCAGGGCGTGGTCGGAAGGGTGATAGGGGTGGACCGCGGTTCCGCGGTTGTGATGCTGGCGGTTGACAATAGCTCCAGGATCTCGGCGATCGCCTCGCCGACAAGGGAACTGGGCATGATCGAGGGCACGGGCCAGGGCCTGCTGCTGAGGTTTTTTTCAGCCGCGGTCCGGGCAAAACCCGGGGATGCGGTCCTGACCTCCGGGCTTGGGGGGATCTTCCCCAAAGGCCTTGAAATAGGAAGGATCTCCGCGGTCAAAACAGGCGGGCTTGTTGCGGTTGCCGAAGTTGTGCCCGCGGTTGAGTTCAACAAACTGGAAGAAGTCCTTATAATGAAATGAAGGGGAAATGTCGCAATTCGCGTATTACTTATTAGGGACCGCGTGCCTCTGCCTTGCCTTTATAATCCAGATGAGCATCGGCAATTTTATACAGATAGTGTCCGTGAAACCCGCGCTCGCCCTGATCCCGCTTGTTTTTTTCACCCTGGGGATCTACCCGAAATTTTTCTCAGGTCTGACCTTCAACGCTGCCTCACCGAAAGCCGGCAGGATGAAATTCCAGACCCGGTGGTATGCGCCCCGCGAAATGCCGATGGAAAACCTTTTGCGCGGCCTGGTGCTGGGGTTTCTGGCAGGGCTTATGGAGGGCGCGAATTCAGGATTTGTCGCAGGCTCTGTTCTTTCGTGGTGCGCGGCGGGCGCTTTCCTGGGCATTGTTTCAGGCCCGATCAACAGGGACAACGAATTCGTGATCTCGATACTTCTTTTTACTTCAGTGTTTATCCAGGCGCTGGTCTTCTCGTTTTTGCTTGTGGCAAGGTCGGAAGATTATCCGCTGGGGCCCTGCGCGTGGGCAGCGCTGATCTCGGCGCTTTATACCACGGTGCTTGGAACAGTTGCCATAAGGTTTTTTGAGAAGAAAAAAACCGCCAGCGTGATCCGGTTCGGAGCGTAAATGAAAAGGCATCAGGTATTCGCATACATCCTTTCCGTTGTTTTCCTGGTTCTCTGCGTAAGGCTTTTTTTCCTGCAGGTGGTCAGGGGGGAATTTTACAGGGAAAGGTCTGAGCATAACAGGATACAGGTGCTGAAGGATTTCGCGCCGCGCGGCGCCATATACGACAGGAACCGCGAGATCATCGTAGGCAACAGGCCGTCCTTCTGCGTATATATCATTCCCTGGCTGGCGCGGAACAAGATCGACGGCGTTCTGAACGGGCTGTGCAGGATAATTCCGCTGAACCCCCAGGAGATAAAGGCGAAGATAGAAAACCAGCGCTTCCGTCCGTTCCAGCCCATAACCCTGAAAGAGGACGCGTCACCCCTGGAGATGAGCAGGATCCTGGAATGCCAGCTGGATTTCCCGGGAGTTTTTGTCCAGGCAAGGCCCTGGAGGAACTACCCGGACGGCAGGACCTGCGCCCACGTTCTGGGCTATATCCAGGAAATAAGCAACGATGACCTTGAGAAATTAAAGGACCAGGGATACCAGCAGGGCGATTTCCTGGGCCAGACCGGCATAGAGAAAGCATACGAGAAATACCTTAAAGGCGTTGACGGCGGAACCGAAATAGAGGTTGACGTGATGGGCAGGCCCGCCCAGCCGCCGCATGTCCTAGCCCAGAAAGAACCCTCTCAGGGCGCTGACATTCTCCTTACTATCGACCGGAAGGTCCAGGAGGCCTGCGAAAAAGCCCTGGGCAAAATGGCGGGCGCTATAATTGTCATGAACCCGGAAAACGGCGATATCCTTGGCATCGCTTCCAAGCCTGATTTTGACCCGGCCATGTTCACCAGCACCATCCCTTCCGACCAGTGGAAAAGAATGGTCAGGAACCCCCGCAATCCTTTTGCCAACAAAGCCATCCAAAGCGTTTACCCGCCGGGCTCAGCGTTTAAATTTATTGTCGTGGCAGCAGCGCTTGAAAAAGGGGTCATAAAACCGGACGATGTTTTTAAGTGCGAGGGCAAGATCCCCGTTGGCGGAAGGGTTTACAGGTGCTGGAAGGAAGAAGGCCACGGCTGGATCAGCCTGAAACGCGCCGTTGCCGAATCCTGCGACGTGTATTTCTACCACCTGGGGGCAAAGGTCGGGCCTGAGGTGTTAAGCGAATACGCGAAATCCTTCGGGCTGGGCAGCGCGCTGGGCATTAGCATAGCAGGCGAGAAAAAAGGGCTTGTGCCTTCTCCGGCCTGGAAAAAGAAAAGAAAGGAAAAATGGTTCCTTGGGGATACCCTCAACTTTTCAATAGGGCAGGGCCTGCTTCTTGTAACCCCCCTTCAGATGGCAGGCGCGATGTGCGTGGTATTTAACGGGGGAAAGCTTTACCAGCCCAGGCTTGTCAGCCAGGTTATCAGACGGGGTGAAGGTAACATGAAATTCAAGCCCGTGCTATCGGGGAGCATAACACTTAAGAGCACGACGGTATCTGTGCTTCAGGACGCGCTCAGGAGCGTGGTTACCTCAGGCACAGGCTTTGGCGCAGGTATCCCCGAGGCGGACGTATACGGGAAAACAGGCACGGCACAGAATCCTTTCGGCGAGGACCATGCCTGGTTTGTAGGCTACGCCAAACCTGTTGAGGGAAAGGCGGTCCCGGGTTCTGCGCCGGTTGTGATCTGTGTTTTTCTTGAGAACGGCGGAAGCGGCGGGCAGGTAGCCTGCCCCGCGGCGGCTTATGTCCTGTCCAGCATCTACCGCCCGTCTTTAGCTACCCCAAATACGTCCGCAAACACCGCCTCTTTTTAAAGACGCACATGGCACATAGCTAATGGCATATGGCAACAACAAGGATTTTTAGTATTTTTTAGCGAAGCACGAAGCACGATGCACGAAGAACGAGGAAGAAATGTTATTCGATCGCCGCTTACTAAAAAATTTCGATTTGTGGCTTGTTATAATTTGCCTTTTGCTTGTCTCGGCCGGCATTGCCGCGATCTATAGCGCGACGCGGCTTACCGATTACAGCGACCTTTTCGTCAGGCAGATGATGTGGGCCGGCGCCGGGCTTGCCGTTATGCTGGGAATGACCTTTTTCAATTACCGCATCCTGAAGGAATGGGGTTATGGTATTTACATAGTCAGCATCATAATGCTTGTCGGGGTGCTGCTCTTCGGAAAAACGGCCCTGGGCGCGCAGAGGTGGTTCAAGCTGGGCCCTCTTTCGTTCCAGCCGTCAGAATTCGCAAAGCTCGCTTTTATCATAGTTCTTGCCGGGTACCTTACGCCCGAAGGCATGGAGAAGAGAAAGCCTGCGTTCCAGGACCTTATGGTCCCGGTCCTTCTGCTGTTCCCGCTTTTCATTCTTGTTCTTGTCCAGCCTGACCTGGGCACAGCCATTGTGTTCGTGCCTGTGATGCTTGCGATGCTGCTTTTCGCCGGGTTCAGGGCATGGCAGATCTTCGCGCTCCTTGGCGCCGGCTGCGCGTTTTTACCGGTTGCCTGGACATTCCTCAAAGACTACCAGCGCACGAGGCTGCTTGTTTTTCTTAACCCGAAACTGGACCCCCTGGGTTCGGGATACCACCTTATACAGTCAAAAATAACTATTGGCTCCGGAAAATTCCTGGGCAAGGGATTCCTGGGAGGCACCCAGACACAGCTAAGGTTCCTTCCCAAGCAGCATACCGACTTCATATTCACGGTCATAGGCGAGGAATTTGGTTTCCTGGGAGCGATAATACTGCTTGTTCTTTTCATGCTGCTTTCATACAGGGCGTTAAAGGCCACTTCCACAAGGGACATGTTCGGAAGGCTTGTTGTCGTCGGCATATTGACCATCATTGTTTTCCAGGTATTCGTGAACATGGGCATGTGCATAGGGCTTATGCCTGTCACAGGCCTGCCGCTGCCTTTTTTAAGTTATGGCGGCTCAGCGCTTTTGTTCTCGTTTGCCGGGATCGGGCTGATACTGAACGTCCGCATGCGCCACTTCATGTTCTGATAAGTGCCGTCGAGCGTCTTACGTCGTACGTCATACGCTGGATACAAAATTTATTTAGAAAATAGACAGCATTTTTTATTTTTCGTAGGGCAAACCTTTAGGTTTGCTGAGTAGAAGATGTATTTGATATATATTCTTTCAACTGTTTAACGGGAGGAGAAATGCGACTCGGTGGTCCTTTGTTTGTTGAATATTCGAATCCGGAAGGGTGGGTAGCCGCGGTAATGAAATACCATGGGTACAGCGCTGCTTTTTGCCCGCTGGGAA
Source organism: Candidatus Desantisbacteria bacterium CG1_02_49_89 (assembly GCA_001871075.1). Taxonomy (GTDB): domain Bacteria; phylum Desantisbacteria; class UBA1551; order UBA1551; family UBA1551; genus UBA1551. The sequence continues at coordinate 10,810 of MNUP01000124.1, forward strand.
CAGATCAGCTCAAGAATACAAGCCTGGTGCGCAACTACGAAGAAGCGGCGAAAAAAGCCGATATCGTTATCGCGGAAATGGGAGCCTGGAGCAACCCGATGAGCCCTGATGAAAAAATACGCTCCGAGGCCCTGAAAAAATGTAAAGAATCCCTCGCGCTTGCCGACGAGATCGGCGCGCGCTGCTGCGTGAACATAGCGGGTTCCCGGGGGCAGAAATGGGACGGCCCCTGCCAGGAGGACCTTACTGACCAGACATTTGAAATGATAGTTGATACGGTCAGGGGCATAATAGACGATGTAAAACCCAGGCGGGCCTTCTACGCCCTTGAAACAATGCAGTGGATGTATCCCGATTCAGCGGAATGCTATATAAAACTGATAAGGGCGATCGGCAGGAAGCAGTTCGGGGTGCACATGGACCCCGTTAATCTTATCTGCAGCCCGCAGAGATATTTCGGGAACGCCGCGGTTATAAGAGATTGCTTCAAAAAGCTGGGGCCTTACATAAGGAGCTGCCACGGGAAAGACATAATGCTCGCTGACAGGTCCACTGTCCACCTGGACGAAGTGCGGCCCGGCACAGGCGGCCTGGACTACGGGGTTTTCCTCCAGGAGCTTGCAAAGCTGCATCCCGATACCCCGCTGATGCTTGAGCACCTTGCTAAGGAAGAGGAATACGCCCAGGCGGCTGAATATGTCCGTTCTGTCGCGGTCCAGAAAAGCGTCAAGATCATATAAGCATGTATTTCAGCCACGGATGCGCACGGATTTTCACGGCTTTGTTTATGTAGCTCAAACCTTCAGGTTTGATATCAGGGCTAAAGCCCTGAGTTATCCGCCCCGATGTTCATCGGGGCGAGACCTCGCCCCAAAGGGGCGGGCAATTAAATTCCTTGTTTTTACTCTGACACGCTGACACGCTGCCTGCCCGCCGCAGTATTCGCAGCCTTTCCGCGAATAGCGGAGTTTTAAGGATGCGAAGTTTCTACGCAGGCGGGACACGCATTAATTTGAAGGGAGTATCCATGAAACACTTGCCGGTAATTCTTCTATGTTTGATAGTCTGTTCTTCCTGCTTCGCCCAGTCTTCCCTGGTTGATCCCTGCATCCCTGACAACGAAAAAATAACCTACGCCTCAAATTTTGAAGGCAACAGATCTATCCTTATTACCGAGGAAACAAATATAAGAACGGAATCAGGCAGGGAAATATACGAAATAACGTCAAAGTCAGAGTTTGAAGACAAGCAGATGAAATTCCTGAAAAGCACGATGGCGCTTGTTTACGTCTGGTCGGTAAGGAAATTCCCGGATGCGTCCTTTGAGTCAAAATACGATTTTTCAGTGAAAAAAGACGGGGAAACGAAGATTTCGGATTTTTCAACGATCCGGTATGTATTCAGGGGTTTCCCTTTTGAAAAAACAAAATCGCTGAAACTGGATATTTTCGGAAGGCAGGGGGACCAGGCATACTCGGTAACGGTGAAAGTTCTCAAAAAAGAAAAAGTAAAAACCGAAATAGGGATCATAGAATGCTACAAACTTGAGCTTGGTATGAACGGGTTCTGGGCAGGTTTCTTCCCCAAGATGCACCTGTGGTACAGCGTAAGCCCTTCGCATTACCTTGTCAAATTTGAGGGTTCAAATATGGTCCAGCAGGGCAAGCGCGTCATCGAACTCAAATCCTACACAAGATCACCCTAATTCAGTATCCAGTATCCAGTGTCCAGTTTAAAACCAAGAAAAATTTCTCTGTGTCTCCGTGCTGTGCCCGCCAATCTTGGTGGCGTGGCCTCTGTGGTTAATCTCGTGTCTACCCGCCAAATAAATCCTGTCTGGACTAACCAGCACAATTTTTCGTTCATTTTTGTGTAGGGGCAGCCTGTCCGCCAGTTATTATGGTGGAACCTTGGTCTCCCTGCCTGTCATTGCGGCTGGTTTAAGGGGTCATTGCGAAGAGCGAAGCGACGAAGCAATCTATTTTGGTGGCTGAATTTCTATTTTTATTGCAACATTTTTCCTTGCAACGCGTATAATTATATAAGAAAAATACAGTTTAAGGATAAAGAAATGAAATTAATAATTCACCGCGGGACGCATGAGATCGGGGGAAGCTGCATAGAGCTGGTATCCGCAAATTCAAGGATCCTGCTTGATTTTGGGCTGCCCCTGGTAGATAGCAACAACGAACAGTTTGATTCAAAAAAAATAAGGGGCAAGTCAAAAGATGATTTAATAGAAACCGGGGTCCTGCCGCGGATAAAAGGATTATACAGGGACGAAACGCCTTCTTTTGACGCGATCCTGCTGAGCCATCCCCACCAGGACCACTACGGCTTGCTTTCTTACGCGAACCCGCGCATTCCCGTTTATTTGAGCAAAGGATGCAGGATCCTGGTCGAAGTTTCGCATTTCTTCAACCAGACCGGTTGCGAGCTGAAAAACATTGAAACGGTTGAAGACGGGCATTCTTTCAAAAAGGGCGATTTCACGATAACTCCGTTTGTAGTTGACCATGCCGGGTTTGACGCCCTTGGTTTTCTGGTAGAGTGCGGGGGCAAAAAGATCTATTATTCGGGGGATTTCAGGGGCCACGGAAGGAAAAGCAAGCTGTTTTTTAAAATGCTTAGGAATCCGCCTGAGAATGTGGATTACCTGATCCTTGAGGGCACGATGATCGGCAGGGACGAAGGGCAATACGGGACTGAAGACGGTATAGAAACAAAATTAGCCTCTTTGTTCAAAAGCGAAAACAGACTGTTTTTTATTGCCTGCTCATCGCAGAATATAGACAGGATCGTTTCTATCTACAGGGCTTGCAAAGAAAGCGGGCGTACTTTCGTGATCGACCCTTATACCGCTTATATCCTGGACAGGTTGAAAGAAGTCTCAGAAAAAATACCCCAGGCGACCTGGGGCAAAACAATGAAGGTATTTTTCGTGAAAAGCAGCCACACTGATAAACTCGCGGGAAATAAGATATTGTATAAATATAAATCGGCAAAAATAACTTATGACGAGATCAGGGAAGCAGGCAACAGGTTGGTTGTCAAGAGTTCGTATTATCTGAGGGAGTCGTTCGCCCGCAGGAAGCTCATGCCGGGCTCAAAGCTGATATATTCAATGTGGGAAGGCTACTGGGACAAAGAAAAGGATTTCTGGGAAACTAACAGCGTTCCTTTTGAAATGGTTCACTGCAGCGGGCATGCTTATATCAGTGAATTGCAGGCTTTCGCCGGCGCGCTTAAGCCGAAATGGATCATACCAAACCATACGTTTAGCCCTGAAAAATATAAGGAATATTTTGGCAGGCACAGGATTTTGCAGGCCAAGGACGGCGAAGCGATCACCCTGTAGATTATTATAGAATTATCCGCTCGCGCCTGCTCAATTGATGCGTTTAGAGTTTAAAAACTCCCGTTCCAAACCATTTGCGGTTTGGGGCAGGAGTTTTATTTTTGCCTTTTTTTGCCACATTTTTGAGATTTTAGTAGTATATATAGTATAGGTAAAAAGCGTAGTTTTTGCGTTGACACGTTGATACGTTTTAAACCGTCAACTGTGGTCAATGGACTACTAAATAAGGGGGAGGTAGTAATGCAGGAAACGATGAGGGTGCACTTTGAAAAATTAATGGATGGTTCTTTCCCGGACCGCGTGAAGGCGATCAGGTATTTTGAAAAAACAAGGGAATCCGCGCCATTCCTGGCGCGGAAGCTTGTTGATGTCAGGGGCCCGCAGCGCGGCTGGATCGTGCCCGCCCTCAGGAAAACCATTGATTACGAAACCCTGGGATACCGGGTTGCGGATTCTGAAAAATTCAACGACTGGGACCTGCGGATAAAGGCTAACTGCCTGTTGTGGGAAATGGCAGAACCGGCAATAATGGCGGTCCTGGACACGCTCACGAACAACTGGGATAACGCGGCGATCAATTTTTCCGCCATGCTTCTCGCGAAAGCCGGCAGGGATTCCTATATGGCGCTCATCCAGGTGCTTGCGGAGGACAGGAAGAACGAATATTTCCCTCCTGAGAACGGCTGGGAGGAAGGCTGTGTTGACAGGGAGATAGTGGCGGCATTCGCCCATATTATGGAAAATACCGTTTGGCAGAACCGGGTCAAGCAACTATGGTTTTCCTGTATGCGCGGCAAGAAGGGCTTCAAGAGCTCTATGCCGGTTTTTATTGAAGCGCTGAAAGACGAGAGCCTTCACGACATGGCTTCCTGGGTTCTTGGCAATTCAGGGGGTTGGCCTGTTGAAGCCCTGAGGCAGAACCTGAACAATTCCGATGAAAAAATACGGTCAGGGGTTGAAAAAGCCCTGGTCAGAATGTACCCGAATCTTTTCCCGGAACTGAGAGAGTTGTTATGTGGAAAGTTATAAAAATGTTTAATAGTCGGTGTAATCATCTTTTAAAAATCACCGTCCCTAAAGGACCCCTGCATCTTGTTCCAAAGGAATCCCTTTGGGGCTTTCATGAGAAAGCAGCAGGGGTAATCATTAGTTGAAATCACCGTAATCATATTAACAAGGAAAAATTTATGCGTGACATCAAGGAAGATATAAACAAATACATCGGCGTTTTCAGGAAAAAGAGCAGTTTGGCTGCCCTGCTTCATGCCTCGGATGTTCTGGAAGAGATCGGCAAACCTGCTGTGCCTGCTTTGGCAGAAGCCGTTAACGATAAAGATATTATTCCAAAATGGGGCATTTTCATGGCAATAGACGGTATAGGCCCGGATGCGGCAGAAGCGATCCCCGCGCTGGTCGGGTCTTTAAATGATGAAGTCCTCGGGTCTTCTGCCGCGATGACCCTTGGGATTATCGGCTCGAAAGCAAAGCCCGTGGTTTCCGCGCTGCTTAAAGCCCTTGAAACAGGCAAAGATAAAAGAATGAAGGTGAATGTTATTCAATCCCTGGGAAAGATCGGCTCCAGGGCCGGGAATGTGATTTCCGCGCTTGTAAAAGCAATGAAAGACCCGGACTCTGGCATCCGTGTTGAAGCCGCTGAAGCCCTGGGCAGGATAGGTTTAAACACGAAGGCGGTAGCCTTCACGCTTTCAAGCGCCCTTCAGGATAGAAATGAAATAGTAAGGAAAAGAGCGGCGTGGGCGTTTGGAAGAATAAGGCCGAAACCAAAGGGATCAGCCCTTGAGCCGGTGGTATCGGCGATGCGTGATAACGCCGGCGTAAGCATAAGCGCGGTTGACGCGCTTAGCGTGTTAAATTTCAAACTGGCAAAATACGCGATCCCGGTGCTGATAAAAGCGCGGGAAGAGAGCGTGGATGAAGGCGACGCGGAGCGTAAAATGATCGCTTCCGTTGTCCTGCATAGAATTATTACGGATGTGACCCGCGAAACGATCCGCCTGGTCAAAGAAGAGTTGCGTAACAAGGACCCGGAACACAGGGGACTTGCTGCCTGGGTCCTGGGTGAGATCGGCCGGGTTGCGGAAAGCGCGTTGCCCGCGCTCATGAAAAGGTTGAAAGACAGGAACCAAACCGTCAGGTGGTTTGCCGCGGAAGCTGTCTGCAAGATCGATCGCAGGTTTGCGGGCGAAACGGTTCAGGTGTTTGTGGAAAACCTGAAAATGCCCGGGAAATACAGCAAACTGGAGGCTATTAAGCGTTTGAGCGACATCGGCGGATCCTCTGCCCTGGAGCCCCTGGCTCTTATCGCGGAAAATGCTTATGACGGCAGCGTGAGGGCTGCGGCAAGAGAAGCGGTTAAGAAAATCAAAAAAGGAAATAGGATAACTGAATAAAGGAGATGCATGCATGGATAAGAGCAGGGCGGCATAAAACTTGACTTTTAGGGGATTTGTTATATAATATATACTATCAAATTTAATATATGTCCTGCGGCGCGCGGAAATAAGTTACCTGCAACCCGCAAGGGATCATTGTGAGAATAGATATAGATCTGTCTGTCAATGGCGCTTCGCAGGATAACAATTCTTGGATAGTGAAAACTACACCCGCTTGAACCCTAAGCGGGTTTTTTATTCTCCAGTGCTTTTGTCATTGCGATCCGCCGATAAGGCGGGAAGCAATCTGCCTGTAGCGGTCCCGATTCATCGGGACATCTTTCATCTAGTGTGGTGTTTCTAACAGATCTTTACATTTGGGCTGTCATTGCGAGGAGTGTTAACGACGAAGCAATCTTGACCTAAAAATCGAGATTGCCACGCTCCCTTTGGTCGCTCGCAATGACAACTCAAAGCAGAATCAAATGTCAAGGGATTTATGTGACACCACACTAGTGTGGTGTCTCTAACAGTTCTTTACATTTGGGCTGTCATTGCGAGGAGTGTTAACGACGAAGCAATCTT
>MNUP01000015.1 GCA_001871075.1 Candidatus Desantisbacteria bacterium CG1_02_49_89
GCTCCCTTTGGTCGCTCGCAATGACAACTCAAAGCAGAATCAAATGTCAAGGGATTTATGTGACACCATACTAGTGTAGTGTCTCTAACAGATCTTTACATTTGGGCTGTCATTGCGAGGAGTGTTAACGACGAAGCAATCTTGACCTAAAAATCGAGATTGCCACGCTCCCTTTGGTCGCTCGCAATGACAACTCAAAGCAGAATCAAATGTCAAGGGATTTATGCGACACCATACTAGTATCCAGGATCCAGGATCTGTTTTTAAGGTGAATATATGGAAATTGTAAGTGTAAAGAACTTAACGAAAAAATTCAAGGACTTCACCGCGGTTGACGGCATAACCTTTGACGTGCAGGAGGGCGAGATATTCGGCCTGCTCGGGCCCAACGGCGCGGGCAAGACCACCACCATACGGATGCTCATAACCCTTATACCGCCTTTTTCAGGCGGGGCAACGGTCGCGGGCAGCGACATCCTGAAAGACAGGGACAGGGTCAGGGAGAACATAGGGATAGTTTTTCAGGACCCCGCCCTTGACAGGCAGCTGACAGGAAGGGAAAACCTGGATTTCCACGCCAGGATGTATAACATGCCAAGGGAGAAACGCCTGCAGAAGATAACTGAGGTCCTTGAACTCGCGGACCTTACCGAGAAAGCGGACGAGCTTGTCGAGAATTATTCGGGCGGCATGCAGAGGCGGCTTGAGATCGCAAGAGGGCTCATGCACGCCCCCAAGGTTTTGTTCCTTGACGAACCGACCCTTGGCCTGGATGTCCAGACCAGGAGAAAGATCTGGGACTACATCCAGAAACTGAACAGGGACCAGGGCACCACGATACTCATAACGACCCATTATATGGATGAAGCCGACTACCTGTGCGGCAGGGTCGGCATAATGAACAGGGGAAAGATAGTGGCGCTTGACACGCCCAGGAACCTTAAGAACCTGATAGGGGCGGACGTTGTCACCCTTGAAATGGAAAACGGGGATCCCGGGCCTTTCGGGAAACTGGATTACGTGAAGAAAACCGTTGCGCACGGCAACCTTGTGAACCTTAGCGTTGAGAACGGAGAACGGAAGATCCCTCTCCTGATGGAATTCGCGCAGTCTCAGGGCGTTAAGATCAAAAGCGTTGAGCTTCACAAACCAAGCCTTGAGGACGTTTTCCTGCAGTACACGGGAACCACCATTAAGGAAGTGAACACGGACAGCGAGGAAAGATCGCGGATAGGAATGAACATAAGAAGGGGCAGATAGAATGAAAGCGATAAGTTTCCAGGCAATATACGTGCTCTGGCTCAGGGAAATGAAAAGGACGTGGCGGGCGAAAAGCCGGGTCATCGGTTCGCTTGTAATGCCGCTGTTTTTTCTCGTTTTCATGGGCGCGGGTTTCAGGAAGGCAACGCTTCCGGGCATGCCCGCGGGTGTGAATTATATGACCTTCCTTATACCGGGAATAGTCGGGATGACGCTTCTTTTCGGGAGCATGTTCGGGGGACTGCAGGTGCTCTGGGACAAAGAATTCGGGTTCCTCAAGGAGATAATGGTAACGCCCGTGACAAGGCTTTCAATTGTCCTGGGCAGGATGGCAGGCGGTTCCACATCAGCCCTTATACAGGGATTCATGATATTAATATTAAGCACTTTTCTCGGGTTCCGAATTCCCGGGATCACCGGCCTGCTTGTCTGCGTGGCATTCATGCTGCTCATAACTTTTACCTTCATAGGCCTGGGCCTTGCTTTCGCTTCCAAAATGAAGGATATGCACGGGTTCCAGCTCGTTATGAATTTCGTTGTATTTCCTATTTTCTTCCTTTCCGGGGCTCTTTTTCCCATACAGGAACTTCCGGGATTCATAAAACCCCTTATCTATATCGACCCGCTTACGTATGGCATTGACGGGATGCGCGGCGCTCTCATGGGTTCTTCCGCGTTCCCCGTCTGGCTGGATTTCGCCGTTCTCTCCTCGATCTGCATCGTGATCGTCTCAATCGGCTCCATCCTGTTCGAAACCACAGAAGTAGGGCAGTAATCCTTAAATCGTTGAACATCGTTGTGACTTCGTTGTAAAATCGTTAACAACGATTCACCAACGATTTCCGGAGAGTCATTAGCCCTGCTCTGACTCGTAGGTCCCTGTGTTGAGTTCCGGTTTCATCGGAACTACAGGGATAACGACTCTATAACGATTGGATAACGATTTACTGACGTTTTAAACAGAAACTTGACAATTTATCAAATATTAGTAAAATATAAGTACTATGACAGACTATATGCTATTCAATCTCCCTGTTAAAATATATATGGGAGATAGTATATTAGATAAATTAAAAGAGACCGCGGGATGGGGCAAAAAGGCGTTCCTTGTCACAGGCAGGAATTTCGCGCTGGGCACAGGGCTCCTGCAGAAAGCCGAGGCGTTGCTGAAGGAAGCGGGGGTCGGGACAAGCAGGTTCACGGAAGTTGAGCCTGAGCCCTGCGTGGAAACCGCTGAAAAAGGCGCGAAGGCGTGCAAAGATGCGGGCTGCGACTGCGTTGTAGGCATAGGGGGCGGAAGCCCCCTTGACACCGCGAAGGCGATAGCGATACTCGCCACCAACGCCGGCAGCCTGCGCGATTATTTCGGGGAGGAAAAATTCCCCAATGACCCGCTCCCGGTCATCGCGGTCCCGACCACCGCGGGCACAGGCAGCGAGGTCGCGAGGTACGCTGTGATGGTGGACTGGTCCATACCCGGAAAGAAAACGATCTCTTCATATAAGATCCTGCCCAAGATAAGCATACTTGACCCTTCCCTTACCATCACCCTTACAAAAGAACTGACGGTTTTCACCGGAATGGACGCGTTCTCCCATTCCCTTGAAGGCTACATGTCAACGGGCGCGAACCCGCTCTCAGACCTGTTTGCGGTGGAAAGCATGAAGATCATAAGCAGGAACCTGCTGAAGGTGCTTTCGAAACCCGGGGACGCCGGCCTGCGCGGCAGCATGCTCTACGCCTCGATGCTCGCGGGAATGGTGATAAATAAAACGGGCACGATAATAGTGCACGGCATGGCTTACCCGCTTGCCCTCGGTTACAGGCTGAAGCACGGCCAGACCAACGCGATGCTGCTTTCGTCTGCGATAGCATACCTGTACCCGCATTACAGGGAAAAACTCATCCTGCTGGAAAAAGAACTGGGCGCGGACATCCGTGCCGTGCTTGAGAGACTCGTGAAGGGGACAGGCGTTTCCTTCCGGCTGAGAGATTGCGGCGTGTTAAGAGAGGATATAGATAAGCTCGCGCAGGAAGCCGTTGGCAGCTGCGAAAGGGCGATGAAGCGTATGAAAGTAACGCTTGGCGCGGACGACTTTAGAAAGATCTACGAAAAAGCCTTCTAACGGGCAAGTAAATAAACTATAATTTGCTAAATATCAAAAATATAGTAAAAGGTGTAAAAAATGAATAACAAAATAAAAAAGAATCCCTACGATCATGATTTATTCGGTCTTCATCTAAATCAGGAATTGGAGGATTTTATAGAGGAGATAAATCCTTGGTGGAGCGGAAGACCCATGCGGGAATTGCCAAAATTTCATCGTTGGTTATTTGAGCATGCGCTACAGCGTTTAAAATCAGGACTTGCGCCTGTGACTGTATTGCGTGGACCACGTCAAGTTGGAAAAACAACACTACAGGAGCATGTCATTGCGCATTTAATTGAAAAAGAAAAGATTAATCCGATAAATATTTTACGTATACAATTCGATGAAATTCCTTCCTTAAAAGGATTAAAAGATCCTATTTTAAGTATATGTCGTTGGTTCCAGGGTTGTGTTTTAAAAAAGACTTTTAATGAGTCGGCAAAAGAAGGTCGACCGGTCTACATATTTTTTGACGAAGTGCAAAATTTGATTGATTGGTCTCCGCAGATCAAATCGCTGGTTGATAACCATTCTGTCAGGATACTTTTAACTGGTAGTTCCGCGCTTCGTATTGAATATGGGCGTGATAGCCTTGCAGGAAGAATCACTACATTAGAACTTGGAACTTTCCTTTTGCGGGAAATTGCAGAATTGCAGGGTTTTCCGGAAATAGCTCCCTTGCTTAAATTAAATGGATTGAAAGAACTAACTCAGAAAGATTTCTGGGTATTGGTACGCGAGAACGGAGTAAAACAAAAACTAACACGCGACAGAGCATTTAATCTATTTTCAGATCGAGGCGGTTATCCGGTTGCTCAGGTAAGAACTGATCGCCCTTGGGGAGAGGTATCTGACCAGCTTAACGAAACAGTAATAAGGAGAGTGATCCAGCACGATTTAAGAGTAGGAGAGCGAGGAAGAAAACGTGATCAAGATTTATTAGAGGAATTATTTCGTCTTTGCTGCCGTTACATTGGTCAAGCTCCGGGACAGGCTCTGTTTATTACAGAATTACGCAGAGCTTTAACCGCCAATGTTGGCTGGAATAGGGTTTTGGCTTATTTGAGATTTCTTAATAATACTTTGCTGCTTAGGTTGGTAGATCCTCTCGAAATTCGAATAAAGAAAAGAAAAGGTCGTCCTAAGATTTGTCTCTGTGATCATGCTTTGCGCGCAAGCTGGTTGCAGGAGTTTGTTCCATTATCTCTTGAGGGGTTAGATAAGGCTCCTCATTTGAGCGATTTGGCCGGACATGTTGCTGAAAGTGTGCTTGGATACTTTTTAGGCGGAATCCCCGGGCTTGATGTAGCCTGGTTTCCAGAACGCGGAGCTGAACCCGAAGTCGATTATATTATTTCAGTTGGCGAATTTCGGATTCCAATTGAAATTAAATATCGCAGGCATATTGACCTTCATCGGGATACTATAGGTTTGCGTTCATTTATAGAAAAAACAATATACAATGCTCCTTTTGGTATTTTAATTACTTTGGATGATAACGTAATCGCCGATGACCAAAGAATAGTTACTATGCCTTTATCATCATTCTTGCTTCTTAGATAATAATCATGGAGCAATAAACAATAAGAGAGATAGAGATGAAAAAAGAGGTTTTAATGATTTGTGTAGTCCTGCTTGTCTGTCTGGCATCTGGCTCAATTGGCGCTGAGAAAAAAACAATTAGGATTGAAGGAGCCAAACAGTTATGCAGAGGTAATCTTGCGGGTACAGAACTCACTAAGGAAGGACTCATCACACTGAAACAGGCGGGCGTTTCGTCTGTTGATAGCAAACCAATATATTCCACATTTGGAACCTATACTTATGAGATTGCTTTACCTGTCAACAGCAGCGTTTTGCAGATAGCTGCCCTGGCTCCTGAAATGCCATCGCAAGAGAAGAGTCCGTTCAAATGGAGTAACTGGCCCTGTGTTACAACTGATATCATTACCCAGGTGTGTTTTCTCCAACCCAATGGGGAATGGACTGTTTGGCAGCCTCATAACTTACTTGCGGGCGGCGATTTTAATGATAAGAACCAAAATGGTATTCCGGATTGGACGAATGTATTTTTACAACGGTCTGGCCACAATTCCATTTTTGTTGACCGCTCTATTATCGGATGGCAGCCACCCGAAAATAGCTGGTACTGCAACAATGACATGCCGTTGACTGGTAAATTTATGGATACGATCGGGCTCCCGATAGATGCTTCGCAGTCTTTCCGCTTGGAGCGTCACACCCATGACGGACAGGATGTAGCGGAAATGTGCAAGGACCTTGTGCCGCCTAACGCCACGCTCACGGTTTCGGGGTGGAATCGCTACGACATTGAACCGAAAGCTTCCATGGGAGTAATGGCTCGTTTCCACGAGTATGATGCAGAGGGGCGCCGGATTAACAAGTATGTGTTGTTGGGCGACGATGATTTCCACCAGCCTTCCGGGCATTCTCTGTGGCAGTGGCGCGCCCTGACGTTTACGACGCTGCCGACTACTGCGAGACTTGGAATCTACCCCATTCGGATGATCACAGCGCAGGGACAGGCTTGGGCAGCGAACTGGGAAGTGCGCGAAGGTGCCGTCTATTCGGAATGGGGCAGTTCAGAGGCAATTTTTAAAGAAGAGTTTCTGCACCTTGACAACTGGAAATTAAGTCACCCGGCAGTTTCCGCTCTTAAACCAAGTGGCTATTCGGGAAGCCATTCACTGGTGATGGAACCGCCTCCGCTTGTTGTGGCTACGGCTGTACAGAAGGACTTTATCCAGGTGCAAGAAGGAAAACTCTACGCCTTTCGCATTGCCATGCAAAATGACGCCTCTGAGAAGTATGAATTGACCCACGAGACCTGGGTTTCATGTTATTTTGAATTCTTTGATGAAAATAAACACTTTCTTGATTATGTCAAAGCGATGGCGTTTCGCCCTTCACTGGAGCGACCGATCGGCGCGGCAATGGTTGCTCCACCTGGCTCTCGGTTCGCCCGGTTTCTACTTGTCGCCTCGCACATCACCTATGGCGATCGCAAGAAAATTACAGAGAGGATGTCAGCGTCTTTTAGTGCTTTACAATTGGAAGAGTCAGCATATAACATGACCTGGACACCGCGTCCTGCCGGTGCAGTTATTGAGTTTCAAATGCCGGTCCGAGCCACAAGAATGAAAATTAAGTCTTTGTTGCTGAGCCGCGATAGACTTGTCAGTCCGTCTTTTAGTGGCTATAGTATTCTTGTATTTTAACAGAGGTAGCAGTTTTCGCCATTGCGAGAAGCATGCTGAGACTTTTTCATATTTGGTCCTAAAGATATTCTGGCCAGAAATCATGGTTGGAAAAAAATGAATAAAGAAGAAACAAAAAAACAAATCGAAAAATTGCGGGAAGAGATACGGCACCACGACCGCAGGTACTACGCGGACGACAACCCGGAAATATCGGACGCGCAATACGACAAGCTTATGCGCCGGCTCCAGGGCCTTGAAGCGCAGTACCCTTGCTTCGTAACCCCTGATTCACCGACCCAGCGCGTGGGCGGCAAACCGCTTGAGAAGTTCGGGGAGGTCCGGCACAGAACAACGATGCTCAGCCTCGCGAACGCTTTTTCCGCGGAAGAACTTACGGCGTTTGACGCGCGGGTAAAAAAAATACTGGAGACCGAAAAAGACATAGAATATATTACCGAACTTAAATTCGACGGCCTTGCTATTTCCCTCACGTACGAAAAAGGGGTTTTCAGGGTCGGGTCAACCAGGGGCGACGGGGTAACAGGGGAAGACGTAACGAACAACCTCCGCACTGTCCGCGCCATCCCTCTGAAACTTCAGGGCAAAGGGCTTCCGGCTGTTATGGACGTGCGGGGCGAAGTCGTGATGTTCGAAAGCGACTTTGAAAAACTGAATAAAGAAAGGGAAGAAGCAGGAGAACCGGCCTTCGCCAACCCGAGGAACGCAGCCGCAGGCAGCGTGCGCCAGCTGGACCCTGCTGTTACTGCCAGAAGGAAGCTTACTTTCTTCGCTTACGGGATCGGCTTTTGCGAGGGCATAGATTTTTCTTCCCAGCATGAAGCGCTGCAATTCCTCAAAGACACCGGGTTCAGGGTAAACCCCAACACCGCGAGATGCAGAAATATAGGCGAGGCTTTGGAGTTCTGCCGCAGGTGGGAGAAGAAAAGGGAAAGCTTGGCGTACGAGATAGACGGTATTGTTATAAAAGTTGACAGCATCGAACAGCAGCGGGCTCTGGGTGAAGTGTCAAAAAGCCCGCGCTGGGCGATAGCGTTCAAATACCCGGCTGAGCAGGAAACAACGAAAATAAAGGACATAATCGTTCAGGTCGGCAGGACAGGCGCTTTAACGCCGGTGGCAATAATGGAACCTGTTGAGGTCGGCGGGGTTGTGGTGGAGCGCGCCACCCTGCACAACGAGGACGAGATAAGGAAGAAGGACGTGCGCGTAGGCGACACGGTTGTTATCCAGAGGGCGGGAGAGGTAATACCTGAGGTCGTAAAGGTCATAAAGGAAAAAAGGACAGGAAAGGAAAGGCCGTTCGAAATGCCGGGCAAGTGCCCGGTGTGCGGCTCTGACGCTTTCAGGCCTGAAGGAGAAGCGGTCGCGAGGTGCACCGGCATTGCCTGCCCCGCGCAGATAAAAGAAAGGATAAAGCACTTCGCGTCCCGCAACGCTATGAACATAGACGGGATAGGCGACGCCCACATTGACGAGTGGGTGGACAACGGACTGATAAAGGACCCGGCAGACCTTTTCTTTCTGAAGAAAGAAGACCTCCTGAAATTTGAAAGGATGGGAGAAAAGCTGGCGTCAAACATCCTTGAGGCGATCCGGCGCAGCAAAGCCGCGGTCCTGCCCAGGCTGATCTACGCGATGGGCATAAGGCATGTCGGGGAGCATATAGCTGAAGTCCTGGCAAGCCGTTATAACCTGGAAGGCCTGAAAAACGCGGCAGAAGAAGAGTTGCAGAATATACGTGAGATCGGGCCACAGATCGCGGAAAGCATAAAGATATTTTTCAGGCAGAAGGAAACGGACGAATTCCTGAAAAAACTTGAAAAAGCAAAACTGAATATCGAGCACGTGAGACCGGCTTCGGACAAGCTGCAGGGAAAGCAGTTCGTGCTTACCGGAGCGCTTTCCGGCTTTTCAAGGGATGAAGCAGCCGCGCTTATAAAGCAGGCGGGCGGGCGCGTGACGTCTTCCGTCAGCAAAAATACCGACTATGTGGTTGCCGGGACCGATCCCGGGTCAAAACTGGATAAGGCGAAGAAACTTGGCGTCGCGGTTATTTCCGAGCAGGAATTTATTAAGCTGGTTAAAAAATAACTATTGCAAATCTCAAATTGTAAATTTTAAATTGTAAATTTTTGAAACAATTTGACTTTTGCAATTTGCAATTTGAAATTTTAAATGTTATAAGGGGTATACATGTGCGGGATAATCGGCTATATCGGCAACAGGGACATAATCCCCATCCTCATAGAAGGATTAAAACGCCTTGAATACAGGGGGTATGATTCTGCGGGCATCGCAGTGCTTGAGAAAGGCAGGATCAGCCTCAGGCGCGCGGAAGGCAAGATCGCTCTGCTTGAAAAACTCATAAAGCAAAAACCTGTTTCCGGCAGCGCCGGCCTTGGGCACACGAGATGGGCAACGCACGGCCGTCCTTCAGAGGAAAACGCCCACCCGCACAGGGACTGCACCGGCACGATAGTGATAGTGCATAACGGGATAGTAGAGAATTACCTGGAGCTGAAGGAAAAGCTGAAAAAGAAAGGTCACAGGTTCAGGTCCGAAACAGATACTGAAATAATAGCCCACCTTATAGAAGAACAATATTGTAGCGGTGCGGCGTTCCGTCGCACAAATAGTCTTGAACAAGCTGTCCGCAGGGCGCTGAAAGAGATCAGAGGCTCGTACGCGCTGGGCATTATTTCTTCGAAAGAGCCTGGCAGGATAATAGCCGCGAGGTCAGGCAGCCCCCTTATAATCGGGCTTGGCAAAGGCGAGAACTTCATAGCGTCGGACGTCCCGGCGATACTGGCGCACACCCGCAGGATAATCTACCTGAATGACGGCGAATTTGCCGTCCTGACAAGAGAAGGCGTGGATATTACTAAAGCTGACGGTAGAAAGATTATCGGGAAAGAACTCGACGGCAGGATAACCGCGGTCGCCTGGAAGGCGGGCGCTGCCGAAAAAGAGGGTTACAGGCATTTTATGCTGAAAGAGATACACGAACAGCCCAGGGCTATCGAGGATACTATCAGGGGAAGGATCTCGCCGGACAAAGCTGAGGTCCACCTGGAAGAGCTGGATCTATCGACGCAAAAAATAAAGAGCATTGACAGGATAATAATAACCGCATGCGGCACTTCCTGGCACGCGGGCCTTATAGGCGAATACATGCTCGAGGACCTTGTCCGCATACCGGTCGAGGTTGAGAACGCGGCTGAGTTCAGGTACAGGAACCCGATAATCGAAAAGAACACCCTTGTTATAGCGATCAGCCAGTCCGGGGAGACAGCTGACACCCTGGGCGCGATAAGGGAAGTGCGCGAAAAGAACGGGACCGTGGTTTCCATATGTAACGTTGTGGGCAGCACCATTTCAAGGGAATCAGACGCTGTGATATACACCCACGCCGGGCCGGAGATAGGCGTTGCTTCCACAAAGGCGTTCACAACCCAGCTCACCGTCCTTTACCTGCTTGCCATATACATGGGAAAGATAAGGGGCTTTATCCGGGACGCGCAGGCAAGGGAACTGATAGCCGAACTCCTGAAAGTGCCCGGCATTGTGAAAAGAATGCTGGGGGAGGAAGGGAAAATAATAAAACTCGCGGAAAAATTCCGCAAAAAAACCAATTTCCTTTACCTGGGAAGGGGTGAGGGATTCCCTGTGGCGCTCGAAGGGGCCCTGAAACTGAAGGAAGTATCGTATATCCACGCTGAAGGCTATCCTGCCGCCGAAATGAAACACGGCCCCATAGCCCTGATAGACAAAAATATGCCTGCTGTCGTGCTCGCGCTCAAAGGCCGCAGGTATGACAAGATACTGTCCAACATAGAGGAAATAAAAGCCCGCGGGGGAGAAGTAATAGCCCTCGCGTCTGAAGGCGATAAGGAACTTAAAAAGAAAGCGGACGAAGTCCTTTACGTTCCCAGGACCTGCGTGCAGCTGTCGCCTGTGCTCGCGGTGATACCATTGCAGCTCCTCGCGTATTACATCGCGGTAAAAAGAGGGTGCAACCCGGACCAGCCAAGGCACCTGGCGAAAAGCGTGACTGTTGAATAATAATACCGTCGTAAGTCGAGCGTCGAACGCCGCGCGCAAATACCGTTATACGTCACAGGTCGTACGTTTTAAAGATTTACACGTACGACGTAAGACGTCCGACGTACGACGTTATTTAAGGAAGGAACAAACATGGATATTATCGCTCAGTTCAAGGAAAAAGCAAGAAAACAGCCTAAGAGGATAGTTTTGCCTGAGACCGGCGACCCGAGGATACTGGAAGCCGCCAGCCAGATAAGGATCGAGGCCTTTGCCATACCGGTCCTTGTCGGTAATGAAGCAAAGATAAAAGAAACGGGTATAAAGACCACTGCCATAGAAATAGTCGACCCCATGGCAACGCCGAAACTGGAGAAATACGCCGAAGTATACGCCGCTAAAAGGGCGGGCGACAACATAACAAAAGATATAGCCATGAAGCTGGTCAGGAAGAATCTTTTCTTCGGCGCGATGATGGTAGCCCAGGGGGACGCGGACGGCATGGTTGCGGGTGCGGCAACAGCTACCGCCACCATAATCCAGGTTTCTGCCCTCGCGATCGGCTACGCCCCTGGCATAAGCACGGCCTCAAGCTTCTTCATAATGATAATCCCCGAGTTCCAGGGCGAGAAAGACAAGATACTGATCTTTGCTGACTGCGCCGTGAACATTGAGCCCAGCCCGTCCCAGCTTGCCGAGATCGCCGTGGCTTCGGGCAGGAGCGCGAAGAACCTGCTCGAAATGGAGCCCAGGATAGCGATGCTGTCCTTTTCCACCAAGGGAAGCGCTTCGCACGCCGCCACCGATAAGGTCATCGAAGCATTAAAACTCGCGAGGCAAAAAGACGCCTCCCTGCTCTTTGACGGCGAATTCCAGGCAGACACCGCCCTTATCCAGAGGGTAGCGCAGAAAAAACTGAAAGAGCCCAGCGAGGTAGGGGGCAGGGCGAACGTGCTTGTGTTCCCCGACCTTAAT
>MNUP01000135.1 GCA_001871075.1 Candidatus Desantisbacteria bacterium CG1_02_49_89
AAGGCAGAATCTGGAAAGTAGGGCGATTTCCAGAACAGGAAGTAACCGTGTGTCTTATCCCCAACAAAAAGATTATTGTGTTAAAAGATGAGCAGAAAATCGGAGAGTACCAACTATGAGCGATGTGACATTTTAAGGTTCCCAAATGTGACATTTTGAATGTTGCGGAACAGGTTTTTTATTTTCCCTTGACAAAAGATGGAATTTACTATATAATATACTTGCTTAAATATACATCATTAAATATATATCCTAAAGTAATCTTCTGGATAATGGATGGGTGTCCGCCCGTCCCCTTCGGGGCGGGTCGAGACCTCGCCCGTTCATCCGGAGGATGAAACGGGCGGGGAGAGGTGGCCGAGTGGCTTAAGGCAGGCGCCTGCTAAGCGTCTAGTCCCTTTATCGGGTCTCCCGGGTTCGAATCCCGGCCTCTCCGTATTTTTCCCGAAGGGAAAAATGGAGTCCCGATGTAACATCGGGACGGTCTATTGCTCTATTCTCCATTTTCAGTAGCAGGGATTCGAAAGGCACTTTCCGCCACTGGGTGAGTGGTCGCCTGAATAAAGGCGACCGTGCTACGAACGCCGCCGAGATGGTGAGGCGGCTGGAAAAGCGAGTCCGACAAAGAGGACGAGCGGCAGGAAAGTGCCCCGGCTCCGGGTAAATCCGAAACTGTAACCCAGTTCTATTGAGGATTTACAAAGGACCGAATCCCGGCCTCTCCGTAGTCCCGATATAAAATCGGGACTAGAGCAATGGAGCAATTGAACAATAGAGCAATAGATAAAACAAAGCGACATTGCGGTCTATTTTCTATTCTCTATTTTCAGTAGCAGGGATTCTAAATATTTCATCTTTTAATAATCGCTGTAATCGTCAGGTAATAATCGCTGCAATCAAATACAAAAAGGAAAAACACATGAATGACTACGAAAACCACATGATCACCGGCATCAACAGGGTACCGGCGCGCGCCTGCCTGCTTTCTTTCAACGGGATCGAGGCGGCGGTAAAGGGCGAGCGAGAACTCTCCCCGTATTTCAGCCTGCTCAACGGCGTGTGGAAATTCGGGTATTTCCAGGCACCCGAATTCGTCCCCCCTGATTTTTTTGAGGAATCATTCGACCCTTCGGGCTGGAACGACCTGGAAGTGCCTTCCAGCTGGCAGATGAAAGGTTTTGGCAGGCCGCACTATACCAATGTCGCGTACCCCTTTCCGATCGACCCGCCCCGGGTCCCGACCGAGAACCCCACCGGGTGTTACATAAGGCAGTTCGCGGTGCCGGAAACCTGGAGGGGCATGGAGATATTCCTCAGGTTTGAAGGGGTGGATTCGGCTTTTTATGTCTGGATAAACGGAAAAAAGGCCGGGTTCAGCAAGGGCAGCAGGATCCCGGCTGAGTTCTGCATCACGCCTTTTGTAAGGACAGGACGCAATGTCATCGCGGTCGAGGTGTTCCAGTGGTCTGACGGCAGTTACATGGAAGACCAGGATATGTGGTGGCTCTCCGGGATCTTCAGGGACGCATACATCATAGCTTCCCCCGGAGTGGAGGTGTTCGATATCTTCACAAGGACGGCGTTTGACAGCGAGTACAAGAACGCGAAGCTGGAATCCGAGCTGACGCTGAAGAATTACGGCAAGAAGGACGTAAAGGATTACAGGATAGAGTTCCTGCTTCTTGACAGGAATATGAAAGACGCGCTGAGGGGAAAGATGGACTGCGATTTTTCGGTCCAGGCAGGCAAGGATACCAGGCTGGAACTTGCGGCTGACGTCGGCCTGCCCCATAAATGGACGGCTGAGACCCCGTACCTTTACACCCTTATTGCGTCCGTGAAAGACGGCAAAAACAGCGTTGTAGCTGTAAAGCGCCTTAATATCGGGTTCAGGAGCGTTGAAATCAAAGAGGGCTGCCTTCTTGTGAACGGCACGGCTATAAAATTCAAGGGCGTTAACCGCCACGAGTTCCACCCGGACACCGGCAGGGCGATCCCTTATGATGCCATGCGCGAGGATATACTTATCATGAAAAGGCACAACATAAACGCGGTGCGCACGTCGCATTACACGAACGACCCGCGTTTCTACGACCTGTGCGATCATTACGGCATATACCTTATCGCTGAGGCGGACGTTGAAACGCACGGGTTCGAATACAAGGACAACATTTCGATGTACCCGGAGTGGAAGGACGCGTTCGTTGACAGGATGAAGCGCATGGTTGAGGCGCACAAGAACCACCCGTCGATAATAATGTGGTCTCTGGGAAACGAGTCAGGTTTCGGGGTCAACCACAGGTCGATGGCCGAATGGGCAAGGTCAAGGGACAAAACAAGGCCCATACACTACGAGGGCGGCTACAAATTTGAACTGGCGGACGTTATGTCCAAAATGTACGCGACGCCTGAGGACTGCGTAAATACCGTTAAGAAAAGCGACGGCACAAAACCTTTCATACTGTGCGAGTTCGCACATGCCATGGGCAACGGCCCGGGAGTTTTCAAGGAATACATTGATGTTTTTTACTCCAGCAGGCGCATTCAGGGCGGGTTTGTCTGGGAGTGGTGCGACCACGGCATAAGGGTAAGGGAAAAGGATGGACGTACATGGTTTGCCTACGGCGGCGATTTCGGCGACATACCCAACGACGGGAACTTCGTGTGCGACGGCCTGGTTTTTCCCGACAGGGTCCCGTCGCCGGGGCTTGTTGAATATAAAAAGGCGATAGAGCCCGTGAAGGTAGAGCTCTCGGATATCTCAACCGGAGAGGTGGGCATAACGAACAGGCACGATTTTATTTCCCTTGATCACCTGAACGTTTCCTGGAAACTCCTGGAAAACGGCGTGGCAATTGAAACAGGCAGCGTGCAGCCGCTTGACATAAAGGCAGGGGAGACGAGGAAGGCCAGGATACCCTATGGCATACCGTCCGCTCTTGTTCCGGGCGCGGAATATTTCCTTCACCTGAGTTTCACTTTGAAGGAAGGTGCGGCATGGGCGGACGCAGGCCATGAAGTTGCCTGGTCTGATATCCCCCTTCCGCTTGACGTTCCCGCGGTCGAGATCATAAAGCAGGAATACCCGGCGCCGGTCCAGCTCATAGAAGCGGAAAAAGAAGTAAAAATATATACCGGGAAGAGCACTTTCACGTTCGACAGGATCTACGGCAGGCTGTCTTGCTGGGAATACGAGGGCATGCAGCTGATAAAAGACGGGCCGCGGCTTAATTTCTGGAGAGCGCCCACGGATAACGACAGGCCGAGGTTCGCAAATGAATGGAGGAACGCGGGGCTTGACATGCTGCAGCACAGGACGGACGATATATCGGTAGTGCAGAAAGAGTCTTTCGCGAAAGTAAGGATAAAATCCAGGATAGCGCCGCCTGTGCACAGGCACGGGTTTTACTGCGAATATATTTACACCATCACCGGCGACGGGGCGATGGTTGTCGAGGTCAGGGGAGCTCCGCACGGGGACCTGCCCAGCCTTCCCAGGATAGGATTGGCAATGACGATACCCGGGAACCTGGAAAACGCGTGCTGGTTCGGCAGGGGGCCGGGCGAGACCTACGCGGACAGCAAACAGGCTGGCAAGATCGGCATATACAGGAAAAAAGTTTCTGAGCTCTACACTCCCTATATCCGCCCGCAGGAGAACGGCAACCGGGAGGATACCCGGTCTGCGTTCTTCACAAACCTGCTTGGGAAAGGTTTTGCGGTATACGGAATGCCTCTTTTCAGTTTCAGCGCGCATTACTTTACTGCCGCGGACCTTGGCAAAGCGACACATCGCCATCTGCTTGTGCCGCGGGAGGATATAACGCTTAATCTTGATCACAGGCAATGCGGCCTGGGCAGCGGTTCGTGCGGCCCTGATACGTTTGAGCAGTACAGGATAAAACCCGGCCCTTTTGAATTCAAGCTGAAATTCGCGCCCCTTTAAATTCTTTATTCCCTATTCTTCTTCCCCCTCTAACGGGGGAAGATGGAGATGAGGGTATTATGAGGGAGAGGGTGGGGTGAGGGGAAAAACAAGAGGATACAGTGCCTGCGAGAAAATTAGAAAAAATATTCAACCCCAAAGGGATCGCGGTTGTGGGGGCGACCAACAAGAAGGGCCACGTTGGCTATTCCCTGATGAAGAATCTTGTGGGCAGCGGCTACGAGGGGATAGTCTATCCCGTGAACATTACCAGGGAAAGCGTTTACGGAGTAAAAGCGTATAAATCTCTTTCCGAAGTGCCCGGCGAGGTTGACCTCGCGGTTGTGGCAACCCCGGCTGCCACCGTGCCCGGCATTGTTGATGAGTGCGGAAAAAAGGGCGTGAAGGGAGTTGTGATAATTTCCTCCGGGTTCAAGGAGGCAGGAAAAGAAGGCGGGGAGATGTGCGCGAAGATCCTGGAGACCGCGAAGCTTTACGGCATGAGGATAATCGGGCCCAACTGCCTCGGCTTCATAAAACCCTCGATAAGCCTTAACGCGAGCTTTGCCAACAAGATGGCGCTCCCGGGCAGGATCGCCTTTATTTCCCAGAGCGGCGCGCTTGGCACCGCTATCCTGGACTGGTCCGTAAGCCAGAATGTCGGGTTCAGCCATTTCATTTCCATCGGTTCGATGATAGACGTGGGATTCCACGACCTTATAGATTATTTCGGGCAGGACCCCGGGACTACCAGCATCCTGCTTTACATGGAATCTCTGACCGACGCGAGGCAGTTCATGAGCGCCACAAGGGCTTTCGCGAGGGCAAAGCCCATAATCATCCTGAAGGCGGGCAAGAGCTCTGAAGGCGCGCAGGCCGCGAAATCCCACACAGGCAGCATTACCGGGGATGACGCGGTTTTTGATGCGGCATTCAAAAGGGCGGGCGCGATAAGGGTGAATACCATCGGAGAATTATTTGCGTGCGCCCAGACCCTGACCGCGCAGAAAAAGGTGCAGGGAAGAAGGCTTGCCATTGTCACGAACGCCGGCGGCGCGGGGGTTGTTGCCACGGATTCCCTGATCGAGCTGGGCGGCACGCTCGCGAAACTTTCGGACGGGACGATGGCATCCCTGGACGCGGTCATGCCCGCGAACTGGAGCAGGGGGAATCCTGTTGACGTGCTCGGGGACGCGGATCCCGAAAGGTACAGAAAGGCGATGGAGGCCTGCATCGCGGACGAGGGAGTTGACGGGATACTTACGATCCTCACCCCGCAGGCAATGACAGACGCGGCAGGTGTCGCGAAAGAGATCACGGCGCTTCAGGGCAGGGACAAAAAACCCATACTTACCTCCTGGATGGGCGAGGAGGACGTGAACAAGGGCAAGGAGATACTTGAAAAAGGCAATATCCCGGTCTACAAGATCCCTGAGACAGCGGCGCGGTCTTTCATGGATATATACAGGTATTCCAGGAACTTAGAGTTGCTTTATGAAACGCCTGCCACCATACCGCACGCGTTCAGGCCGGAAATCGAAAAGAACAGGGAACTCATAAGCGGCATTATGAAAGAAGGCAGGTTTGCCCTGACCGAATCCGAGGCAAAGCAGGTCTTTGAAAATTACGGGATACCCACGGTAAAAAGCGGGATCGCGGCAACCGCGGCCCAGGCAGGGCAGAAGGCAGCGGAAATAGGGTTCCCGGTAGTGATGAAAATACTTTCCCCGGACGTTCTTCACAAGACGGACGCCGGCGGCGTGAAGCTCGATATAAAAACAAAAGAAGAAGCGGAAAAGGCTTTCGATGAGATCAACGCTTCCGTGAAAAAATATTTGCCTGCGGCAAAAATAGTAGGCGTGATAATCGAGGAAATGGTTTCAAAGAGATACGAGCTGCTCATAGGCTGCAAAAAGGACCCGATCTTCGGGCCTGTCATAGTGTTCGGAATGGGCGGCATAGCGGTTGAGGTTTTCAAGGACGTGGATACAGGCCTTCCGCCGCTGAACATGGCGCTCGCTATGCGCATGATAGAGGAAACAAAGATCTACACCCTGCTGAAAGGCTACAGGGGAATGAAGGGCGTTGACATCCCGGCGATCCAGTTCCTGCTTTACAAGTTCGCCTACCTTGTTATAGATTTCCCGCAGATAAAAGAGGTGGACATCAACCCGTTCGCGGTGGACGAGAACGGCGGGGTGGTCCTGGACGCCAAGATCCTGCTTGACGAGAAGACCGCGGGCAAAGACATAAAACCGTATTCGCACCTGGTCATCCTGCCCTACCCCAAGGAATACGTAAGGCAGAGCAAGATGAGGAACGGCAGGGAGTTCACGCTTAGGCCCATCAGGCCCGAGGACGAGCCGATGGAAGCGGAGATGTTCAAGAATTTTTCAGAGGAAACCCTGAGGTTCAGGTTTTTCCAGCTCATCAAGAACATAACCCACGAGTTCCTGATAAGGTTCACCCAGATAGATTACGACAGGGAGATCGCGATAATCGCCGAAGTCGAGGAAGACGGCGGGAAAAAAATGGCAGGCGTGGTAAGGCTGGTCGCAGACCCGGACATAGAGACGGCGGAATTCGCGATAGTTGTCGCGGACCCCTGGCAGCGCCAGGGCATAGGCAGCATATTCACGGACTACATACTTGAGATAGCCAAAGAAAAGGGCCTGAAGGCGATCTACGCGAGCGTCATGAAGTCAAATTACATAATGATCCATATGTTCAGGAAGCGCGGTTTCAGGATGGAAGAGAAAGACGATATGTACCACGCTGAGCTCATACTGCAATAAATACAGTGGTCAGTGGTTAGTTAGTGGATAGCGGGTAGCGGTTGCAATGTAGGGGCTCAATTCATTGAGCCCGGGATCGCGTAGGGGCGACCTTGGTCGCCCGAAGATCATTGCGACCCGCCGTCGAGGCGGGGAAGCAATCTTGTAGCTGCAGGGCTTGCCCTGCAAATAGGGGCGCAATTGCCAGGAAATAAGGTAAACCTTCTTCTGAAATATTACACCGAAGTGACAAGGTCAAAGCACCTGCATTTCGGTTTCTGGGAGCCGGGCGAGGAACTGGATATGAAAAACCTGCGCGTCGCGCAGGACAGGTATCTGCGCCACCTGCTCAGTTACATCCCGGCCGGAGTGAAAACCGTGCTTGACGCGGGCTGCGGCGTGGGGGGCAACGCGGTTGAGCTAAAAAACAGGGGCTATGACGTTGTAAGCCTTTCACCCGATCCCTACCAGGAAAAAGTTTTCAGGGAAAACACCGGCGGGAAGGTCCAGTTCTGCCTGACCGGATTTGAGGATTTCCGGGCCGAGCGCAGGTTCGACCTGGTCCTGATGTCCGAGAGCTTCCAGTATATGGATCTCACGGCCGGCCTGAAAAAATGCCGCGAGGTCCTGAACGGCAGGGGATGGGTTCTCATATCGGATTTTTTCAAGGTGGACGGCGTTGACGACCGTGAGGTGCACATATCCGGCCATTCGCTTTCCGGTTTCCTGAAAGAGCTGGAAGCGGAAGGTTTTAAGATCGCCAGGCAGGAGGATGTCACGGACAGGACAGGGCCCACGCTTAATTTCATGATATCGCTTTTCAATGATTATGCCATACCCAGCATCAGGATGCTCGCGTACGCCATGGAGACCTACATCCCGTTCGTTTACAAGATCTCGCGCCGGCTTTTCAGGAGCCCTATAAAGAAGGCGCTTGAAAAAAGCCTGGTGGATGATAAGACTTTCGCGAAATGCCGCAGATATATGTTCTATTTACTTCAACTGCAATAAGACAGTGTCCAGTGGCCCGCCCCTTCGGCGGGTCGCCATGCCTCGTCGGCAGGTCGCCGAAGTGGTGACCGTAGTGGCGACCAGTATCCAGCAAATAATTTTAAATTTCAAATTGCAAATTTCAAATTGCAAATTGAAGGAGTAGCTGCAGGGCTTGCCCTGCTATTTTGAATAAAAATTCTATTTCCTTCATTGTAAATTGATAAGGAGAAAAGATGGACCAATCTAACACAAGTTTTGTTAACCTCGGTATTGCTCCGGGATTTCTGGAAGCTTTAGGGAGAATGAAGATCACTATTCCTACGCCCATCCAGAACAAGGCGATCCCGGTGGCGATGGAAGGCAAGGATGTTGTGGGCATTGCTCAGTCAGGCACAGGCAAAACGATCGCGTTCGGCATACCGATGATGCAGCGCCTCGCTCAAAGAAGGGGGAAGGGGCTTGTGCTCGCTCCTACCAGGGAACTTGCGGTCCAGGTGGGCGAGATGCTGAGGAGCCTGAGCCACGCGCCCGGGATGGAGATCGCTGTCCTTATAGGCGGCGCCCCGATAAACAAACAGCTGAACCAGCTTAACAGGAACCCGCGCATACTCGTGGCCACGCCGGGAAGGCTGATGGACCATGTTGAGAGAAGAAGGAACCTGCTGAGCGACGTGAACGTGGTGGTGCTTGACGAGGCTGACCGCATGCTTGATATGGGTTTCAAGCCGCAGATAGACCGTATCCTGCAGCAGGTGCCCAGGGACAGGCAGACCATGCTTTTTTCCGCGACGATGCCTTCCGAGATAGCCGGTATCGCGAGGACTTACATGAAACTTCCTGTCAGCGTTGAGGTCGCGCCTGCGGGAACCGCGGCGGAAACAGTCGTCCAGGAGCTTTTTATCGTAATGCACGACAGCAAGGCGCAGCTTCTGCGCAGGCTTCTCGAGCAATACAAGGGGTCGGTCCTGCTGTTTACGCGCACTAAGGCCGGCGCGAGGAAGGTGAAGATAAGAGTGCAGTCTATGGGGCACAACTCCGCTGAGATACACTCAAACCGTTCTCTTTCCCAGCGCAGGGAAGCCCTTGAAGGCTTTAAATCAGGCAAATACAGGGTGCTGGTCGCCACCGATGTCGCGGCCCGGGGTATTGACGTTAAGGGTATTGAGCTGGTCATAAATTATGACCTTCCCGACGAGGCGGAAAGTTACGTGCACCGCATCGGGCGGACAGGGCGCGCCGGCAAGCCCGGGCACGCCATATCTTTCGCGATGCCGGACCAGCTGCAGGGAGTGCGCAGCATCGAAAGGCTGATAAGGACTACTTTACCCGTTTCCAAGCACCCCGATATGCCAGTTACGCAGTTTTCAACGCACTACGTCAGGTATACTCCGCGCAGGCGGCACGGCACGCACAGGTACCGTTAAAAACAGGGACAAGGAACCAGATACCAGGGACAAGATGCAAGGGACAAGATGCAAGTGAAGGATTTTTATTTAAATAAGATTCTATTTCCATCCCTAGCACCTTGCCACTTGTCACTTGTCCCTGAAGTAAATACAAGAACAGACACCATCGATGCGTCCTAGGCAAGAACTAAAGCCGGGCTTAACGGCCCTGCGGGAGGCAGAATGGAAAAGAAATGGAAGAGACCAGACATATCCATCCCCGTTAAATACAGGATCATAAGCGGGGGAACGGGCGGGAGTAACGGAACCGGGGCGGCAGTTATGCCGGATGGCGCTATTTTAAACGCAGAGGAAGACCTGCTGAAAATGCTTATCGAGAAGGGAGCGCGCGCCGGGGACAGGATCGAAGTTGAAATGGAGATCTTCGAGCTGCTGAAAGACAACCGTTTTACGGCGGATATCATACAATTGCAGGAAGACAAGCCGGGTTTTGAGACAGCTGTTTTAAAGATAAGGGAAATGCTGGGGAAAAACCGCAGGATGTTCCTGGAGCGTATTTCCGAGATGCAGACCGAAACGGAGTTGAGGGGTGAAAAGAAGGAAAAAAGGATCTGGGCGAGAGTGGAGACATTTCTAAACGTTAAATATGATATTATCGCCCACGAGGGAGACGCGATAGACGTTGATTCCGTTGAGCCGCGCGCGGAGCTTCCTTATTACGGCAGGATACTGGACATAAGCGAGGGCGGGCTTAAATTTTTTAAGGACACGAACAGCGTTGTCCGGATCGGGGATGTCCTGGAAATCCTTTCTGATATACCGAATATCTCTGAGGACCAGCGCTTCTTTATAAAAACCGTGGCAGACAGGGGCGAGGCGAAAAGGGGCGGTCTGTTCGGATGTGTCTTTTTGAAAGTCAAAAAAACCCTGCGAGACCGTATAATCGATTACATCGCCAGGAAAAGTGGGTAGTTTGTAGCTGCAGGGCTTGCCCTGCTAATGCAGTCGTAGGGCAAGGTTTTTGTAGCTGCAGGGCTTGCCCTGCTATGTAGCGGTCCCGATTTACCTGTCCGCCAGTTAGTTTGGAGGATCGGGACAATCTTGTCATTATCTATGTAGTTTGTAGCTGCAGGGCTTGCCCTGCTATTTTGAATAAAAATTCTATTTCCTTCATTGTAAATTGTTAATTGTAAATTTTAAATTGATAAGCGAAGCAATTTTGTAGCTGCAGGGCTTGCCCTGCTATGTAGTTATTATCCGGGAGCGTATATGCTTTCAATGGGGATAGTGGGCCTGCCCAACGTGGGCAAGTCCACTCTTTTTAATTCTCTGATAAAAAAGAGAAAAGCGCCGGCCATGAATTACCCGTTCTGCACCATAAAGCCGAACGTGGGCGTGGTGGAGGTTTTTGACGAAAGGTTTTTTAAGCTGGCGGAGATGTCGCGCGCGCGCAGCGTTGTGCCCGCGGCAATAGAGTTCGTGGACATAGCCGGTCTGGCAAAGAACGCCTCGAAGGGAGAAGGTCTGGGGAACCAGTTCCTTGCCGACATCCGGGAAGTGGACGCCATACTTGAAGTGGTTCGTTTTTTCGAAGACGGCGAGATCATGCACGTGGAAGGCGAGCTGGACTGCGAACGCGACCGTGAGGTAGTGGACCTGGAGCTCGCGCTTGCTGACCTTGAAGTGGTGAGCAAGCGCCTGGATAAAGCTTACAGGGCGGCGCGCGCAGGGGACAAGGACGAAAAGAAGATATTCGATATATTAGGCAGGGTGAAAATATCGCTTGAAAAAGGGGACCTTGCCTCTGAGGCTGGGCTTAATGACGACGAAAAATTCGCGGTCAAGAGCCTGAGCCTGCTGACGCTCAAGCCCATCCTGTGCGTGGCGAACGTCAGTGAAGAGCAGTTCAGGACCGGTTCCTGGAAGAAAATGACTGACCATCCCGAAAGATACCTTCCCATATGCGCGAAGATCGAAGAAGAGCTTATTGACCTGGACAGGGATGACTCAAAAAAATACCTTGAATCTATTAACGCGGGCGATTCCGGCCTTGACAGGCTCATCAAAGAAAGCTACAGGACTCTTGACCTAATCGCCTTTTTTACGGTAGGCGAGGAAGAGACCAAGGCCTGGAAAATAAGGAACGGCACCAAAGCGTCGGAAGCCGCGGGCGAAATACATTCTGATTTTGAAAGAGGGTTCATAAGGGCGGAGGTCATAAACTGGAAAGTCCTTCTGGAGGCAGGTTCAGAACTGGCTGCGGTTGAAAGGGGATTGATCAAGGGAGAGGGCAGGGACTATATCGTGCGCGACGGGGACTGCATAACCTTCAAGTTCAACGTATAGCCAAAGATAAAGCCGTATTTTCGTTTTGGTGTCATTGCGACACAAGCTTTTAGACAATGAAAATGACAATTACGAGCTCAATTGATTGACGGTTTCTGGTGTCATTGCGGGCGCAGCGTGGCAATCAAAAAAAGCAACGGCAGGGTTTATCCTGCCGGGTTCCCCCTTTGTAAAAGGGGGATTGAGGGGGATTTTGCAGGGCAGACCTTTTCGAAGACCCGCCAGTTTTTAAGGAGGGAGGTCTGCGTAGCTCAAACCTTCAGGTTTGAGAGTGAATATTCAAGGTCTGACCCCCAAGCTTGCACAAATAGGTTTTTATTTATCTTTCGTAGGGCAGACCTTCAGGTCTGCGTAGCTCAAACCTTCAGGTTTGAGAGTGAATATTCAAGTTCTGACCCCCAAACTTTTATAGTAAAAAAGGAGATCCCCGGTGTCCATTTTAAAGGAGTTCAAAGAATTTGCGGTTAAAGGCAATGCCATTGATATGTCCGTAGGTATAGTGATCGGTGCGGCTTTTGGTAAGATCGTCAGTTCTTTGGTAAATGATGTTATTATGCCGCCTATCG
The DNA here is from genome assembly GCA_001871075.1 of Candidatus Desantisbacteria bacterium CG1_02_49_89. GTDB lineage: Bacteria > Desantisbacteria > UBA1551 > UBA1551 > UBA1551 > UBA1551. The sequence goes on from MNUP01000135.1 coordinate 12,011, forward strand.
GTATCTTGATCGGCGGGGTTGATTTCAAGGACCTGAAACTGATACTTAAGGGCGCCACGGCAGATGCGCCGGCAGTGACCCTCAATTACGGGCAATTCATTAATTCGGTGCTTGATTTCCTGATCGTCGCCATCGCGATCTTTATGGTGATAAAAGGCATCAACACATTGAAAAAGAAAACCGAACAAACCAGGACTGAACCTAAATAAACCGTTCGATCGCGCGGTGGTATTGTCAAGGAGCCGCAGGATTATCCCTGGTCAAGCGCACTGAGCCATATCAAAAGAAATGGCAATCTTTTACTGTCAGGCGACCTTCCTCTTGTGGGTGAAATAAAGGACTGGAAAACATATCTTTCAAGCCAGGAAGATGAGGAGGCCCTGAAAGAACTAAGGCAATGCACTCTTACGGGAAGGCCCGCAGGAAAGGATGATTTCGTTATCAAGATGGAGTGCCTGCTGTGTAAATTGTAATCAAAAATTGACCCACCTTGTAATGACAATTGACCCGTCTTTTATATTGTAGGAGTGGGTCAAACCAGATTACAATATGGGTCAAAGATGCATTACTATTGACATTATTTAGTCAATTAGATGAGTTGCATAATATATTAAAAGAAAAATTATTACCAGAAATAATTGATTATGGGTTTATTAGTGAATAAAAGATGAAGTAATGAAATAGAAATTTATAAGTAAGTTATTCGTATTTTGATAAGTAGGGAGTAAATAACATGACTAAAAGTGGACAGCTTGTTTGCTCATATCTTGAAAATATCCCAAGAGAAGGTTTAGAAAAATATCAGAAAATAATTCGGGAATATGCAAAAGGAAGACACGGAATATATGCCTTGTATAAAAGCGGAAAATTGTATTACGTAGGATTAGCTTCAAATTTACGCTCCAGGCTTCATCATCATTTACAGGACAGACACGCTCAAAGCTGGGATAGGTTTAGTATCTATTTAACAATTAATGATAGACAACTTAAGGATTTGGAGACTTTGGTTCTTAGGATCGCCAGTCCTAAAGGGAATTTACAAGAAGGAAAATTTATCCAATCTGAAGATTTGAAGAGGAAATTCAGAAGGCAATTTACTGAATTTCAAAGACATGAACGGGACATTTTCTTTCAAGATAACCATCCAACGTTTGAACCAGATCAACAGCCAGAACCCATTAAGGGTCGTAAAGCAACCCTTGCAGATTATATAAAAAGACGTATACATATTCGATTTGAATACAAAGGGCATCTTTACATTGCCCATGTGCGAAGGGATGGAACTATAACATTTGCAGCTGAAGGTCACAGGGCAAAGGAATTACAGGGGAAAGTTTATACTTCGCCTTCACTGGCTGCTACGGCAATAACTAATCATAAAATGAATGGTTGGAAAGCTTGGAAATATGAACGTTCTCCTGGTGAATGGGTATTATTAGATGAGCTAAGGAAACAGTAATGAAAACAGACATCGGTGAATATATAGTAGGCGCTTATTTAAAAGTAATAGAGGGTTGCAGTTTTATTGATTATAATGTAAGACCTCCTGGCGGAGGGTTGGAAGGATTAAATGAAATTGATGTTCTGGGTTTTGATTTGGAAAAGAGAGCTATTTATTTGTGTGAAGTAACAACGCACATTCTTGGACTTAATTATGGAAGTCATACGGAAACAATTCAAAAAATAAATGATAAATATTTGAGGTTAAAGGAGTATGCAAAAAAGAATTTAAAAGTATTTACAAAATTTAATTATATGTTTTGGTCTCCCGTTGTAAGTAAAGGGTATCTTACAAATGAACTCGAAAAAATTCAAGGCTTGAAAGTTATTATTAATGAAAAATATACTGAAAAGATAGATATGTTGAGAAAAAAAGCAAAAAGATTTACACAGGATTTTGGAAATCCTTTTTTTAGAGTTCTCCAAATTTTAGAAAAGTTAAAATAGATCAGCTTGACTTTGAGCCACCATAAATAATAAGTGTTTTAAAAACTGATAGGACAGATCACAAAGAGAGAAAATGGACGTTAATAGTAGTTATAAATTAATATATTCTAAGATTTCTAAAGAATGGTTTAATTTATCGTTTACGTTAAATGAGCCATCTTTTTATAGATTTTTTTGTTTATGGAATTCGTTTAATGCGTTATATATTTTAATAGGCGATCTTTATACAAGAGATTCTGAAAGACAAAAAATACTAATTGGACAATTGAATAAAGACGATGCTAACAAGATTATTGAATCCGCAAAGAATCTTATAAGAGATCCGATTAGAGATTTAAAGGGAGAATTATTCAAATTAAATCAACCTCCAGACGTTGAAAATTTTGATTATACAAAGCTAACATATGAAAGGGATTATACAAACTTAGAAAAGTTAGAACATATTGTAACTATTTTATATCGTATAAGAAATAATTTAACGCATGGTTCAAAAAAAATAACCGGCATGAATATAGAAATAGTAAATAAAGCAAATTTAGTTTTAAAAATAATCGTTGAAAAATGTATAGAAGAAAAATTACCCAAATTAGATAATGAAAATTCAAATAACTATAATGGAGATAAATAAATGTGCAGATTGTTTGGAATTATGGCTAATAGAGAAGTAGATATCGATTTTTCATTTTACAAAGCTGACAAACCATTTAAATCGTTTTCAAGAAGTAATCCAGATGGATGGGGAATAGGTTATTACAAAAATGGCAAGGCAGAAGTTTTTAAGGAAGGATTGGACGATGTTGAAAAATATGACTTTAACAAAATAGAGTATATAAAATCAAATATAGTTATTTCACACGTAAGAAAAGCCGCTCAGTATGGTGGCAATTCAAGTAAAAATGCGCATCCTTTTAAATATAAAAATTGGATATTTGCCCATAACGGTGTTGTAAAAAGAGAAAGAATATTAGAATGTTTGGATGAAGAATACAAACAGGAATTAACCAGCGAAAACGATACCGAAATATATTTTCGTTTACTTTTACAAGAAATTAATAGGAGTTCTAATGTAATTAATGGAATAAAAACTGGTATTAAAATAGTAAAGGAGCAGGTTGATTATACTGGTCTGAATTTTGTCATGTCTGACGGAGAAACTTTATATGCTTACAGAGATGCTTCAGAAAACAAAAATTATTATTCCTTATATTTTCTTGAACGAAAACCCCAAAAAGGAAAAGAATTTAATTTTAAATCTAAGGCAACCAATCAATTAATGCACAGTAAATGTTTATTGGGCGAAAAAGCAGTTTTGTTTTGTTCGGAAAAAATGACTGAAGAAGAATGGCAAGAAATTGAATTAGGAAAATTATTTATTGTAGATCCTAAGTTAGAAATAACAAAGATTAAATTATAAATTAAGGAAGATTGCCGATTACCCGAGTATATTTTGCAGCATTTTCAAGTTCTGCGTGTATAATAAGATAATACCATTCATTTTCTGCTTGATTAATAGGAAGAAATGTGGTATAATGATATAAGAGGTTAGGGGTTGGGAATAGGGAAGGCTAAAGTAGCTTACAAGTTAAAAGCGGTTCTTTGAAAATTGGGGATTGAAGAGGCATGCCTGCCCGGAAGAAAGGTTCTTTAAAGGAAAAGGTAATAAAGACGATGGTGTTAGAAGGAGGGTGCATGGAACAGAACAACCCGGCAGGGCAGCAGAATTTGAACAAGAAATGGCTTAAGGAGTTTTTCCAGATTCCTCTTGATTGGCTTTCATTTTTACTGGTAGCAACCGTGTCAATTATCCACGCAATAAAAACATCATATTATCTTACAAACACAGAAGAGGGAAAGGCGGAAATAGAAAGGCAGGCAAAAGAAAGGTTGGATAGGTAAAGAAACTGGTAGAGGTGGCGTGCCTCAGTTTGACTTTAAACCACTATACGTAAAAATATAGATGGAAATTAGAAGCCGGTGCTATCACAGGGCCGGTTTTCTATTTTGTCTCTCCTTATAATCGAATACACTTGACTTTTTCAAGTTTTAATATATAATAGACTTGCATAATTAGATGCTATATTCAATATATAAATAATGAACTCAAGTTAGATTACAACACAGACCCAGACTGCGTTATAGTTGACAAGGAGTATTAAAAATGAAAAAACTAATCTTGATCTCATTGTTAGTATTATTAGCGGCAACTGCCTATGCACAAGATACAAAGACTACTGCTGCGGTTATGGATTTAACTGCTGAGCAGGGAGTTTCCGCAGGTACAGCAAAGGCACTTTCAGACTATTTGCGAGTCCAGCTTGTAAATTGTAATCAAAAATTGACCCACCTTGTAATGACAATTGACCCGTCTTTTATATTGTAGGAGTGGGTCAAACCAGATTACAATATGGGTCAAAGATGCATTATTATTGACAGCCAGATCAAGGGGAAGGCCAGAGAAAATAAAATAAATGGTCGCTGTCCCTATTAAAATTAAAGTTTTCTTCCCTTAATTTCATATCAAATAATCTTGACATTGAACGAAAATATGCTATAATATAGTCTCCTAAATATCTATATCATTAAATATATATTCGCGGGAAGGAAACGATGCCGGTTTTGAAGACAAAGCTGAATAATGAGGAAAAAGAACTGGATTTTGAGCTGAAGTACCAACTGTCGCTGACAACAGAGCAGAGGTTCAGGATGATGTTTAAAAAATCAAGGGAAATGCAGGAGATGCTGCAGAAAAATGGACACCGAAAACCTTTTGAGGTCATTAAAAGAAAATAAGGTAAAATTCGTTATCATAGGCGCCACTGCTTTTCCTGTGCACGGTTACAGCAGGGCAACCCTTGACA
>MNUP01000142.1 GCA_001871075.1 Candidatus Desantisbacteria bacterium CG1_02_49_89
CCAATCTGCCTCGTGCAGGCTGAAAGAACTGGAAAAGAACAAAGAGGAACCAGATTTATTCATTCAGAGGATGTGAAGGAATATTTGATCAAACAATGCGGTATTTTAGAAGAACAGATAGCGATAAAAAGCAGCGAAAAGGATGACATTGAAGGCATTGATTTATTGAGCAAAGATTGCCAGATTCGATATATAATTACTAAACAAGCCTTGCAGGAAGGATGGGATTGTGCTTTTGCTTATATCCTTACGGTATTGACTAATCCGGGTTCTCAACTAAGTATTACTCAACTGGTTGGTAGAATTCTAAGGCAGCCAAAGGCAAAAAAAACAAAGGTAAAAGAGCTTGACGAAAGCTATGTTTTTTGTTTCAGGCAAAAAGCTAAAAATCTCCTTGAGAATGTAAAAGTAAGCTTTGAAGATGAGGGACTCGGAGACATAGCCGGGAGAATTACCATAGACGAGAGCGATGAACAGACGCTGAAAACAACAAAGGAAAGAACCGTTGGTTATAGGGAAGAATTTAAAAGATTTGAAGGAAAGATATATCTTCCTAAATTCGTTATTCAGGAGAATTCAAGCTGGCGCGATATCAATTATGAAATGGATATTTTAAGCAGGATAGACTGGGACGATATTGACATAAAGCCTTTAAGCGATATAACGCTTTCTAAAATACGGCAAGAAGAGCAAGAGGTAATAGTTGGTTTAAGTGATGATGAGAAGGAGGTCATAAAAGAGAAAAATAGGATTTCTAAAGCCGGGGGCTTGGAGATTGACAAGGTTTTTATAACCAGGCAGATTCTGGATATCGTTCCAAACCCCTGGGTTGCTTATGATATTGGCGTAAAAACTCTGGATATATTTCTAAAAAAAAGTGATAAGAAAATGGTTTCAACGAATCTTGCTTTTATCATTGAAGAACTAAGAAAAATTCTGGAAAAAGAAAAAGATAAATTAGCGGAACAAATATTCAAGAAACTATTAGAAAACAAAACGTTGTGTTTCTTTTTAATTTCTGATAAGGGCGGCTATAAATTACCTGATACCATAAGGGTTAAAAATAATATAAAAGGACTTGTAAGAGATGACAATAGTCCCATACAGTTAAGCCTTTTTGATTTTGTCCCAGAAGAAGAATTAAATGAAACAGAAAAAACAGTTGCTCTTTATCTTGATGAACAAGAGAAGCTTTTGTGGTGGTATAGAAATTTGTCACGGCAGGATTATTATGTGCAAGGGTGGAAGAAATACAAAATATATCCAGATTTTGTTTTTACGGATAAACGCCAAAAAACAAAGAGTGATTACAGTAAGATATTTGTGATAGAGACAAAAGGATTACATTTAAAAAACGAAGATACTGAGTATAAGAAGAATATTTTTAATTTTTGTAATAGCTTAGGACAGCAAAAAGATTGGAGAGATCTCAATCTTGAATTCAGCGATAAAAAAATTGAATTTCAGATTGTTTTTGAAGATGAATGGAGAAAACGAATAAACAAAATCTTTGAATAATCAGACGGAGTTTTTATGAAAGAAAAAATGACGATAATACTTTTTTCCGGAGAGATGGACAAGGCGATAGCGGCATTCACGCTTGCCGCGACCGCTGCCGCAAGCAACATGGACGTGTCTATATTTTTCACTTTCTGGGGCCTGAACATCCTGAAAAAGACGAAGTTCGCCCGGTCAGGGTCCCAGAACATAATGCAGAAAATGTTCAATTTCATGAGCACGTCAGCGCTGCCCATCACAAAGCTGAACATGTTCGGGCTGGGCCCGTGGATGATGAAGAAGCTGATGAAAAGATCAGGGATGGCGTCCCTTGAAGACCTGATGAGGACGGCAAGGGATCTTGGCGTGAAATATATAGCGTGCACCACAAGCTGCGGCGTGCTGGGGCTTACGAAGGAGAACCTTACCGGCGATGTGGACGAATTCGCCGGCGCCTCCACCTATCTTGCCGAAGCCGTTAACTCCAAAGTGAATTTGTTTATATAACCTAGTGCATAGTCTCATTAAAATTTGACAATAATTTATGGAACTAAATCCCCCCTGTCCCCCTTTGATAAAGGGGGAGTAAGGGGGATTTGATTAGCAGGAATTGAAGAGACAGAGTACTAGTCGACAGTCCACAGTCGACAGACCACAGTTAAAATCATTAAAACTGTGGACCGTGGACTGTGGTCTATGGACAAAGCCAGGAGTTATCCATGAAAGCCGATAAAACACTGGACTGCACCGGGTTGTTCTGCCCGATGCCGATCGTAAAAACAAAGATCGAGCTTGACAAAATGAAGCCCGGAGAAGTGCTGGAAGTGCTCGCGGACGACCCCGGCTTTGAGAAAGACCTGCCTGCCTGGTGCAAAACCACGGGCGGGCAGCTGCTGGCGATGGAAAAAGACGGCAATATGTTCAAAGGTTACGTGACAAAGAAATAGTTAACCACAGAGGCACGGAGAGTAATATATTTCAAATTTCAAATTGTAAATTGCAAAGTGCAAATTTACACTCCTTCAATCTACAATCTGAAATCTACAATCTACAATATGAAATAATCAGTAACTATGACTCTATGACTCTTTGACTCTCGAATAATCAGGAAATCTAAATGGGCATGTTAAAATCAAAAATAAGAATAAAGATCATAAAGAAAGCCAGAAGGGAAGACATTGTCCGGTTGTACAAGGCCGCGGGGTGGTGGAAGCCCTGGTATTCCCCGGCTTTCGTTGACAGGCTCGCGCGCAGCTCTTTCTGTTTCGCGGGCGCGTTCGATAAAGGCAGCCTGGTAGGAATGGCAAGGAGTATATCAGACGGGATAAGCGACGCCTATATCCTTGACACGGTTGTCCTTAAACAATACAGGGGCAGGGGGATCGGGGTAAGCCTGGTAAAGGCGCTTATAAAATACATTAAAGCACGCGGCATTGACTGGGTCACGGTCATTGCCGAACCGGGAACAGAGAAATTCTACAGGAAAGCCGGTTTCAGGATAATGAAGGATTTTACTCCGATGATCATAATAAAAAGGAAGAAATGAGCGAGCTGGACATATCCGCGTTCAAAGCCATGGAGCTTCCGGATAAAAATATTTTTGAAAATGCGCTGAAACAGGATGCCAAAATCCTGTGCAACTTCAATTTCCAGAACCTTTTTATCTGGGGCGGCATATTTAAAACCTTATGGAAGACATATAAGGAAAGGCTGATAATTTACGGCGGTGATAACGATCTTATCTATATGCCTGTGGGGAAGGATCTGAGTCTTCGAGAAATAATCGGGATCTCCGACGATTTCAAAAAACAGGGCAAAAGCGGGAATTATATATTTTTTGACGCGGATTACGCGGGAAAAAACAAAGAACTGTCCGGGTATTTCAGAATAGAGTCTGACAGGAATAATGCCGACTATATCTATTCAGCGGCGAAGCTGGTTGAGCTGAAAGGCAAAAAACTTCATAAAAAGAAGAACCTGGTTTCGCAGTTTACCCGCAACAATCCCGGCTATACAATAAAAAATCTGGAAAAGCAATTCTTCGGCGAATGTTTCAGGCTTGCCGAAAAATGGTGCAAAGCAAGGAACTGCGACGAAATAGGCTTCACGCACGAAACATCCGCGCTGAAACGAGCGTTTGACAATTTTAAGGAACTGGGGTTTGAAGGGCTCCTGGTTTTCACCGGGGACAGGATGGCGGCCTTTTCGGTTTTCAGCAGGCAGAACAACAGGACCGCTGACGTGCATTTTGAAAAATACGACAGCGAGATAAAAGGTTCAGGGCAGGTAATCTGCTGGGAGACCGCAAAGCTCCTTCAGGCCGACTGCGAATTCATAAACAGGGAAGAGGATATGGGGCTTGAGGGCTTAAGGCAGTCAAAGCTTTCCTACGATCCCGGCCTTATCGTAATACCTTGTAAACTATACAGATTATAGCCACTGAAGCCACTGTCGCCACTTCGGTGACCCGCCGATGAGGCGGGAGACTACCTTTGATGTAACTCAAACCTTCAGGTTTGATGTCAGGGCTCCCTCCTTAAAGATTTGCACCTTAAATATTGGCGCATCCGCCAATTCTTAAGGCGGAGGCGGGTCTTCGAGAAGCCCTGAGTTACTCCGAAGGAGTCCCCTTGGGACAATTTCACAATTCCTTGAACCACGGTCGCCACTTCGGCGACCCGCCGATGAGGCGGGAACTTCGGAACCTCGGAACTAATTATAAAACTAATGGCTAATTGACTGCAGTTAACGGAGGAGATATGGTAAAGGAAAAATTGGAAGTTTACAAGTGCAGCGTTTGCGGCAACATGGTGGAAGTTGTTTTCGTGGGCGGGGGAGAGCTGGTGTGCTGCGGAAAGCCCATGGTCCTGCAGAAGGAAAACACGGTTGACGCGGCAAAGGAAAAACACATTCCCGTTATCGAAAAAACATCTGACGGCGTTAAGGTAAAAATCGGGGCGGTGCAGCACCCGATGGAAGAAAAGCATTTTATACAGTGGATCGAGCTGCTTGCGGACGGCAAGGCATACCGCCAGTTCCTAAAGCCGGGGGACGCGCCTGAGGCGGTCTTCTGCGTGAAGGCGGACAAGGTGACCGCGCGCGAATACTGCAACCTGCACGGCCTGTGGAAAAATTAAGGAGGCAGAATGAAAGCGATAATCCTCTTGGGCGGGAAGGGAACAAGGCTTCTGCCGTTGACGGCCCGCAAACCAAAACCGCTAATCTCGTTTTTCAACCGCCCGCTTCTGACATATCAGATTGAACTGATGAAGCAATATGGGGTCAGCGAGATAATTTTTTCCCTTGGCCATCTTTCAGAAAGGATTGAAGGTTTCCTTAAGTCAGAAAAAAATCGGGGGATCTCAATAAAATGGATAGTCGAAGAAGAATCGCTGGGCACGGCCGGCGCAGTTAAAAATGCACAGTCAATGCTCGGAAAGGAAACTTTTCTGATATTGAACGGAGATATTCTTACGGGAATCAATCTTGCCAAACTGATTCATTTCCACCGCCTGAATAAATTAAGGGCTACAATTGCATTGACATCCGTGGATGACCCCACTGCTTACGGGCTTATAAGGGTTGACAAAATCGGCGCTATTCAGCAATTTCTCGAAAAGCCCAGCTGGATAGAGGCCGGTACATGCAGAACAGTTAATGCGGGACTATATGTTTTTGAGCCGGAAGTTCTGTCTTATATACCGCCCAAAAGAAATTTTTCTCTTGAAAGGGAACTGTTCCCCATCCTTTTACAGAGAAAAGAAAAGTTTTTTGGATGGGAGACTAAGGATTACTGGTTAGACGTAGGAACCCTTGAGAGATACAGGCAGGGGCACCGGGATATCCTGGAAAAAAAGATTATTTTTCCGTTTCTATATTTTAGAAAAATAGAGGGAGGGGTCTGGCTTGAGGGAAGCTCAAGAATTTCTCCAAAGGCGAACTTCATCGGGCCCGTATTGATCGGAGACAATTGCAAAATTTCAGACGGGGTAGACGTTTCTCCTTTCACTGTTATTGGCGAGAATTGCATTATTGAAAACGGCGCCAACATAGCCAACAGTATTATTTTAAGAGGCACCCATATAGGTAAAAACGTTAAAATGAAAAGCTGCATTATCGGGGAGGCCTGCGAGATAGAGGACAACGCGGTGATATCTGACGGAGTAGCGCTGGGAGACAGGAGCATAGTAAAAGCGCACAGTCAGCTATGAACGAAAAAAAGGGCGGGATAAAATTCGGGACAGACGGCTGGAGGGGCGTGATTGCCGGGGATTTCACGTTCGAGAACGTGAGAACTGTCAGCCAGGCAACCGCTGATTATCTGCTGTCGCGCGGCGCGGGCGGCGTTAAAGGGAAGCAGCGCGTGGTCGTGGGATACGACACCCGATTTTTGTCAGAAGATTTCGCGCTGGCTGCCGCGGGGGTGGTGGCGGGCAACGGTTTAAAAGTTATCCTGAGCAGATCTTTTATACCCAGCCCGGCCCTCGCCTGGTCAGTCGTGAACATGAAAGCAAACCTGGGAATTATGATTACGGCAAGCCACAACCCGCCCGAATACAACGGCTTTAAAATCAAGGCGGAGTCCGGTTCGCCGGCAGACAGCCGGATCACGGGCGAGATTGAAAAATACCTGCGTAAGAATAGGCCGAAAGACAGCGGCGGCGTAACCACAAAGGATTTAATGCCGGGTTATCTGGAAAAACTGAGGGATCTCGTTGACATCAATCTGATAAAAAGGCGGCGTCTCAGGATAGTGCACGACCCGATGTTCGGGGCGGGGAGAGCCCTGCTCTCAAGGACCGCCGGGTCCGCCAGGTGCAGGATCTTTTCCATACACGACAGGCCTGACCCCAGTTTCGGCGGGCTGCGCCCTGAGCCGATCGGAAAATATCTGGGCGGCCTTGCCCGCGAGGTCAGGAAGAGACGGGCGGACATAGGCGTTGCTACCGACGGGGACGCGGACAGGATAGGGGTGGTTGACAATAACGGCAGGTACCTTACGCCGAACCAGGTTTTCCCCCTCATACTTTTATATCTGGCGGAAGAAAAAAAGCTGAAGGGGAAGGTAGTGCAGACGATTTCCCTGGGTTATCTGGGAGAAAGGATCGCGGATTTCTTCGGCCTGCCGTTTCAGGAGGTTCCCGTGGGGTTCAAATACGTGGCCGCCTCCATGATGGCGGAGGATGTTCTGGCCGGCGGGGAGGAAAGCGGAGGGTTCGGGCACCGGAATTATATCCCGGAGAGAGACGGCACCCTGAACTCCCTTATTCTGCTTGAGATGCTTGCCGTGAAGCGCAGGAAACTTTCCCTGATCTGCAAAGATCTCCAGCAAAGGTTCGGCAGGTCGTATTACGACAGAGTGGACCTGGCGCTTGAAAATGCCGGGGCAAAGAAAGAAGGTTTTAAAAAAGAGCTGACAGAAGCGATCGCGAAAAGGATACCCGGGAAGATCGCAGGGATGAAGGTCAGGGAAGTCAGAACGTATGACGGGGTGAAACTCATACTCGGTTCCAGGGGCATTACGGGGGGAGAGGCCTGGCTCCTGCTAAGGCCTTCGGGCACCGAGCCCCTTGTCAGGGTTTACGCCGAGGCAGACAGAGAATATAAAATGAAAAAATTGCTGGATACGGGCAAAAAAATTGTACATGATTGTTTCAGAAAGGATAAAAAATGAGATCTCTATTGATAATTTCGAGCTATCCGCCGAGGTTCTGCGGGATCGCTACTTTTGTTGAGGAAGCGGTTGAATTCATGAAAAAAGCAAGGCCGGATACAAAGATCGAGATAATCTCGCACACGGACGGGGCGGGAGAAGGCGTCCATCCGGTCATTGACCTGAAGGACAAGAGGTGGTATGCCGGGGTCGCGGAAAAAATAAGGAGACTGAACCCCGACGCGATCCACATCGAGCATGAATACGGGCTGTATAATTACCAGGGAAGGGATCCCCGCAACAGGGAATTCATCAGGCTGCTCGATCTGATAAAGGACTATCCCACGGTGATAGAGGCGCACACGATCCACGGAAGGTTAAAGGAAAGCGAGGAATGGTTTATTAAGGAACTGCTGAAGAGATGCACGGTCCTGATCGTAAAATGCGAGTACCAGAAATGGAGGCTTTACTGGACATTTAAGGATAACAAGAAAATAAAAAAACTGCTCGGCAAGGTTACGGTAGTTCCTCACGGAGCGCGGCCCGACCGCAGGTACGGCGACGAAGAGATAAACCTTCTGAAAGAGGAACTCGGGCTGGAAGAACTCAGGGGGAAACACATGGCCGGAATGGTCGGCTGGGTCCAGTATAACAAGAGATGGGATATAGTGATCAATATGTGGGAAGAGATCGAGAAGGCAATTTACCAGAAAACGAAACAGCACTGGCTGCTGTTCGGCGCCGGGGACATAAGAGACGAGGATGACAGGGAGGAATATTCGAAATACGTCATGACCCTGAAGGGCCTGGAAAAGAAGGGGATCGGAAAATATTTTAAATTCACCCCGCGCGGAGAAATTTATTACAAGGTCATGGCAATATGCGATTTTATCGCCCTTACTTCGGTGGACGAAACGCAGTCCGGAACGCTGGCGCGCATTATTGCCACGAACACCCCGTATATCACCACCGCACCCCTTGAAGGGCTTACCGCCCAGACGGTTGACAGCCAGGGCGGGCTGTTGTTTACCGACAGGGACTCGCTGAAGGACGGCATAATCAAGCTTGCCTGCAGCGAGAAATTAAGAAGGAAATTCGGGGACAACCTTAAGAAATACCTCGATACGAAAGTAAACTGGGAAATCGTCGCAAGGCGGTATTACGAGATCCATCAAAAGGCGATAGATGCAAAAACAGGGAGAGCGCAGATCAACTTTCCGCCGAATCTATAGGACCGGGCGGCAGTACCCGGAAAATTACGGACAGGGAGCGGAGTTATGAAGGTCATATGCGTCAGCACTTACCCGCCGAGGGAATGCGGCATCGCGACTTTTGCCAGAGACCTGATTACCGCGATAGAAAAAGTATCGCCGGAAGTAAGGTTCGATGTCGTCGCGGTCAACCAGCCGGGCGCGGTTTATAACTACGATCCGAGAGTCAAGGCCAGGCTCAGGGCCGATGATCTAGCGGAATACCTGGACCTTGCATCCAGGATAAACGATTCAAGCGCCGGGCTGGTCCTTGTGCAGCACGAATTCGGCATTTATGGGGGGCAAAGCGGCAGCCATATCACGTATTTCCTCAGGGCGCTTAAAAAACCCGTTGTGACGACACTGCATACCGTGCTTCCGAAGCCTGACCCTTCGCAAAAAGCCGCGATCAGGGACATCGTGTGTTACAGCACGCATGTTGTCGTAATGGCGCGCAGGGCGATCCGGATATTAAAAGATGCTTACGGGGTGCAGGTTAATAAGATAAGGATGATACCGCACGGCACCCCGGATTTCAAAAAGGTTTCAGGCACCACCATGGATGAATTCCTGGACGGATATTCGGAAAGGATCATTATTTCCACATTCGGCCTGCTCAGCGAAGGCAAGGGCATTGAATACGCGATCATGGCGATGCCCGGGGTTATTGAAAGGCACCCCGCGGCCACATATTTCGTGATCGGGGAAACGCATCCCGAGATAAGAAAAAGAGAAGGCGAGTGTTACAGGAACAAGCTGATAAAGCTGGCAAAAGACCTGAAGATCCGGGATAACGTCAAGTTCCATAACAAATACATGACCCAGAGGGAGATCATCCGCTACCTGCAGGCGGCAAGTGTCTACGTAACCCCGTATCTCAACCCCGACCAGATCACAAGCGGGACGCTGGCATACGCCCTGTCCTGCGGCAAGGCGATAGTCTCGACTCCTTACATTTACGCGAAAGAAGTCCTGGCGGACGGAAGGGGGCTGCTTGCCGGCTTCAGGGATCCCTGCTCGCTTACCCGGAAGATAAATATGATACTGGGGAACGAAGGCCTTAAAAGAAGCATGGAAAAGAAGGTATATGCCTACAGCCGCAAGATGCTGTGGCCAAGGGTGGGCAGGAAATATGCCTGCCTTTTCAAGGAGGCGCTGAAATAAAGATGCTTAGGAAAAGGATACCGGAAATAAGGCTTGACTATTTCAAAAAATTGACCGACGATATGGGCCTGTTCCAATTCGGAAAATACTCGGTTCCCGACAGGAAAAGCGGGTATACCACCGATGACAATGCCAGGGCCCTTATCGTGGCCCTGAAGCACCACGCTATGTTCAATGACCAGGAAAGCGCGGACCTGGCGGGAATATATCTGGGTTTCCTGCATTATGCCCAGAAGGAAAACGGAAGATTCCATAACCTTGTCGATTACCGCCGGAATTTCCTGGACGAAGAAGGCAGCGAAGATGCTCACGGAAGGGCGCTGTGGAGCTGCGGTTTCGCGCTTGATTCAAAAATTTACGGGAACATCAAGAAATTGGCAAAAGAGATCTTTGAAAAATCCATTATAGCGAGCCTTGATTTCAGGTCTTTAAGGGCCAGGGCATACGCCATCTCCGGCCTCTATCATTATTTCAAATGCTTCAGGTCGCCCGACATAATGGAAAAAATGATACATATTGCCAGGCTGCTGGAGGAATGCTACGCGAAAGAGTCGGACAAGACGCGGGATTGGAAATGGTTTGAGCCTTACCTTACATACGACAACGCAAGATTGTCCAAGGCATTTTTTTATCTGTATGAAGTCACCGCAGAAGAGAAATATCTGCGTATTGGCCTCCAGACGCTTGAATTCCTTACCGGAATGGTGCTGATAGACGAAAAACTCGTAGTCATCGGGCAGGAGGAATGGTACCAGAGAGACGGAATTAAGTCGGTCTACGACCAGCAGCCCATAGACGCGGCCGCGATGGTCGATCTCTACGTCACCGCATACAGGATCACAAAGGACAAGAGGTTCCGGAAGATGGCGCTGATCTCTTTTGAGTGGTTTCTCGGCAGAAACGTCCAGAATGCTTCTCTTTACGATGAGAACACCAGTGGTTGCTATGACGGCCTTAATCCTAAGGGACTGAACCTGAACCAGGGAGCGGAAGCCATTGTTTCCTACCTGCTCGCGCGTCTGGATATAGAGGAACTGAAACGCCGGATAAAATAAAGAGGAGGTGCGTTATGAAAAGCGTGAAGGGAACAAAAACGGAAAAGAACCTTATGGGCGCCTTTGCCGGGGAAAGCCAGGCAAGGAACAGGTACACGTACTGGGCGTCCCAGGCGAAAAAGGAGGGTTTTGAGCAGGTTTCCTGGATCTTCCTGGATACCGCGGACAATGAGAAGGAACACGCCAAGAAAGAGTTTAAATTCCTTGAAGGCGGGGAAGTAGAGATCCAGGTGGCATTCCCGGCCGGCGTTATCGGCACTACCGCCGAGAATTTAAAGGCAGCCGCTGCAGGCGAGCATTTCGAATGGACGGAGATGTACCCGGGATTCGCCAAGATCGCCCGCGCCGAAGGCCTTGAGGAGATCGCAGTGGTGTTTGAGTCGATCGCGGTCGCGGAAAAAGGGCACGAGGAAAGATACCTTACTCTTCTTAAGAATATTAAGGAAGGCAAAGTATTCAAGCGCGAAAAGACCATGAAATGGAGATGCAGGAACTGCGGGTATATACACGAGGGCAAAGAACCCCCGAAGCTGTGCCCGGCGTGTTCCCATCCCCCGGCGTATTATGAGCTGCTGTGCGAAAATTATTAAAACAGTCATTAGTGCTTTGTAACACAAATTCTTGATTTATCTGTCATTGCGAGGAACGGCAGTGACGAAGCAATCTCGTATACAGATTGCCGCGCCCTTCGGGCTCGCAATGACACGCTGGTCGGAAATTACATTACACCTTACACGTTGGTAAAAAAATATGGAAAATGAAAAGACGGCGTGGGTTGCCCTGAACATGGCGGGCATCGGGTCAGGAAAGCTGAAAAACCTCCTTCAGTTCTTCGGTTCGCCTGAAGGCATCCTGGGCAGAAGCGCGGGCGATCTGGGAAAAACTGAGGGCATAGGGGAAGAAACCGCGAGAAGAATTTCAGGATTTGCGGACGGCAAGGCTGCGAAGCGCGAGCTTGAAAAAGCGGAAAAAACCGGGGTCCGCGTAATGATCGCCGCGGACAAGGATTACCCGTTCCTGCTCAGCCAGATCTACGATCCCCCGATCGTGCTTTACGTAAAAGGGAAACTGCTTGAGCAGGACAGGAACGCGGTCGGCATAGTAGGTTCGCGCAGGCCAAGCATCCAGGGACGGCTCAACGCTGAGAAGCTGGGGACCGAGCTTGCGAGCAGGGGCTTTACCGTGGTAAGCGGGATGGCCCGGGGTATAGACACCGCCGGGCACAGGGGAGCTCTGTCCGCGAAGGGAAGGACTATCGCGGTCATGGGAAGCGGGCTTGACGTTGTTTACCCGCCAGAGAACAAGGGCCTGATGGATGAAATTTCCAGAAGCGGCGCGGTTATAAGCGAATTCCCTTTCGGCACGAAGCCGGACCGGCAGAATTTCCCGCGCAGGAACAGGGTTGTTTCAGGCCTGAGCCTGGGTGTTGTGGTTGTTGAGGCAGGTGAGAAAAGCGGGGCGCTGATAACAGCCGGGTTCGCGCTTGAACAGGGCAGGGAGGTATTTGCAGTTCCGGGTAACGTGAACCTTCCCACCACGAAGGGCTGCCACCAGCTGATAAGGGACGGCGCGAAACTGGTGGAGAAGGTGGAAGACATTTTAGAAGAGCTTAATACAGACAGTGTCAGCGTGTCAGCGTGTCAGCGTGTCAACGAAAAAGAAAAAGCCTCAAAACAATTACCGCTAAATAATGAAGAAGCAAAGATATACGAGCTGATCAGCGGGGAGCCGGTTTACATTGACGAGCTGGCAAAGCAGGCCGGCACGGAATCGTATAAGCTGAGCCAGGTGCTTGTGAATCTTGAGATACGCGGCCTTATAAAACAGCTTCCCGGCAAGTATTATGTTAAAAGATAGCTCAAAGCTCAAAACCAAAATTTCCACGAAAACACGAAAGTGTCACGAAATCACGAAATTTCAGTTTATGATTATAAACTGACAACTCACAACTGACAACCGACAACTATTTTTATAATCACTGTAATCGTTAGTTAATAATCACCGTAATCGTCTTTAAATAATCACTGTAATCATCTTTTAAAAATCACTGTAATCAATCTTTAAGGAAAGAAAGGAGAAGACATGCCGAAGTCATTAGTAATAGTTGAGTCGCCCGCAAAGGCGAACACGATCAGCAAATTCTTGGGTCCTGATTACACGATCAAGGCGAGTATGGGCCACATCAAGGACCTGCCCCTGAAGGAACTCGGGGTGGACGTGAACAACGGGTTCAAGCCTAAGTTCACCACCATAAAGCTGAAAAAGAAGATCGTGAAAGAGATAGTGGATGCCGCAAAGAAAGCGGACATGATATACATAGCCACTGACCCTGACAGGGAAGGAGAAGCGATAGCGCACCACCTTGCCCTGGAGGTCAGCCCGGGCAACAAAACGATCGACACCGAAAGGATCAAGAGGGTGACCTTCCACGAGATCACGAAGGAAGCCGTGAACGCCGCCTTCCTGCATCCCGGGCCCATAGACACACACAAGGTTGAAGCCCAGCAGGCAAGGCGCATCCTGGACAGGCTCGTCGGCTATAAACTAAGCCCCCTGCTTTGGAGGAAAATAAGGGGAGGCTTAAGCGCGGGCAGGGTCCAGTCCGTGGCTTTGCGCATCATATGCGAGCGTGAGAAGCTCGCGGGCAAGTTCAAGCCGGAAGAATACTGGCTCATTACCGCGAAAGTCGAGAGCCCGTCCGCGCCGCCCCCGTTCATCGCGAGGCTTGAGAAAATTAAAAATGAAAAATTAAAAATTAAAAATGGGGAAGAAGCAAACAATATTGTAGCCGGGCTGAAGGGCGCCAGGTTCATCGTGTCGGATGTCCTCAAGGAGGACAAGAGGAAATTCCCGCTTCCGCCGTTCACGACAAGCACTATGCAGCAGGAATCGGTAAAGAACCTGGGAATGTCCGCCTCTAAAACGATGCGCGTGGCGCAGGCGCTTTACGAGGGTATCTCTGTGGGAGAAGAGGGCCCGGTCGGGCTGATAACCTACATGCGCACTGATTCGGTGAAGATCGCCCAGGAAGCGCAGAATTCCGCCATCAGGTATATAAGGGAAAAATACGGCGAGCTTTCCCTGCCGTCAAAGCCCCCGGTTTACAAAAGCAACAAGCGCGCGCAGGAAGCGCACGAGGCGATCCGCCCGACAGGCCTTTCGCGCGACCCGGAGAAGATAAAGAAATACCTGGCTCCGGAGCAGTACAAGCTCTACAAGCTGATATGGGAAAGGTTCATAGCAAGCCAGATGAAATACGCGATGCTTGAGCTGACAACGATACTCATAGAGGCAGGCGACGCGGTTTTCAAGGCAACCGGGACGATAATCAAGGACAAGGGTTTTATGGCGGTATATGGGTACGCCCAGCCGGATGCTTCCGAAAAGAAGGAAGAAGAGGAAGAGGATGACTCTGAAGCCGAGGAAAAGAAGGAACAGCGCCTTCCCGCCGTGAAGAAAGGCGAGGCGTTGAATGTCCTGGAGGTCCTGCCCAACCAGAAATTTACCAAGCCGCCCGCGCGCTATACCGAGGCAAGCCTTGTGAAGATGCTTGAGGAGAAGGGCATAGGCAGGCCCAGCACCTACGCGCCGATAATCCAGACAATACTGTTCAGAAGGTATGTTCTCAAGGAAAAAGGCAAGCTGATCCCCACCGAGCTGGGCCAGCTCGTGAACGACATGCTGGTTGAGAATTTCCCGGTTGTCATAGATTCCAAATTCACCGCGGACCTGGAGAACGAGCTCGACGAGGTTGAAGAGGGCAAAACAGAATGGACAAAGGTGGTGAATGACCTTTACGTCCCATTTGAAGAAACCCTGAAAAAAGCCCAGAACAACATAGAAAAAATGAAAAGGAAGGCAGAGCCTACCGGAAAGATATGCCCGGAATGCGGCAGCCCTGTCGTGGAAAGGGAGGGAAGGTTCGGCAGTTTCCTCGCGTGTTCCGCCTATCCGAAATGCAAATACACGAAATCCGCGACCCTCAACATTCCCTGCCCGGCGCCCGGGTGCACCGGCGAGGTCGTGCAGCGCAGGACAAAAAAGGGCAGGACCTTCTACGGGTGCAGCAGGTACCCGCAGTGCAACTATATGTCCTGGCAGAAACCGGCAGGCAAAGATAACGTGTCAACGTCTCAGCGTGTCAACGTGTCAGAGTCAAAGACTGACCCGACCGCACCTGATGCACCGGACAGCGCCAAAACCACGGAGCCGGAAAAAGATAATTTAACCAGCGAGCCAGCGAACCAGCAAACCAGCGAACCAAAAAAATGAACCTATCCGAAGTTTTAAACAGATTCTTCGCGTACCTGAAGGCAAAAAACGCTTCTAACCTCACGGTTAAGAATTACTTCATTGACATCAAGCAGTTCCTCGCGTTCCTTAAAAAAGAGCAGGGGAACACAAACCTGGAAGAAACCACCTACGCCGTAATAAGGAAGTTCCTGGCAAACCTCACGGAAACCAGTTACCCGGTATCGCGGTCCGCCGGGCGCAGCCGCTACAAGAAGACCACCATAGCCAGGAGGCTTTCCTGCCTGCGCACTTTCTACAAATTCCTCAACCGCAACAGCTATATTCCTTCAAATCCCATAAGGTTCCTGCGCACGCCCAAGCGGGAATCAAGGCTCCCTTCATTCCTGACGCCCCAGGAAACAATTAAGCTCATTGAGTCTCCTCCCGTTGCCGCGGGTATTCCGTCGGCTTTAAGGGATAAAGCGATAATGGAGTTCCTGTATGCCACCGGCATGCGCGTCAGCGAGCTTACCGGCATGGACCTTAAGGACGTGGATGTTATAAGCGGGACCGTGAAGGTTTTCGGCAAAGGCAGGAAAGAACGCATTATTCCCGTAGGCCGTCCGGCCCTTTCCGCTTTAAAAAAATATTTGGAATCACGACGCACGACGCACGACGCACGACGCACGACAGAAAAACAGGCAGTTTTTCTGAACAAATACGGCGGGCGGCTGACGTCCCGCAGCGTCGAGAGCATTATACTGAAATACGCGAGGCAGGCCGGTCTGAAGAACGTGACTCCGCATACCTTAAGGCATTCTTTCGCGACACACCTGCTGGGCAACGGGGCGGACCTGAAAATGGTGCAGGAGCTTTTAGGCCACAAGAGCCTTTCTACAACCCAGATCTACACCCATATGACGCCTGAGCATCTCAAGAAAGTATACGCCGGAGCACACCCGCGGGCCTGATCCGGACAACTGGTCGATTGATTACGAATTAGTATCAAGGGTCAAGTATCAAGTTTGAAGCCAAAAACTTATAAGGTAGTCTCCCGCCCCGTTTAGTATCGGGGCGAGGTTTCGCCCGCTGAAAGACGGGCGGACTGTGCATCTGTGTCTCCGTGGTTAATCTTATGAAAATCCGTGAAATTCGTCGTTTATCGACGTGGCCAACCCGGTCCACGGGCAGGTTGCCGCCTATATGTCCGGCAGGTCTGACCTGATCGTCGCTTCTTTCTTCCTGCTTTCCGTTATTTTTTTATAAAATACAACGGCGGCAGAAAACCGCTTCAATATTTTGCTTCCCTGGCATTCTTCGCGCTCGCCCTGATGTCCAAGGAGATCGCGGTTACGCTTCCTCTTGTGCTTGTCCTGTACGATTTCGCGTTCCTTCCCGGGGAAAACAGGTTGAAAAGAGCCCTGCTTCATATTCCGTTCTTCGCAGTCGCCGCGGTTTATGTCCTGCTGAGAGTGACGGTCCTTAACTTCAATCCGACGGGTATAGGGCTGAAAGGCGTTGACCTGCCGGGCTTGTTCCTGCCATTCAATATACATATGGAAAGGCAGGTTCTTGCCCCGGTTTCATTTTTTGACCCCTGGGTTCTCGCGTCGGCCGCGCTTTTTGAAAAAGCCCTGGAGATCAATCCCGCGGAAGCGATCATACATTTCAATCTCGGCAAGGCATACGAGGCGAAAAAAGACTACGCAGGGGCAAGGGCGGAATGGGAAAAAGCGCTTGCCCTGGACCCGGGATACGCGCCTGCCAGGGAGAGCCTGAACAGAATAAAGACTCGGTAAAAAAGGCAAAAAAGCTGACTTTTCCCTTGACTTTTTCTATTATTATGGTATTATATTATATATTATTATATATTAAATTTGCTAAATATACTTTATTGAATACTTACTATTAACTGGTTCCTGATCCCTATAGCCAAATAATCTATAAAAGAATAAAGATTTCCACGAAAGCACGAAAGTATCACGAAATCACGAAATTTCAGTTATGGTTATAAACTGACAACTCACAACTGACGACCAACAACTATTTTTTATAATCACTGTAATCAGTAGTTAGAAATCACTGCAATCAATTTTTTAAGGAAAAAGGAGGCAGTATGAAGAAGGTCGGTCTGGTGGTTCTTGCGATGCTGTTCGTCACAACGCTTGCCTGCGCGAACTCTTCAAGGATAGCGGGCATGGGCTTGCAGAGCTGGATGCTCACGGATGACACGAACATATGGTTCGACCCGGCTGCCCTGAAAGACCTGGGCGGGCGCGCCTGGTGGGAAATGGGTTCAGGCGGGGCGGGTTTCACGGGTTTTGAGCTGACAAACAAACAGTGGGGCGGGATCGCGTTCGGCAGCCGCCTTTTCGGGGCAGCAGGCGTGTTTTTCGGAAGGCCTTATGACGGGATAACGCCCTCGGCGGGAAGAACCGCGCCATCAGTTCTTGGAGTAAATGATGACGTTCTGAGCGTGGCTTCGTTCGGCGGGCCAACCGGTGTTTTCAACGTAGGTGGCGTAGGTCGCCCGATTTA